>NZ_JBFAXQ010000003.1:0-484024 GCF_040680855.1 Kribbella sp. NPDC051952
CAACATCCCGTACATCCATGTCGTGGTGAACAACTCGTACCTCGGGTTGATCCGGCAGGCGCAGCGCGGGTTCGACATGGACTTCTGCGTGCAGTTGTCCTTCGAGAACATCAACAGCCCCGAGGTGAACGGGTACGGCGTCGACCACGTGAAGGTCGCGGAAGGCCTTGGCTGTAAGGCACTCCGCGTCTCCGAGCCCGACGGGATCCTGCCGGCGCTGGAGAAGGCCAAGAAGCTCATGGTCGAGCACCAGGTCCCGATCATCGTCGAGGTCATCCTCGAGCGCATCACCAACGTCTCGATGGGGCTCGAGATCAACAACATCACCGAATTCGAGGATGTTGCCGAGAGCCCCGAAGATGCGCCGACCGCGTTGGCCCTGCTCGACTGATGAAGGTGATTGTTGCTTCTGACAAGTTCAAGGGAAGTGTCGGGAGCGATGAGGTAGCAGCCGCGGTGGGTCGGGGCGTACGGCGAGTCCGGCCCGACGCCACCGTGGTCAGCATCCCTGTGGCGGATGGTGGTGACGGCACGTTGTCGGCCGCCATCGCGTCTGGCTTCGAGCTCGTCCCGGTAACCGCCTCGGGTCCCACGGGGGAGCTGGTGCGGAGTGGGTTCGCTCGTCGGGGTGATGTTGCGGTGGTGGAGTTGGCTGATGTCTCCGGGCTGGTCCGCTTGCCCGGTGGCCGGCCGGCTCCGATGACCGCGACCTCCCGGGGAACGGGCGAGGTGATCGCCGCGGCGATCGACGGCGGATGTACGCGCGTCATCCTCGGGATCGGCGGGAGTGCGTCTACCGATGGTGGCGCTGGGCTGGTAGAGGCTCTCACTGGGAGCCCGCTCGACCTGCCCGCGCTGCGCCAACGGCTCAAGGGCGTGGAGGTTGTGGTGGCGTGCGACGTCGACAACCCGCTGACCGGGCCGACCGGCGCGGCCGCTGTTTATGGACCGCAGAAGGGCGCCACCCCGGAGCAGGTGGTGGAGCTTGATGCGGCACTCAGCCGCTGGGCTGATCAGGTGGCCGAGGCGACTGGGCAGGACCTGCGGGACACGCCGGGCGCGGGTGCCGCGGGCGGGGTGGGCTTCGCTGCGCTCGCCCTGCTGGGAGCCGAGTTGCGGCCGGGAATCGAGCTAGTGCTGGAGCTCGTCGGCTTCCACGGCCAGTTGGCGGGCGCGGACCTCGTGGTCACTGGGGAGGGCGCGCTCGACGAGCAGACGCTCCACGGCAAGGCTGTAGCCGGTGTGGCCGCAGCAGCCCGAGCAGTCGCATCCCCCGGGATCCCGATTGTTGCGGTGTGTGGTGTGAACCGGCTGCGCCCTGAGCAACTGCGGTCGGCCGGTGTGCTGGCGGCGTACGCGTTGACTGATCTTGAGTCGGATGTGCGGAAGTGCATTGCGGAGCCGCGGCCGTTGCTCGAGCGGCTTGGGGAACGGATCGCGGTTGATCACCTTACGATGAACGAGACTGAGAGGGGCATCGCGTGAACGCGCTGGACCTCGTGATCCGGGCTCGCCGGACCGTGCGGGCGGGGAGCGAGCAGGCCTGTGCCATCGGCGTACGTGACGGCAGGATCGTTGCCATCGCGCCGTACGACGCCGACCTCGCCACGGCCACCGACGTACGCCTCGCGGACGACGAAGTACTGCTGCCCGGCCTCGTCGACACCCACGTGCACGTCAACGACCCCGGCCGGACCGAGTGGGAAGGCTTCACCTCCGCCACCAAGGCGGCTGCCGCCGGTGGTGTCACGACGATCGTCGACATGCCGCTCAACAGCATCCCGCCGACCTGCGACGTACCCGCGTTGGACCTGAAACGAAAAACCGCCCAGACCCAGGCGTACGTCGACGTCGGGTTCTGGGGCGGGGCGATCCCGGGCAACGTGCCCGAGCTCCGGCCACTCCACGACGCCGGCGTGTTCGGGTTCAAATGCTTCCTGCTGCACTCCGGCGTGGACGAGTTTCCGCCGTTGGACGCGCAGCAGGTCGAGGCTGCGATGGCTGAGATCAGTGGGTTCGACGGCCTGCTGATCGTGCATGCCGAGGACGCTCACCGGATCGACGACGCTCCGCCACCGGAGGGCGCCAGCTATCCCGCGTTCCTGCACTCCCGCCCGCGCGCCGCCGAGAACGCCGCCATCGCCGAGGTTGTTGAGCTCGCTCGCCGCACCGGTTGCCGCGTCCACATCCTGCATGTGTCCAGCGCGGACGCTCTGCCGCAGATCGCGCGCGCTCGCGAAACCGGCGTACGCATCACGGCGGAGACCTGCCCGCATTACCTGAGCTTCACCGCGGAGGAGATCCCCGACGGCGCGACGCAGTACAAGTGCTGCCCGCCGATCCGTGAAGGCGCAAACCGCGAGCTCCTCTGGGACGGTCTCCGCGACGGCGTGATCGACCTGGTCGTCTCCGATCACTCACCGTCGACGATCGACCTCAAGCATCTGGATACCGGCGACTTCGGCACCGCCTGGGGTGGCATCGCCTCGCTTCAGCTCGGCCTCTCCGCGATCTGGACCGAGGCCCGCCGCCGCGGCTTCAGCCTCACCGACGTCTCACGCTGGATGTCCGCCGCCCCCGCCGCCCAGGTTGGCCTGTCGACCAAGGGCCGGATCGAGATCGGCTCCGACGCCGACTTCTGCGTCCTCGCCCCCGACGAAAGCTTCGTCGTCGACGCGAAGATCCTGCAGCACAAGAACGCGATCACGCCGTACGACGGGCGCACGCTCGACGGCGTCGTCCGTAGCACCTGGCTGCGTGGCGAACCCGTCGACATCGACGCCGGCCCGCGCGGCCGCCTGCTGACCCGAGGAGCATCACGATGAGCTACTACTCCCCGAAGGGTGGGCTGCCCGCGCAGACCGACCTCACCACAGACCGCGCGGTCTTCACCACGGCGTACGCCGTCATCCCGCGCGGCACCATGCGCGACATCACCACCAGCCGGCTCCCGTTCTGGGACGACACCCGGTTGTGGGTGATCGCGCGGCCGCTGTCCGGGTTCGCCGAGACGTTCTCGCAGTACATCGTCGAGGTCGCGCCCGGTGGTGGGAGCGATCGGCCGGAGACCGATCCCGCCGCCGAGGTCGTCCTGTTTGTTGTCGAGGGCAACTTGGTACTCACGGTTGCCGGCGAGAAGCACGCGCTTGCGCCGGGTGGGTATGCGTACCTGCCGCCGGGTGGGGACTGGACTGTTCGCAACACGAGCGATGCGGTGGCTAGTTTTCACCTTGTGCGTAAGGCTTATGAGCGGGTCGACGGGATCGACGTGCCTGATGCCTTCGTGACGAACGAGGTTGAGGTCGAGGGGCGGGAGATGCCGGGCACCGAGGGGCGTTGGAAGACGCAGCGGTTCGCCGATCCGGATGACGTACGCCATGACATGCACGTGAACATCGTCAGCTTCGAGCCCGGTGGGGTCATCCCGTTCCCGGAGACCCACGTGATGGAACACGGGCTGTATGTGCTCGAAGGCAAGGCTGTCTATCTGCTCAACAAGGACTGGGTCGAGGTCCAGGAGGGCGACTTCATGTGGCTCCGAGCCTTCTGCCCCCAAGCCTGCTACGCCGGCGGCCCCGGCCCCTTCCGCTACCTCCTCTACAAAGACGTAAACCGTCACCCCAAGCTGACGCTCTAGTCGAGGGTCTTGGTGAGGAAGATCCGGCTGATGCCCAGTGATTCGGTGGGGATCCGACCGAACTCAGTCCAGCCGTGGTGTTTGTAGAACTTTGGCGCCTGGAAACTGATCGTGTAGACGAAACCGCTGACACATCCCCGCCGGCGGGCCTCGGTCTCGGCCTGCTGCAGCATCCTGCCCCCGAGCCCCGATCCGCGGAGTGAGTCCGGTAGGTAGAGCAGGTCGACGAACCACAGCCCGAGCGAGGTCCGGCCGGTCAGCCCGCCGAGTGTCCGGCCGCTGTCCGGGTCCTTCACGAGCACGGCAAGGGGCTGCCGATCCTGGACTCCGGCGGCCGCGAGGTTGAACTCGTCCAGGCCGTCGGACACGGCGGCGGTGTCGGCATCGGTCGGCTGGTCTGTCAGCACCAGGTCGTAGCTGATCACGCCCAGACCGTAGCCGCGGACTCCGACAGTTTTGTCAGCTCGCGATGGAGACTGGGCGTTGGGGTGGGGTCAGGGGGTCTGTGAGGAGGCGGGCGTGGCGTTCCACGTCGTGCCGGGAGCCGTCGTACGCGAGGCGTTGGCGTTCCACGCCTTCGGGGAGGAAACCGGCGCCGGCGGCGACCGCACAGGAGGCTGGGTTATCGATCTGATGGCCGAGTTCGAGCCGGTAGAGGCCGGCGTCGTGGTGGGCCCAGTCGGCCAGGGCGCGGAGTGCGTCCCGGGCTACGCCGTGGCCGCGGACGTCGGCGAGGGTCCAGTACCAGGTCCAGCCGACTTGATGGCGGTCGATGTTCGTGACCGCGACGCACCCGATGGGGTGGTCCTCGGCGTCGGCTACGGCGTACACATGCCCGTTGTCCAGGTCGGCGACGCGGCCGATCCAGTCGACCGCGGAGGCCCGGTCGACCACCCCGACCTGCATTCGCATCTGGGGATCCTGGTGCGCCGCGGCCAGCCGCAACGCATCAGCCGTCCGCCACCGCCGCAACCCCAGCTGCCCGAGCGCGTATCCCATCATTCGAATCTACCGCCGCCTCACCGTCAGTAAACCCCTGTACGGCGCGTTCTTAGTCAACGGACAGGGAACGCCCCGCGAGTTCTCAGGCAGAGGGGGGCGGCATGACTGGACAAAGTCGGGAGAGGATAGGGCGCATGGGATATCTGGATTTCAGGGATCAGGTTGTGGTGGTGACCGGGGCCAGTAGTGGGATCGGGGCCGCGGCGGCGGTGGGGTTCGCGGAGACCGGGGCGACGCTGGCGCTGCATTACCACCGCAACGAGGAGGGCGCCAAGCACACCGTGGGCGCGGTGCAGACGGCCGGCGGTACGGCGTCCCTGCACCAGGCGGACCTGGCTGATTCGAAGTCGGCCGACGCCTTCATCGACGACGTACTCGCGCAGCACGGGCGGATCGACGTACTCGTGAACAACGCCGGTGACCTCGTCAACCGGTCGCCGGTCGCCGAGGTGGCGGACGAGGAGTTCCACCGGATCCTGGATGTGAACCTGACCTCGGTGTTCGCGCTCAGCCGCCGGGTCGTACCGGTGTTCCGCGGCCAGGGCGGTGGCGCGATCGTGAACGTGACCTCGATCGCCGGCCGGCACGGCGGTGGCGGCGGGTCGGTGGTGTACGCGACCAGCAAGGGTGCCGTCAGCACCTTCACCCGAGGTCTGGCCAAGGAGCTCGCCCCGGACGGAATCCGCGTGAACGCGATCTCGCCGGGCGTCATCAAGACCCCATTCCACGAGCGCCACACCGGCGACGAGCAGATGACCGCGATGATCGGCACGATCCCGATGGGCCGCACCGGCACGCCGCACGAATGTGTCGGCACGATCCTGTTCCTCGCCTCCGACCGGATGGCGTCGTATGTCACCGGCCAGATCATCGAGGTCAACGGCGGCCAGTTGATGCCGTAGGCGGACTCCCACCACTCACCAACACCGGTCCTGGGCTTCCCTTCACGCTCACGGGGAGCCTGGGATCGGTGGTTGGTGAGTGGGGGAGATTCGCATCAGCGAGACAACGTGCGGAAGCGGTGCGCCGACAGCGGCAGGAAGACCGCGGTCAGCAGCAGCGGAGCGATGATCGCGGCGACCTCGGCATGGGTGCCGATCCAGGTCGCCGTCGCCGACGGATCGGCGTTGCCGAACAGGGCGCGAGAGGCTGTTGCCGTTGCGGACAAGGGATTCCACTGCGCGATCGTGCCGAGCCAGGACGGCATGGTCGAGGTGGCGACGAACGTGCTGGACAGGAATCCGACCGGCCAGACCAGGACCTGCACCATCGTCACGCTCTGCGCGTTCTTCACGCTCAGCCCGATGAAGATCCCGACCCACAGCAACGCGAACCGCAGCAGCAACAGCAACCCGAACGCAGCCACCGCGGACGGCAACCCTTCATGCCACCGCCAACCGAGTGCGAGCCCGGTCCCGGCCAGCACGACAAGTGTCACCACCGAATCGAGCATGTCCGCGATGCACCGCCCCATCACGACCGCCGCCGAGCTCATCGGCAACGACCGGAACCGGTCCGTCACGCCCTTCGACGCATCCGTCGTGACCGCGGTCATCGTGCCCTCGAGCCCGAACAGCATCGCCAGCGCGAAGATCCCGGGTACGAGCAGTTCGTAGTACGACTCGCCTTCCGGGAAGTCCATCGCGCCACCGAGCAACCCGCCGAACATCAACAGCATCAGCACCGGGAACGCCCAGCTGAAGATCACCAGCCCCGGCTGCATCCGCCAGTGGACGAGCGTCCGCCGCGCAATCGTCCAACTGTCCGCCAGCGCCCAACCGAAGGCCGTCATGCCGTCACCTCCGGCCCGGTCAGCTGCAGGAACACTTCGTCCAACGTCGGTCTGCGTAACGTGATGTCCTCCGGTTCGATCTTTGCCTCATGCAATGAGTTCGCCATCACCACGAGCGCGCGAGTCCGGTCCTTCACCGGCACGCTGATCCGCCCGTCCTGCACCCGGATCTCCCCGTCCGCAAGGGATCCCGCCATCTCGACGACTCGCCCTACCTCCACCGGGTCGACCAGCACGATGTCCAGCCAGTCCGATCCCAGTTGTGTCTTCAGCTCGTCCGGGGTGCCCTCGGCAACGACCTTGCCGGCCTTGAGCATCGAGATCCGGTTCGCCAGTTGATCCGCCTCCTCCAGGTACTGCGTCGTCAGCAGTACTGTCGTCCCGCCGTCGACCAGCTGCCGTACGGCGGACCACACCTCGAGCCGCCCGGCCGGGTCCAGACCGGTCGTCGGCTCGTCCACGAACAGGACCGCCGGTGCCACGATCAGACTGGCCGCGAGGTCCAGCCGCCGCCGCATCCCGCCGGAATACTTGCTGACCGCCTGACCCGCCGCCTCGGTCAGGCTGAACCGTTCGAGCAGCTCGTCCGCCCGGCGCACCGCCGCCGCGTGGCCCAGGTGGTTCAGGCGGCCGAACATCACCAGGTTCTGCCGCCCGGTCAGGATCTCGTCGATGGCGGCGTACTGGCCGACCAGCCCGATCCGTCGCCGGACCTCGGCTCCTTGGCGGCGTACGTCGTACCCCGCGACGGTCGCCGTACCGGAATCCAGCTCCAGCAGTGTGGACAGGATCCGCACCGCCGTCGTCTTGCCGGCGCCATTGGGGCCGAGCAGGCCCGTCACTGTGCCGGCCGTGACCTCCAGGTCGAAACCGTTCAGACCTGCCCCCTCGGTGCCGCCCTTGTAGTGCTTCCGTACGTCGACGGCCTCGATCACACGTTCCGTAGTCACTTCCCACCTCTCGCCCAGGTTGAGTCGTAGAGTGTACCGTACACTGTACGGCTCAGGTACGATCGGGACAACGACGACCGGCTGGAGAATGTTCCCGTTGACTGGAAAGAAGGCTGCTACGCCTGATCCGGCGCGCAGTCTGGCGCTGCTCTGGGGCAGCCACACGAAGCCCGGCCGCTCCGGCCTGACCGTCCGCGCGATCGTCGACGTGGCGGTCGAGCTGGCCGACGCGCAGGGGCTCGAGGCGGTCTCGATGCGGATGGTCGCCGAGCGGCTGAAGGCCGGCACGATGTCGCTCTACACGCACGTGCCCGGCAAGGGTGAGCTGACCGACCTGATGTTCGACCGCGTGTACGGCGATCTGTACGCCGACGTCGACGAGCCGGCCCGTCAGCCCGGTGGATGGCGCGGGGCGCTGGAGTTCATCGCCCACCGCAACTGGGACGTCCTCACCAAGCACCCGTGGATCCACGAGGTCCCGACGATGCGTACGGCGTTGGGCCCGAACGTCACCCTGAAATACGAGGCCGAGCTACGACCGCTCGACGGCATCGGACTGACGGACGTCGAGATGGACTCCGCCCTGACCCTGGTCCTCACCCACGTCCAGGGCACCGCCCGCGCCGGCGCGGAACAACTTCGCACCCAACGCGACTCCGGCCTCACCGACGAGGAGTGGTGGCGTCAGATCTCGCCGACCCTCACCCATGTGATGTCGGGGAGCGCCCAGCACTTCCCCCTCGCCGGCCGCGTCGGCACCGCGGTCGGCGAACAGTTCCAGTCCGTCATCGACCCGGCCCACGCGTTGAGCTTCGGCCTGACCCGGATCCTCGACGGGATCGGGCTGCTGATCGACTAGCCGTTGTTGAGCAGGTCCTCGAACGGGGTCGGGTTCTCGTAGGGGTCGGTGCGAGTGGGCGCGTCGTGCTGAAGAGCGGCGACCAGTTCGGTCGCGGCTTGGGTGATGCGGGTGCGGAGCTTGGCGGCGTTGGGTCCCCAGTCGGTGGAGGCGGCGTACACGCCGGTGGGAGTGGGCAGCGCCTTCAGGTAGGCGAAAAGTGGGCGCAGCGCGTAATCGAGGACCAGCGAGTGCCGTTCGGTGCCGCCGGTCGCGCCGAGCAGGACCGGCTTGCCGGCCAGGGCCTGGTCGTCGAGGACGTCGAAGAACATCTTGAAGAGACCGGAGTACGACGCACTGAAGGTCGGACTCACCACGATCGACGCATCGGCCGAGGTCACCGTGTCGAGGACCGTTTGCAGTGAGCCCGTCGGGAAGCCGGTGAGCAGGTTGTTCGTCAGGTCGTGGGCGTGGTCGCGCACCTCGATGGTCTCGACGTACGACGTGATCCCGCGCCCGGACAGCTCGTCCTGGACCGCGGTCGCCAGCTGGTCGGCGAGCAGCCGGGACGACGACGGTGTCGTCAGCCCGGCCGTCACGACGGCGATCTTCCGCTCGGTCATACCGAAGGCTCCTCGATCGTCTCCAGGTCGTGCGCCCGCTCGGCGGCGGCCTTCAGTGAAGCATGCGTCGGCGCGTCCGGCACGTGGGCCGGCTTCTTCGCCGCGAACTCCTTCCGCAGCACCGGAACCACCTCTTCGCCGAGGATGTCCAGCTGCTCCAGCACGGTCTTCAACGGCAGCCCGGCGTGGTCCATAAGGAACAACTGCCGCTGGTAGTCGCCGAAGTGCTCTCGGAACGTCAGCGTCCGCTCGATCACTTCCTGCGGGCTGCCCACGGTCAGCGGGGTCTCGCGGCTGAAGTCCTCCAGCGACGGCCCGTGTCCGTAGACCGGGGCGTTGTCGAAGTACGGCCGGAACTCACGGACGGCGTCCTGCGAGTTCTTCCGCATGAAGACCTGCCCACCGAGTCCGACGATCGCCTGGTCGGCGGCGCCGTGCCCGTAGTGCTCGAAGCGCGTGCGGTACAGCTCGATCATCCGCGCGGTGTGCGAGACCGGCCAGAAGATGTTGTTGTGGAAGAACCCGTCGCCGTAGTACGCCGCCTGCTCGGCGATCTCGGGTGAGCGGATCGAACCGTGCCAGACGAACGGCGGTACGCCGTCGAGTGGTCGCGGGGTCGACGTGAACCCCTGCAGCGGCGTACGGAACTTGCCTTCCCAGTCGACCACGTCCTCGCGCCACAACCGGCGCAGCAGGGCGTAGTTCTCGATCGCGAGGCCGATGCCGTTGCGGATGTCCTGACCGAACCACGGGTAGACCGGGCCGGTATTGCCGCGACCCATCATCAGGTCGACGCGGCCGTCGGACACGTGCTGCAGCATCGCGTAGTCCTCGGCGATCTTCACCGGGTCGTTGGTGGTGATCAGGGTGGTCGCGGTGGACAGGATCAGCTTCGACGTCTTCGCGGCGATGAACCCGAGCATGGTCGTCGGTGACGACGGCACGAACGGCGGATTGTGGTGCTCACCCTGGGCGAACACGTCCAGCCCGACCTCTTCGGCCTTCTGGGCGATGGTGATCATCGCCTTGATCCGCTCGCGTTCGCTCACGGTCGTCCCGGTCGTCGGGTCCTCGGTCACGTCCCCGACGCTGAACACACCGAACTGCATCCGTCCTCCTCACCTAGGTAGTTCACTATTAAACTACTCTGTCCATCAGAACACCAATCCCCGGCGTGTTCATTCCATCCTCCCCCGGCAAACGCCGACGGCCCGCGATCCGGAAGCGGATCGCGGGCCGTCGGTCGTGGCCGGGTTACAGGCTGTGTGGTCGCAGCAGCTCGTCGTCGCCGGTGAGGGCGGCGGCGATACGACGGTGTTTGCTGGCCTCGTCCCGGCGGGACAGGCGTTCCAGGGTGCGCGCGAGCATCAGGTGGGCGTAGTACTCGGTCGGCTCGCGTTCGATCACTTCGAGGAGATGTTCTTCGGCCGGCTTCAGCAGCGCGGCGTGGTAGTACGCCCGGGCCAGGAGCAGACGGGTGCCGACGTCGTCCGGCGTCTCCTCGACCACCGGCGCCAGGGCGCGGATCGCACCCCGGTAGTCGCGCTCCTCGAAGTACTGCCGGCCGAGGCCATAACTGAGTGCACGCATGTCTTCCACGGCACACCGAACGCCGGGTCGCTGGGGTCTTATTCCAGCGACCCGGCGGTGAGATCAGGCGGCGTCGAGGGTTGCTACCTGGTCGGGGGTGAGCTGCAGGTCGAGCGCGGTGTAGGAGTTGCGGATCGTTTCCGGCCGGCTGGAGCCAGGGATCGGGATGACGTACGGCGACTTTGCCAGCAGCCAGGCGAGCGTCAAGACCTGCGGGCTGACGCCGAGCTCGGTGGCGAGCTGGTGGAAGGCGGGGTGCTTGCTGCCGAGGTCACCGGCGTTCGAGATGCCGCCGAGCGGCGCCCAGGGCAGGAACGCGATACCGAGCTCGTCACACAGCTCGAGCTCGGGCTCGCTGGACCGGAACGCCGGGGAGAACTGGTTCTGCACCGAGACCAGGCGGCCGCCGAGGATCTCGTTGGCCTGCTTGATCTGGTCCGGGTTCGCGTTCGAGATGCCGGCCATCCGGATCTTGCCGGCGTCGAGCAGGTCCCGGATCGCGCCGACCGAGTCCTCGTACGGCGTCTTCGGGTCGGGCCGGTGGAACTGGTACAGCCCGATCGCCTCGACCCCGAGCCGCTTCAGCGAGGCGTCGGCCGCCTCGAAGATGTGCTTCGGCGAGCCGTCGACGGTCCAGCTGCCGTCGCCCGGGCGCAGGTGGCCGCCCTTGGTGGCGACGAGCACGTTCGACGTGTCACCGCCGTACGACGCGAGGGCGCCGGCGATCAGGGACTCGTTGTGGCCGACGTCGGTCGCGGTCAGGTGGTACGCGTCGGCGGTGTCGATGAAGGTGATGCCGGCGTCGAGCGCGGCGTGGATGGTCGCGATCGACCGGGCTTCGTCGGGCCGGCCCTCGATCGACATCGGCATCCCGCCGAGCCCGATAGCACTGACCTCAACATCACCGATCCGCCGCGTGGTCTTCGTATCTGGGGACATGCACCCAGCGTTGCGCGCCGAGACTCGGTATTCCAACAGCAAGAAAAGATGACAGCAATCAACCTGGATTCTGAATCCCCGGCCACATCGTAGGATCTGCAACGACAACGCCTGGGGGGATCCATGGTTCGAACGGTGATGAGCGGGCGCGCTTGGGTCGCCTACGCTCAGATCTACGTCGAGAGCGCGGACAGCAACGCCGACCTCGGTGAATGCTTCGCCGGCCAACGCAACGGGTTGTGCGGCGCCGCGGTGGCAGGGAAGTTGTTCCTGATGACCGGCCTGCACACCGGCAAGGTCGGGTTCACGGTCGAGGTACACGACGCGATGCCGCGATCGGTCGAGCACGACGCAGAAGAGATCGTCGAGGCGTCGTACCAACCGATTGGTGACGCTGCACTGAAAGGTTGGGGTGGCGAGGGGCGCTGGCCGCTGGACCTGGAGGACAGAAGCTACCGGGTGCGGTACTCCGCCTGGGGCATGGACGAAGGCCACCAGGCCGGCCCACCGATGGAGGACGACCCGCTGGTCGACCGATACCTGCTGCAATTCTGGCCGGCACCGCCTGCGCCGGATCGTGTGATCAGACAAACCAGCAAGCAAGCGGCGTACCGCCACAAGTACGCGCAAGAGCAACCGACCCCAGCACAGCTCGCAGAACAGAAGCGAGAGAAGGCCCGCCTCGCCGAGGAGCGGAAGCTCGCGGAAGAAGCCGAATCGTGGGGCGGAACGCTCCCGACCGCGCGGCTGCGGGAGGTGTCATCGACGGCGCGGGAGGTGGCCCGCCTCGATCGGTCGCTGGTGGACGGGTTGGTGCGTACCTATCCAGCGCACCTGCGGCTCATCGCGAGGTGGGCTGCACGGCGTGCCATGCAGGCTGCGGGATTGAGCCAGCTCGAGTGGGTCGCCGCCGCCCTCGATGGGATGGATCGAGGCGACGACCTCTGGGATCTCCTCCGCACCGCCGGCGAACTGCGGGGACCTATCGGAGGGGACCAACCGGGTGCCAGATTGGTCACGCGGCAATGGGGCTGGGACGACGATCTCGACCCCATGGAGAAGCTCTCGACCATGCTCTTCGCGGTCCACTCCAATGATCCGTTGCGTGCCGCGCTCGACGCGATCGTCCTCACCTTTGGCGCCTTCGGGAAGGGCCGGGAGCGCGACGTGATCGACGAACTGAATCAGGAGTTTCCGTGGGTCACGAGCCTAGCTGGGTGAGGGCCTCGTCGGTTAGGCGGTAGACCATCCATTCGTCCTGGGGGCCGGCGCTCAGGGATTTGTAGAAGTTGATGGCGGGGGTGTTCCAGTTGAGGACTGACCATTCGAGGCGTTCGTAGCCTTGGGTTACGCATTCTTGGGCGAGGGCAGTGAGGAGGGCTTTGCCCAGGCCGGTGCCGCGGGTTTCGGGGCGGACGTAGAGGTCTTCGAGGTAGATGCCGTGGACGCCGCGCCAGGTGGAGAAGCTGAGGAACCAGATCGCGCAGCCGGCCACCTCGCCCTCGTGTTCGGCGACGTGGCAGAAGACCGCGGGCTTGTCACCGAACAGGGCGGTCTGCAGTTGTTCCGCGGTCACGTGGCACTGGTCGCGGGCGCGTTCGTACTCGGCCAGGCTGTAGATCAGCTCCACCAGCGCCGGGACATCGTCCGGCCGCGCACGTCGTACCCGCTCGTCAGTCTGCATGAGGACATCTTGCCTGCCGGTCGATTCATCGGAGATCGCCGTTAACTTACCGACCAACTGTGAGACATCCGGCGCCTGAACACTGACGGGGCTTTCCCACCTGAACCCGCCCTCCAGGAGGAACCCATGTCCGTTTCACGCCGTCGCTTCCTCGGCCTGGGTGGTGCGGGCAGTGCCGCCGTACTGCTCGGCACCGGGGCCTGGGACGCCTCGACCACGTACGCCGCCCCGTCCGGCACCGGCAACCCGTTCACCCTCGGCGTCGGCTCAGGCGATCCGGCGTACGACGGTGTCGTGCTGTGGACCCGTCTCGCCACCGACCCGTACGCCGTCGACGGCAAGGGTGGCATGCCGGCCCGGCCGGTCCGGGTCGAGTACGAGCTCGCGTACGACGAGAACTTCCGGCACATCGTCCGCCGGTCGAGCGTCGTCGCGACCCCGGAACTCGGTCACTCGGTCCACCCCGAAGTCCGCGGCCTGCTGCCCGACCACGTGTACTACTACCGCTTCCGCACCGGCCACGAGGTCTCGCCGATCGGCCGGACCCGGACCACCCCGCACCCGTTCACCAGCCCGCGGGACCTGCGGTTCGCGTTCGCGTCCTGCAACGCCTGGCAGGACGGGTACTTCACCGCCTACGACCACATGGCCGACGAGGACCTCGACCTGGTCGTCCACCTCGGCGACTACATCTACGAGTCCGGCGTCAAGACGAACAAGCGTGGCGTGACCACCGACCCGCGGTTCCACACCGAGACCTTCGACCTGGCCCGGTACCGGCTGCAGTACGCGCTGTACAAGACCGAGGCGCCACTGCAGGCCGCGCACGCTGCCCACCCGTGGATCCACACGTTCGACGACCACGAGGTCGAGAACAACTGGGCCGGCGACCTCTCCCAGGCCGACACCGAACCCGACCAGGACCCGGCCGTCTTCCGCGCCCGGCGCGCACAGGCGTTCCAGGCGCTGTACGAGAACATGCCGCTGCGGCACGCACAGATGCCGGCCGGCCCGGACATCCGGTACCACCGCCGCCTCCCGTACGGCCGGCTCGCGGACTTCACCATCCTCGACACCCGCCAGTACCGCACCGACCAGCCGTGCGGCGACGGCGACTCGTCCACGTGTGACGACCGGTTCAACCCGGACAACACCATGCTCGGCGGCAAGCAGCGCGCCTGGCTGCTGGACGGGTTCCGCAAGTCGCACGCCCGCTGGCAGGTCATCAGCAACCAGACCCCGATGGGCCAGACCGACTGGACCCCTGGCCCGGAAACCCACGTCTGGCTGGATCCCTGGGACGGTTATGTTGCCGAGCGCAACAAGGTACTCGCGGCCGCCCAGGACAGCGGCGTACGCAACCTGGTGGTGATCACCGGCGATCGCCACCAGAACTACGCCCTCGAACTCAAGCGCGACTTCGCCAACCCCGACTCGTCGACGGTCGGCACCGAGTTCGTCGGTACGTCGATCACGAGCGGCGGCGACGGTGCCGACACGACCGAGCAGGGCCAGCAGTTCCTGGCCGCGAACCCGCACCTGAAATTCTTCAACAACCAGCGCGGCTACGTCCGCGTCACGGTGAACGAGAAGCAGTGGCGCTCCGACTTCCGGGTCGTCCCTTATGTCCAGACCCCGGACGCCCCGATCAGCACCCGCGCGACGTACGTCGTCGAGGACCGCAAGCCGCACGTGCACCAGGCCTGATCAGGCCTTCAACGGCAGAGTGGGAGGATCTCATCCTCGATCTCCCGCGGCCACAGCGACCACGTGACGCCGTCGCCGACGTACCCGGCGCCTGATCAGTCGCGGCTGTGTTTGGCGGTGTACATGGCTTGGTCGGCTTGGTGTAGGAGGGTGTCGAGGTCGGTGGAGTCGGGGGTGATGGGGACTGTGCCGATGCTGGTGGTGACCTGGACGGCGATGTTGGGGAGGGGGCGGCTTACTGCGGCTTCCAGACGGGCGATGAGGGCGGCCAGGTCTTCGCCGGCGATGTCTTCGGCCAGTACGGCGAACTCGTCGCCGCCGAGTCTTGCGACGGTGTCGCCGTGGCGGACGCCGGCGGTGAGGCGGTCGGCGATCTCGCGGAGAGCCCGGTCGCCGGCCTCGTGACCGTAGCCGTCGTTGACGAGTTTGAAATGGTTCAGGTCGCAGAACAGCAAGGCGCCGGGGCGGCCGGTGGAGCGGGTGCGTTCCAGGACCGAGAGGAAGCGGTGCTGGAGGTGCCGGCGGTTCGGGAGGCCGGTGAGTGGGTCGTGGGCCGCGTGGTGGCGGAGTTCGCGCTCGGCGTCCTTGCGGGCGGTCACGTCGTCGATCTGGATCAACAGGATCCGTGGCTGACCGTCGCCCTGTTCGACGATGGCCGCCGTACCACCGAGCCAGATCTCGGCACCGGTGGGCGGCGAGAAGATCCGCTCGAACCGGTACGCACCGTTGCCAGCGGCAACTGCTTCGAGTTCGCGCCGGGTCTGGTCCGGTTCCTCCTCGAGCAGGAAGTCGACCAGTCGGGCGCCGAGCAGCTGGTCGGCGGCGTACCCGGTGATCCGGCAGAAGGCGGCGTTCACCCGCAGGATCCGGCCCAGCTCCGGGCCGTCGAAGGCGACCGTGGCCATCCCGTTCCCGGCGCCCTCGAAGACCATCCGGAACGTCGTCTCGCTGGCCTCGAGCCGCGCCTTCTCGGCCCGCAGCTGATCGGTCAGCCGGGCCTTGTCGATCGCGAGCCCGGCCTGGGTGGCGAAGATCTCCAGCAGTTCCCGGTGGATCGGCCCCGGCCGGCGCTGGTCCTCGGGCAGATCGACCGCGAGCATCCCGAGCAGCTCACCATCCGGTGAGTACAGCGGCGCGAACAACGCGTCGAGTGGATGCCATGCGTCCGGATCGTCGGACACCGGTACGTCGGGAACCCAGCCGACCACCTCGCCCTCCGGCAGTCGCTCGTGCGGCACGAACCGCAGCCCGCCCCACTGGTCCGCGATCGCGAACTCGGCGTCGAAGATGTCCGCCGCACTGACCGTGCCGAGCAGGGCCTCGCGTGCCTCCGGGGAGCCGGCGACCGCGATCACCTCGAACTTCCCGTCCTCGTGCCGCAGGTTGAGCAGGGCGATGCCGAACCCGAGGCCGTCGACGACACCGTCGACGACGGCCTGCAGGGTTTCGGCCAGACTGCGGCCGGCGCCCATCCGCGCGCTCACCTCGTACAGGCGGCGAACAGCCGTTAGCCGGACCACAGGCTCTTGGGGCACGGATCGAGAATAGGCCGATCTCACCCGGCGTGAGCACCTGTGACGAAATCTGACCCGGTTAAGCGTTTGTCAAGGCGCGATCAGTACTGGATCTCGGTCAGCCCGCGGTAGCTCCGCTCGGCCGACTTCCACGCGTCGCCCGGCTTGTCGTGCTCGACCAGCCACTGCTCGACCCCGCCCTTGGAGGCGTGCTGGAACATCGCGCCGAAGTCGAGCTTGCCCGCGCCGACGTCCTCCCACGAGCCGTCCGCGGCCATGTCCTTCACGTGCAGCGCCGGGAACCGGCCGGGGTGCTCCTGGAAGTACTTCGCCGGGTCCTGGCCACCCTCGACGGCCCAGTACAGGTCGAATTCGAAGCCGAGCAGCTCCGGATCCACCTCGAGCAGGATGTCGAACCGGATCTGCCCGTCCTCCTCGGTGAAGTCGTGTCCGTGGTTGTGGAACAGCAGCTTCAGCCCGGCATCACGGGCGGCCTTGCCGGCCTCGGTGAACGCGGCTGCCGCCGTACGGAAGCCCTCCACCGACCGCAGCTCCGCCGGAACCGACGGTACGACGATCCACTTGCCGCCGAGCGTCTTCACGTCGGCCAGCGCGCCGGCCCAGTCGTCGGTCATCCGGTTGTAGCCGACGTGCTCGAGCACGATCGACAGCCCGGCGTCATCGGCGAACGACCTGATCTCCGCGGCGGAGTGGTCGAACCGCCCACTCACCCCGATCGTGCGATATCCGATCCCGGCGAGCCGCTTCAGCGTCCCCGGATAGTCCTCGGCCAGCACCTCGCGCATGGTGTAGAGGTGCATTCCAATCCCGTCGGCGGGAATGTTCATACAGGCAACTCCTCAGATGACGTGTTCTTCGTACCGCGAGAGCGCCAGGTCGAAGACCTCCTGGCCCGGTGCGTCCCACAGCGTCTGGTTGAAGATCTCGACCTCGATCGGACCGTCGTACCCGGCCGCGTCACAGGCCTCGCGCAGCTTGCGGAGCTCGATCGAGCCATCGCCCATCATTCCGCGCCCGAGCAGCATGTCCGCCGGCAGCGGCACCACCCAGTCGCTGACCTGGTACGACAGGATCCGCTCGCCGGCGCGGTCGATCTGCCGATAGACGTCCGCGTCCCACCACAGGTGATAGGCATCGACGATCACGCCCACCTGCGACGCCGGGAACTGCTCCGCGAGCTCAAGAGCACCGGCCAGCGACGACACCACACACCGGTCCGAGCAGAACATCGGATGCAACGCCTCGACCGCGAGCTTCACCCCCCGTTCCTGCGCGTACGGCGCCAGTTCGGCGAGGCCGTCGCGGACCATCGACCGGGCGCCTTCGAGATCACGCGAGCCGGGCGGGAGCCCGCCGCTGACGAGCACCAGTACGGACGTCCCGAGCGTCGCGGCCTCGTCGATCGCGCGGCGGTTGTCCTCGATCTTCGCGGCTCGTTCGGCCGGATCGGTCGAGGTGAAGAATCCACTCCGGCACAGCGATGAGACCTTCAGGCCCGCGTCCGCAACCAGGCGGGCGGACCGCTCGACGCCGTACTCCTGGATCGGCTCGCGCCACAGGCCTATCCAGGACAGGTCGGCCTTGGCGCTGGCTGCGACGACGTCCTCGAGCGGCCAGTACTTGGTCGTTGCCTGGTTCAAGCTGTAGCGGTTCACGCGTCGACTCCGCCGACCCGCAAAAGTTGCTGGAACCGGGACACCGCGAGCTCGGGATTTGTCAGTACGCCGGCTTGATCGGCGAGGCGGAAGGTGTCAGCCAGGTGTGGGAGTGAGCGTCCGGTCTGGAGTCCGCCGACCATTGAGAAGCCGGGCTGGTAGCCGTTCAGCCAAGCCAGGAAGGCGATTCCGGTCTTGTAGTAGTACGTCGGGGCCGAGAAGATCTGGCGGGCCAGGGGGACGGTTGGTGCGAAGACGCGGTCGTAGGTGTCGAGGTCGCCGTCGTCGAGGGCCTCCAAGGCGGCTGCGGCGGCTGGGGCGATTGCGGCGAAGATGCCTAGGAGGGCGTCGCTGTGGCGGTTGTCGTCGCCCTTGATCAGCGCGGGATAGTTGAAGTCGTCACCGGTGTAGAGGCGGACGCCCTCGGGGAGGCGGTTGCGCAGGGCAACTTCACGAGCGTCGTCGAGGAGTGAGACCTTGATGCCGTCGACCTTGGCGGTGTTGTCGTTGATGAGGTCAACGACCACATCAGCTGCGGTGTCGAGCGAGTCGCTGCCCCAGTAGCCGTCGAGTGCGGGGTCGAACATCGACCCCAGCCAGTGCAAGATGACCGGTCGGGTGGATTGACTCAACAGCCGGTCGTACACCTTGCGGTAGTCGTCGGGGGACTCGGCCGCCGCGCAGAGAGCCCGGCTGGCCATCAAGATCGGTTGAGCCCCAACCTCCTCAGCCAACGCAAGCTGTTCTTCGTACGCCCCAACCACCGCATCCAAGGAACCGTGGTCAGGGGAAGGAGAGGGGGTCCGGGGGGAGGAAGGGGTGGAGCCCGCGGTGGGTCGTCCTGTGGTGGTGAGCTGGTCTGTGCCCACCCCGACTGCGATCCTGCCGTCGGGGGCTTCGGCTGCTGAGCGGCGGATCAGCTCTTGGGTGGCGGCCCAGTCGAGGCCCATGCCGCGTTGGGCGGTGTCCATTGCCTCGGCTACCGACAAGCCCAACGACCACAGGTGCCGACGGAACTCCAGCGTGTGTTCCCAGTCGATGACCGCGGGTGCGCCCGGCGAATTGTCGGCCAGTGGATCGGCGACAACGTGTGCGGCGGCGAAGGCCAACCGGGAGCTCGACGGCGCATACGTGCCTTGGGCAACCGGTTCACCGACCAGCTGATATGTCTCCAGCTTGCCGTCCAGTGGAAGTTTCAGCTTCACAGCTGACCTCCGAGGTCGAGCTCGGGTACCTCCAGCTTGCGGCCCTCGCGCCACGACTGCAGACCCAGCTCGGCGAGCTGAACACCCTTCGCCGCCTCGAGGAAGTCCCACGTGAACGGCGCATCGTCGACGACGTGCCGCAGGAACATCTCCCACTGCACCTTGAACCCGTTGTCGAACACCTCGTTGTCCGGCACCGTCGCCCACTGGTCGCGGAACTTCTCCGTCGCCGGCAGATCCGGGTTCCACACCGGCTTCGGCGTCGCGGACCGGTGTTGCGCCCGGCAGTTCCGCAGCCCGGCGACGGCCGACCCCTCGGTCCCGTCGACGTGGAACTCGACCAGCTCGTCCCGGAAGACCCGCGTCGCCCACGACGAGTTCATCTGCGCGACGATCCCGCCCTCCAGTTCGAACACGCCGTACGCCGCGTCGTCCGCGGTGGCGGCGTACTCGTTGCCTTGTTCATCGACCCGGGTCGGGATGTGGGTCGCGCCCTGGCAGTAGACCGACTTGACCTGGCCGAACGTCTGGTCGAGCACGTACCGCCAGTGGCAGAACATGTCGAGGATGATGCCGCCACCCTCTTCGGACTTGTAGTTCCAGGACGGCCGCTGCGCTTCCTGCCAGTCGCCCTCGAAGACCCAGTAGCCGAAGTCGCCGCGGACCGAGATGATCCGGCCGAAGAACCCGCCGTCGACGAGTCGCTTGAGCTTCCGCAGGCCGGGCAGCGAGAGCTTGTCCTGGACGATGCCGTTCTTCAGCCCGGCGTCCCGTACCAGCCGGGCCAGGTCGACCGCGGCCTCGAGGCTCTCGGAGATCGGCTTCTCGCAGTAGATCGCCTTGCCGGCCTCGACCGCGGCGCGGACACCCTTCTCGCGCAGCTGGGTCAGCTGGGAGTCGAAGTAGATCTCGACGTCCGGCTCGGCCAGCGCCTCGGAGAGGTCGGTGGTCCACCGGGTCAGGTCGTACTCCTCGGCGATCCGGCGCAGCTTGAGTTCGTTGCGGCCGACCAGGATCGGTTCGGGGATGATCATCGTGCCGTCGGCGGCGGGCAGGCCGCCCTGCGCGCGGATCGCCACGATGGAACGCTCCAGGTGCTGGCGCAGGCCCATCCGGCCGGTGACGCCGTTCATCACGATGCCGACGCGTCGCTCGTTCACTGTTTTGCCTCTCACGAAGTGATGTCGTAGACGTCGAGGCGACCGCACATACCGTGCCGGCCGAACTCGGTGGGGGCGGGGATTCGATGGAGTTCGGCGGTCTGGAGGTGTGGCGCCGTACCGGCTTCGAGGGCGTCCAGCGCGGCGCCGGTTTCGTCGGCGAGGCGGCGGGCGCCCTGCTCCCAACGCTTCCGCCAGTCCGCCAGCTGTGGCTGCACGATCCGGACTGCCGCGGCGTAGAAGTCGTCCAGGGCTGACGGGCCGGTCGATTCGTACTGTTCACGCAGTACGGCGAAGCCGTCGAGTGCGAGGTTGCGCCGGGTCATCGCCGACTGGGTCCTGGCCGCATCTCCGCCGGTGAGTGCGGTCGCCTTGAGGTAGGTCTCCCGGTCGGTGAGGTGCTCCGGCGGGAGCGTCAGTACGGCGTCGCCTGCTTCGGGGAGACCGGAGTTCGACATCAGGGCGAGGATCTGGAGGCCGCCATGGTTGACCAGGCGGTGGATCGTGCCGGGGTCGAACCAGAGCACGGTGCCGGGCTGTAGTGGGGTCTCGGTGAAGCCGCTCGGGTTGAGGGTCTGGACTGCGCCGGAGCCGCCGATCACGTAGTAGCCCTCGGAGCAGGCCAGGTGGACGTGGGGCGATCCGCCGGCCAGGCCGTCGGGGGCTTCGACGTCGTACACCGTCAGCAACGAGACGCCGATGCCGCCGGGCAGAGCCACGGCGGTGCCCGGCTCGTACTCGCACATGACGTTCTCCCTCGTTGTAAGCCTGGGAAAGGGCTTTCCGTAGCTTGTGGTCGCAACCTTAGGTGGGCGGATTCCACGAGTCAACCTGTAACGGAAAGCGATCTCCGTCCACATCCGGTCACCCCCACCCGGACGCCGGTTGCAAGGAGGAAAGGGAACAAGGAAGAACAAAGAACAGGAGTGGGGAGGGGCCCACATCCGGTCGGGGACGGGCCGGCGTATGGGGACGAGGACGCGGCGACGGGCGAGGTGCTGGGTGGTGAGGTGCGGGGGCGGGGCGGGGTGTTGGGAGGTGGGGAGGGTGGTTGCTGGGGCTGGGGCGTGGGGTTGTTGGGGTGGTTGGGGTGGGGCTGGTTAGAGCCGGCTAATGGGGAAACGGGGGAACCAGGGGGTAGGAGCTTCCGTCGTAGGCGTCGACAGGACACCCGCCCTCCGGTTTGTGCCGGAATCTTGTGGAGGTAGTTATGGCTCAGCGGTTCAGTAGGCGGCAGGTGCTGATGCTTGGGGGTGGGGCGTTGGCTGGGGTTGCGTCGGTTGGGTCTGTGGTTGGGGCTCAAGCCGCGTCGGCGGCTACGGAGTGGTTTCGGTTGCCGATCATCACCGCCAACATCGGGCGGAAGAACCTTCCGGCGCGTGGCCCCGCGATCCAGGCTGTGCGTAGTGGTGACCCGGGGAACCGGCCGTTCGTCGGGTGGCAGGAGATCAGTGAGGGTGACAGCGGCGAGCCGGCGATGATCGCGCAGAGCTTCGGCGGTGCCTACGACAACCAATTCCTGAACGACCCCGGCTCCTACCGCGTGCCGATCTCCGTCCCGACCCCGTGGAAGGTGATCAACTCCAAGCCGACCTTCGTGCACCCCAAGGTCCCCGGCATCTCCCCGCCGCGCTGGATCAACGAGGTCGTCGTCGAGCACAACGCGCACCCGGGGCTGAAGTTCGTCCTGATCAACACCCACTACATCCACGGCGCGTACAACGGTCAGCAGAGCCCGAACCTGCGCGACGAGTACGACCTGCACAAGAAGACCCACCGCGAACGGGTGATGGCCCACCACGACAAGGGTCACCTGGTGATCTGGACCGCGGACACCAACAACCCGGGCTACGACAACGCGACCGGCCAGGACACCGAGCACAAGGTCTTCCCCGAGGGCATCGACCGGATCAACTGGCTGCCCGGCGACGGCTCGGTCCAGCTCGACCTGGTCAACACGAGCGTGGTCCCGATGAACGTCGACGACCACAACGCCCGCGTCGCCATCTTCCGGATCAGGCTGGCCTGACCCGAACGGACGCGACCGCTCCGGCCCACTGAGCCCGGAGCCGGGCCCGCGCGGCGTCGTCGATCCTGGGCTCAAACGTCCGGTACGTACGCCGCGCGGCCCAGCCCGTGGTCACGCCCAACGTGGACCACGCAAGCTCGGCCGCGCCCAGCGCGGACACCTCTGCGACATCGGCAGCCTCCACCGGGTGACCGAGAAGGTCGGCCTGCGTCTGCATCACCAGGTCGGACACAGTCGCACCACCGTCGGCACGCAGACTCTGCGCCCCGCCCGGGATCGTCGAGGTGATGTCGCAGATCTGATGCGCGACGGCATCGACGCACGCCCGTGCGATGTGAGCGCGCGTGGTCGAGCTGCTCATCCCCGTCAACGCCGCGCGCGCCTCGCGATCCCAATGCGGCGCCCCCAACCCAGCAAACGCCGGCACCAGTACGACGCCCTCCGCAGAAGGAACCGTGGCGGCGAGAGCGACAAGCGCACCAACATCAGGCAATCCGAGCAACTCCGCAGTCCAGGCGAGCGCCGCACCCGACGAGACGATGTTCCCCTCCAGCGCGTACAGCGGCCGATCCGTCAGCCACGCCAACGTGCAACCATCCGGTACGAACGCGTCCACCGGAGTCATCACCGACGTCCCGGTCCCGTACGTCGCCTTGACCATCCCGGCCCGCACACACCCTTGCCCATACATCGCCGCATGCGAATCCGCGAGTACGGCGACAATCGGGATCCCGTCACGCAGTCCCGGAACCCCTGCTGTCACGCCGAATCCAGCGTTCGAAGCCCGCACCTCCGGCAAGGCGGACCGCGGCACGTTGAATGCCTCAAGCAACGAAGGCGACCAGTCGAGGTCGAGTACGTCGTAGAGCAACGTACGACCGGCATTCCCGGCGTCGGTCAGGTGCTCACGGCAACCAGTCAGCCGATGGATCAGCCAGGAATCCACTGTGCCAACACGATCCGCGCCGGTCTCCGTGAGTAGCCAGTGCAGTTTCGGAGCCGAGAACATCGCGTCCACCCGCAGCCCGGTCCGCGCCCGGACGAGCTCGTCCACGGTCGAAGGCAACGACGAGCACCACGCGGCGGTCCGTACGTCCTGCCACCCGATCACCGGCCCGACGGCCTCGCCGGCTTGATTCCATCCGACGACTGACTCGCGTTGCGTCGACAAGGCGATCCCCACCACGTCAACGGGACCGGTGGACGCGATCGCCTGCAGCACGCTCTCCCACAGCTTGTCGGCGTCCTGCTCGGCCCAGCCCGGATGTGGCGTCGAGAGGCCGACCGGTGCCGACCCGGTCCCCAGTACGCGGCCGTCCGCACCGACCAGGACGGCCTTGGAATTCGTCGTGCCCTGGTCGATCGCCAGCACCGCTTCGACCATCGAGTTCCCTCCAACTTTCAACCGAGCTCTTGACGGGACTCTAGCCGGGTGGTGACACTCGGGGCGACAGGATATGCATGACTGAATATCTATTCAAAGCGCACAGGAACCGGAGGCCGCAGGGTGAAGCCGAGTAGACGCCGGGTGATCATCAACACGGACGCCAAGAACGAGGCGGACGACCAGTTCGCGATCGTGCACGGGCTGTTGTCGCCGACCTTCGACATCCGCGGCCTGATCGCCGCGCAGTTCGGCACCCGCCGGTCCGACCGGAGCATGGAGGAGTCCCGCGAGGAGATCGACCTGCTGCTGGACCTGATGGACCTGACCGGCAAGGTCCCGGTCGCGAACGGCGCGCCGACCGGCATCCCGGACGAGCAGACCCCGCTCGACTCGCCCGGTGCGCAGCTGATCATCGAGGAGTCGAAGCTGGCCTCGAAGGACGATCCGCTGTACGTCTCGTTCCTCGGGCCGTTGACCGAGATGGCCTCGGCGATCCTGCTCGACCCGGAGATCGTGCACCGGGACGTGATCGTGATCTGGATCGGCGGACGGGGCTACTACGGGCACACGTCGTACCCGGGGATCGAGTTCAACCTGTCGAACGACATCCACGCCGCGAACGTGGTGTTCGGCTCCGGCATCACCGTCTGGCAGGTGCCGAGCGATGTGTACACGAAGGTCTCGGTGAGCTACGCCGAGCTGGACGAGAAGATCGGCGACGCCGGTCCCCTGGGCAAGTACCTGATCGATCAGCTGCACGAGTGGAACGCGACCTGGCACGGGGAGCCGATCGAGTCCCGGTCCCTCGGCGACTCGCCGGCGATCGCCCTGATGCTCTACCCGGCCAGCGGGAACCTCCGCGTCCGGCCGGCGCCCCGGTTCGGCGTCGACGGCTGGTACCTGCCCGGCACGAACAACCCGATCAGTGTGGTCGAACAGGTCGACGTCCGCTTCCTGCTGGAGGACATGTTCGCCAAGATCCGCCGGTTCCACCGGCAAAGGAGTGAGTCATGACGCGTTCCTTCACCCGCCGGGGATTCCTCGGCCTGACGTCCGCCGCGGCAGCCGGTGTCGGTTTGTCCGCGTGCACCGGCGGCGGTGCCTCCACCAGTAGCGGCGGCTCCACCGGCGCGACCACGAACAACCTGCGCCTGTTCACCTACGAGGCCGACGAGACCATCGGCCTGCTGAAGGCGCAGGTGAAGAAGTTCGACGAGCAGAACGGTACGACGACCACGGTCGACAGCCTGCCCGGTTCGGGTGCGGCGGTGTACCCGGACAAGCTGCGCACGGAACTGCTCGGCGGCAAGGGCCCAGATGTCTGGCGGATCTGGGGCGGTCAGATCGGCAGCCCGTTCGCGAAGGCCAAGCAGGCCCTCGACCTGTCGCCGTACTACTCCAAGTACGGCTGGGACTCGAAGATCAACACCGCGGCGATCAGCGGGATGACGTTCGACGGTGTGAAGTCCGGCGTACCGTTCGTCTCGCTCGGGATCGGTGCCTGGTACAACAAGTCGCTGTTCGCCAAGGCCGGCGTGAGCGCGCCGCCCACGACGTACGCCGAGCTGGAAGCGCTGAACGACAAGCTGATCGCGGTCGGTGTGACGCCGGCCGGGCTCGGTGGGAAGTACGGCTGGGACATCATGCGGCTGTTCGAGTACCTGCTCGAGCACACCGCGGGTCCGGAGCTGCACGACAAGCTGCTGACCGGCGACGAGAGCTGGGACCGGCCCGAGGTGGTCGAGGCATTCACGCTGTTCAAGAAGTGGCAGGACAAGAAGTGGCTGCCGCAGGGCGCTCTCGGTCTCGACCCGGCCGATATCGAACCGGCGTACGTCCAGGGCAAGACGGCGTACACGATCACCGGACCGTGGACCGAGGCGGGCGCGATCCTGGCCGCGAAGAAGAGCCCGGCCGCGTTCGGCACCTTCGAGCTGCCGACCGACAAGACCCCGGCCCGGCACTCGGGCTTCGTCGAGGGCTACATGATCAACGCCAAGGCCGGCAACGTCGACAAGGCCGCGGCGCTGATCGACTTCATCGTCCAGCCCGCGACACAGAAGGCCATGCAGGTCAGCGCATCCACGGTCAAGGGTGCCGAGCCCGACCCGAAGACGCTGCCGCTGTCGGCGGAGTGGTCGCAGAAGTACGGCGGCAACCCGTTCTACACGATCCAGGACCAGGCGTTCCCGAAGAAGCAGGCCGACCAGTACTTCAGCGTGCAGAGCGACCTGTTGCAGGGCTCGGTCAAGCCGGAGGAAGCGGCGAAGAAGATGCAGGAGATCGTCTCCACCTGGGCGAAGGGCTGAGCCGCAATGGCGACCGTCGCGCTCACGAAGGCCCCGCCGGGCAAGGTCAAACGCGGTGGCAAGTGGTCACCGTGGCTGTTCGCGCTACCTGCTCTGGTGGTGTACGTCGCGTTCCTGGTGTACCCGGCGGTGTCGTCGCTCTGGTTCAGCCTGACCAACTGGGACGGACTGAGCGCGACGTACAAGTTCGTCGGCCTGGAGAACTACTTCAAGCTGCCGAGTGATCCGGTCGTCGTGACCGCGGTCCGGAACAACCTGATCTGGACCGTGGTGACGATCGCGGTGCCGACCGTGATCGGGCTCGCGCTCGCGATCGCCCTGAACGGGAAGGTGCACGGCAAGCCGATCCTGCGGCTGGTGTTCTACACCCCGGCCGTGCTGCCGCTGGTCTCGATCGCCTCGATCTGGGGCTGGCTCTACAACCCGCAGTACGGCGCGATCAACTCGTTCCTGCGGATCATCGGGCTCGACGGTCTCGCGCAACCGTGGCTCGGGCAGGACTCGACCGCGTTGTGGGCCGTGATGGTGCCCGCGATCTGGTTGCGGACCGGCTTCCCGATGCTGCTCTACCTGGCCGCCCTGCAGGGGATTCCGAACGAGCTCTATGAGGCGGCGACCGTCGACGGTGCGACCAAATGGCAGCAGTTCTGGCACATCACGATGCCGAGCCTGCGACCGGCCCACTACATCGTGCTGGCGCTCTCGCTGATCGACTCGTTCAAGGTCTTCGACATGATCTACGCGATGACGTACGGCGGACCTGGTACGTCGACGCAGGTGATGGGGACGTGGATGTACTTCAACGTCTTCCAGTACTACCAAGCCGGCTACGGCACCGCGATCGCGGTCGTGATCACCCTCGTGGCGGTCGCCGTCGGTATCCCGTACGTACGTTCGCAGACCCGGGAGGCGTCATGACCTCGATAGCGCCCGCTCGGGTTGAGGTCCCGATCGACACCGTCGAAGCCCATCCCGTCGGGGAGAAGCCGAAGAGCCGGCGTGGCCTGGTGATGACGCTGGTCCTGGCGGTGGCGGCGATCTTCTGGATCTCGCCGCTGGCGTTGCTGGTGATCACCGCGATCCGGCCGTTGTCGGACTTCATCGGGAACGGCCCGTTGTCCTGGCCGGACGCGTTCACCTGGTCGAACTTCAAGGACGCCTGGGGGATCGGCAACTTCGCCACCACCTATCGCAACAGCGCGCTGCTGGCCTTGATGAAGGTGCCGCTCGGGGTGCTGGTCTCGGCGATGCTCGGGTTCGCGCTGGCCAAGCTGCGGATGAAGTTCCGCCGTACGGTGATGTTCACGGTGTTCCTGGGGCTGACCATCCCGATCTACATCACGATCGTCCCGGTCTTCATCATGATGCGGTCGTTCGGCGCGACCGACAGCCTGTTCGGGCTGATCGGGCCGTACCTGGCCTTCGGCATCCCGTTCGAGGTCCTGGTGCTGCAGTCGTTCTTCCGGCAGATCCCGGACGAGATCATCGAGGCGGCCCGGGTCGACGGTGCCGGCAACTGGCGGGTGTTCTTCACGATGATCCTGCCGCTGTCGCTGCCGGCCCTGGTGACGGTGGCGATCCTGGACGCGGTCGCGACCTGGAACGAGTTCCTGTTCGCGCTGATCCTGCTCAACTCGGACGCGCACAAGACCATCCCGGTCGGGCTGCTGAACTTCCAGGGCCAGTTCGCCAACAACAACACCGGCCTCGCGGCGGGCATTCTGATTGCCGTGGTGCCGATCCTGATCGCCTACACCCTGCTCCAGCGCTGGATCGTCGGCGGCCTGACCGCCGGTGCCACCAAGGGCTGACCACATATGGAGGAGAACACCATGACCGACCTGCCGGTTTTCGGCGCTGGTATCTGGCACTTCGCGACCTACAAGGACCGCTACGCCACCGACGGCTACGGTCCGCCGGTCGGGCTGCTCGAGCAGATCGACCGGGCCGGCGCGGTCGGCGATCTGTCCGTGGTCGACCTGAACTGGCCGTTCGCCGGGTACGACGGGACCCTCGACGAGGTCAAGGACGCGCTGAAGCGGAACAACCTCACGGCGATCGCGATCACGCCGGAGATCTACACCCGCGACTTCGTCAAGGGATCGCTGACCAACCCGGACCCGAAGGTCCGCCGGCAGGCACTCGAGTTGTTGCACCAGGCAACCGAGCTGGCGAAGGACCTGGGCTGCTCGTACGTGAAGCTCTGGCCCGGCCAGGACGGCTGGGACTATCCGTTCCAGGTCAACTACCACGACATCTGGAACCTGGCGCTGGACGGTTTGAAGGAGCTCGTCTCGGCGCACCCCGACATCAACTTCGTGATCGAGTACAAGCCGCGGGAGCCGCGGGTCAAGATCATCTTTCCGAACGTCGCCCGTACGCTGCTCGGGATCGAGAAGATCGGCCTGCCGAACCTCGGCATCCTGCTCGACTTCGGGCACTCGCTGTACGGCCAGGAGACGCCGGCCGACGCAGCGCAGCTGGCGATCGACTACAACCGGCTGTTCGCGATCGACGTGAACGACAACATGCGCGGCTGGGACGACGACATGGTGGTCGGCTCGGTGCACCTGGTGGAGACCTTCGAGTTCTTCCACACCCTGCGCAAGAACAACTGGGAGGGCGTCTGGCAGCTGGACCAGTTCCCGTTCCGTGAGGACAGTGTCGAGGCCGCGAAGCAGGCGATCCGTTTCCTCAAGGCGATCCACCACGCGCTCGACGTACTGGATGACGAGGCGCTCGCCGCGGCGCAGGCGTCGCACGACGCACTGGCCGCACAGAAGCTGGTGCAGAAGGTCCTGCTGAGTTCGATGGCGGAGCTGGCATGACGCTCACGGTCGAGCACACGACCATGCCCGTGCTCGGGCGGCTGCCGATCCACAGCAGCCGCTCCGAGCAGGTCGCGCACATCGCCGAGGTGGCTCGGCAGATCCGGATCCAGGACCTCAAGCTGGTCCACTACGCCGGTGCCGGGCACATCGGCGGCGACTTCTCCGCGATCGACATCCTCTCGACCTTGTACGGCGCGGTTCTCGACATCTCGCCCGGCACGGTGAACGCGCCGGAGCGGGACCGGTTCATCCTGAGCAAGGGGCACGTGGCCGGGGCGCTCTACACGACGCTGGCCGCGTACGGTTTCCTGCCGGTCGAGGAGCTCGCGACGTTCCTGAAGCCGTTGTCCGCGCTGAACGGGCATCCGAACCGGACCAAGGTGGCCGGCGTCGAGGCCAACACCGGTCCGCTCGGGCACGGGCTGCCGGTCGCGGTCGGGCATGCGCTGTCGGCCAAGCTCGACGTCTCGTTGCGCCGTACGTATGTGCTGGTCGGTGACGGTGAGCTGCAGGAGGGCAGCAACTGGGAAGCGATGATGGCGGCCTCGCAGTACCAGCTGGACCGGTTGACGGTCATCGTCGACCGAAACCGGCTGCAGCAGGGCGCGACCACCAAGGAGACCAACGACCTGGATCCGCTGCCGGAGAAGGCGGCCGCGTTCGGGTTCGCGGTGGTCGAGGTGAACGGTCACGACCATGGCGAGCTGCTCGACGTGCTGTCCGCCGTACCGTTCCGGCCGGGCAAGCCGACGTTCGTCATCGCCCATACGCACAAGGGCCACCCGATCTCGTTCATGAGCAACAACGTCGCGTGGCACCACCGGGTGCCGGACGCGGCGGAGTTCCAGCAGGCGCTGACCGAGCTGGAGGCTGTCGTTCCCGGATACGCCAAGGAGCCGGCATGACCATCGTCCAGACGTCCTCGATCGCCGACCAGCCGCGCTACGACTGCCGGGACGCGTACGTCGAAACCCTGGCCGAGCTCGCGCACGCGGATCACCGGATCGTCGGCGTGGTGAACGACTCGGTCGGATCGAGCAAGCTCAACAGCTTCCGGAAGGCGTTCCCGGACCGGCTGATCAACGTCGGCATCGCCGAGCAGGACATGGTCGGCGTCGCCTCCGGGCTGGCCAACGGCGGCCGGATCCCGTTCGTCTCGGCCGCGTCCTGCTTCCTCACCGCCCGCGCACTCGAGCAGATCAAGGCCGACGTCGCCTACTCCAACACCAACGTGAAGCTCTGCGGCATGAGCCCGGGCGTCGCGTACGGCGAACTCGGTCCGACGCACCACTCGATCGAGGACGTCGCCTGGCTGCGGGCGATCGCGAACATGACCGTGATCGTGCCGGCCGACCCGATCGAGACGGCAGCTGCATTGCGGTGGGCGGCGGCCTCGGACGGGCCGGTCTTCATCCGGGTCAGCCGGATGAGCGTGCCGAAGGTCTACGCCGACGACTACCAGTTCGAGCTGGGCAAGGCGATCACGGTTCGCGACGGCGACGACGTGACGCTGATCAGCAACGGGACCGTGCTGTGGCGGGCGATCGCCGCGGCCGAACGGCTCGCCGAAGAAGGGATCTCGGCCCGGGTCGTGTCGATGCCGACGGTGAAGCCGCTCGACACCGACGCCGTGGTCACGGCCGCGCGGGAGACGGCCGGAATCGTGACCGCCGAGGAGGGCGTCATCGCCGGCGGACTCGGTGGTGCCGTCGCGGAGACCGTCGTACAGCATCATCCGGCCAGGGTGTCGATCCTCGGGTTCCCCGAGTTCGCCCCGACGGGGTCGGCCGGATTCCTGCTGGACCGGTACGGGCTCTCGCCGGACGGCATCGCGGACGCCGCCCGGCGCCTGGTCACGACAGGTACGTGACCAGGTCGGCGATCGAGATCATCGCGAAGTCGTGGGTGTCGGCGAACGCGCGCAGGTCGGCGCCGGTCATCAGGGTGCCGTCGTCGTTCATCAGTTCGCCGATCACCCCGACCGGCGGCAGACCGGCCAGCCGGACGAGTTCGACGGTGGCCTCGGTGTGACCGGGCCGCTGCCGGACCCCGCCGTCGACCGCACGCAACGGGAGGATGTGACCGGGCCGGATCAGGTCCGCGGGCTGTGCCGCCGGGTCGGCCAGGACGCGGACGGTCCGGGCCCGGTCGGCGGCCGAGATACCAGTGCCTACGCCAGTACTCGCGTCGACCGAGATCGTGTACGCGGTCCGCAGGCTGTCCTGGTTGTCCGGGACCATCAGCGGGAGCTCGAGCCGGTCCAGGATCTCCGCCGCGGCGGGTGCGCAGACGTAGCCGCTGGTGTGGCGGACCAGCAGGGCCATCAGTTCGGGCGTGGCCAGACTGGCGGCGAACGTCAGGTCGCCTTCGTTCTCTCGGTCCTCGTCGTCGACGACCACGACCGGTCGCCCGGCGGCGAGCTGGTCGACGGCGTGCTGAATGGTGTCGAGTGTTGTCGCGGTGCTCACGATCGTTGTCCTCTCGGCAGTGCTCTCGTCAGCACTCCGGGGCAACGACAGGCTCCACAGACCGCGCGACATGACAGGTCGCACGGCACCGCGAAGACTGCCACGTGCGTCTTCCCATCCGGACTTTCACCGTCGGTCCCGGAGTTCCACCAGGTCAACCGGACACCCTTGCGGGTGTACGGGTCGCGGACTGTCACCGCCGGCTCGGAATTTCACCGACCCCAGAGCACGTGTGGTCTTGCTTTGCGTCCGCCAGTTTATCGGCAACTTTGACCTTCGGGAGTGTCATGTCCATCTCAGTCGTCTGGCGGTCGATCGAACTCCCGGTGTCCCCGGCCGACGAGTGGATCGAGTTCGAGCACGAGAGCGGCCGCAGGCTCCGGCGGCCGACCTTCAGGGACGGCGACGCCCGGAAGGTGCGCTTCGCGGCGTCCGACCCCGGACGCTGGACCTGGACAGGTGGTGAGCTCGACATCGCTCCCGCGCCGACGGACGAGCTCAACCCGTTCTACCGGCACGGCTTCTGGCGGATGTCGCCCGGCGGCCGCAGCCTCGTGTACGCCGACGGCACGCCGGCGATCCTGGTCGCGGACACCGCCTGGGCGCTGCCGTGGCGGGCGACACCCGATCAGGTCCGCGAGTACGCCGCCGACCGGCAGGCCAAGGGGTTCAACGCGGTCCTGCTGATGACCGTCCAGCCGGATATGCGCGCGGTCGGTCCACGCGACAGGACCCAGGACGAGGGCTTCGACGTCGGCTTCGAGGACCTCGCCGACGGCCACCTGCTCAAGCCCAACGACGAGTACTTCCGGTACCTCGACGAGCTGCTCGGGATCCTCGTCGAGCATGGCCTGGTCCCCGTGCTCCAGCCCGTCTTCCAGGGCTTCGGCTGGAAGGGCCTCGACGTGGCCGGCACCGTCGTACCGCCGACCGAGTACGGAGACTACTGCCGCTACCTCGTCGCCCGATACGGCGCTCAGCCCGCGATCTACCTGGTCGGCGGGGACGGAACCGGCGCGGAACCGCAGGTCGCAGCCGGTGGGGCCGAGGTCCACGCGGTCGACTGCTACGGGCAGCCGACCGGCATCCACTACCGGCCGCACATCCACGCGCACGCTCACCAGGACGCCGACTGGCTGGATTTTCAGTGGTGCCAGACCGGTCACACCGGCGAACACGTGCAAGCGCGGGTCGCGGACATGTGGCGGAACGAGCCGGTGCGGGCGGTCGCGAACGGCGAACCGACGTACGAGAACACCGGCCGGACCGGCGTCGCTGCGGGCTGGTGGCAGGGGCATGAGGCGTGGAGCAACCTGTGTGCGGGCGGCACGATGGGGGTCGTCTACGGCGCGGGCAGTCTGTGGCAGTGGCGGCTGCATCCCGACGAGCCCGGTCACTCGGACTACTTCGTCGCCCCGGGCGCAGGCTGGCGGGAGGCGGTCGACTTCGAAGGATCGACGTACGTCGGACTCCTCGGACAGATCCTGGCCGGATTGCCGACGACTGATATGACCCCGGACTGGACCCGGGTGATCTCGGGGCGGGCGCTCAGCGGACCGGGCGGGATGCTGATCGTCTACCGCGAGCACGGTGGGATGGTGCCGGTGTTCGACGACACGGTGCCGCTGGACTACCGGATCGTGGATCCGCGGGACGGCTCGGTGGTCGCGACCGGGCGGCGCGACACTCCGGCCGATCCGCTGCCCGATCCTGGTGGCGCACCGCGCGTGTACATCTGCCTATAGTCCAGTCCTGACCTGAAGGGGGCACCGTGAACGGCAATCGTGGCGTACGCCAGCCGGGGCTGGACGAGCTGCGGCTGCTGGCGAAGGTGGCCCGGATGTACCACGAGAAGGGCATCCGGCAGCCGAAGATCGCGGCCGAGCTGAACCTGTCCCAGGCGCGGGTGTCGCGGATGCTCAAGCAGGCGGTCGAGGTGGGCATCGTGCACACCGTGGTGACCATGCCGAGCGGCGTGCACAGTGACCTCGAGGACGAGCTGCAAGGCCGGTACGGGCTGCGGGACGCGGTGGTCGTGGACACGCTCGGGCTGGTAGGCGACGACGTACTGCCCGCGTTGGGTTCGGGGGCGGCGGCGTACATCGACATGACGCTGACCGGTGGGCACGTGATCGGGATCTCGTCCTGGAGCGAGACGCTGATCAGCGCGGTCGACCGGATGCCGCGCAAGAGCGTGCCGGTGGTGGACAAGGTGGTCCAGATCGTCGGCGGTCTCGGTGACGCGGCGGTGCAGATGCAGGCGACCCGGCTGACCGCGCGGTTCGCGGAGCTGACCGGCGCGATGCCCGTCTACATGCCCGCGCCGGGTCTGGTCGGGACTCCCGCCGTCCGGCGCGCGATGATGAACGACGTGTCGGTTCGCGACGTTCTGGGCACGTGGGGGCAACTCACCGACGCCCTGGTCGGGATCGGCAGCCTGGAGCCGTCGCCGCTGCTGCAGCGCAGTGGCAACGCGGTCGCCGAGGCCGATCAGGACGAGCTACGCCGGCTCGGGGCGGTCGGGGACGTCTGTTTCCGGTTCTTCGACGAAGAGGGAAAGCTCGTGCGATCGACGTTCGACCAGCGAGTCATCGGGGTGACCGCCAAGGAGCTGCTGGCGGTACCGCGACGGATCGGTGTGGCCGGCGGTGAGCGGAAGTTCTCCGCGATCCGGGCCGCGCTGCTCGGAGGCTGGGTCAACATCCTGATCACCGACCTGGCGATGGCCCACCGCCTCCTCGGCGAGTGATGGAGCGGGACGAGCAGCGGGACGTCTACCGCACCCTTGACCTCGCCCTGCGGGTCGGTGAGGTGCTGCTGTCCAGCGGTGCCGGTACGGCGGACACGACCGCGACGATCCTCAGCGTCACGGCGGCCGGCGGCCTGCGCGGGTGTGAGGTCGACATCACCTTCACCTCGATGGCGCTCTCGTACCAGGCCGCGCCGGACGTCGCGCCCGAGACCCACCTCCGGCTGGTCCGCTACCGCTCACAGGACTTCTCCCGGCTGACCGCCGTCGACCAGCTGGTACAACGCTTTGCTCGCGGTGAGGTCACCCGGGACGAGGCGAGTCGTGAGCTGGCCCGGCTGACCTCGGCGGGACCGCCGTACCCGCGGTGGAGCGCCGTCCTCGCCTGGGGTGTGATGGCGGGTGGCGCGACGCTGCTGCTCGGTGGTGGCTGGCTGATCACAGCGGTTGCGGTCGTCACCGCGATCGTGATCGACCTGAACAACCGCTGGTTCAACCGGCAGCGACTACCGGCGTTCTACCAGCAGGTGGCGGGCGCGTTCGTCGCAACCGCGGTCGCCTTGATCCTGTACGCCGTGCATGCGCCGGTGAAACCGTCCTTGGTTGTTGCCGCCGGCATCATCATGTTGCTCGCGGGAATCGCCCTGACCGGTGCGGTCCAGGACGCGATCACCGGGTACTACGTGACCGCCGCGGCTCGAAGTCTGGAGGCGATGCTGCTGACCGGCGGCATCATCGCGGGGGTGTCGCTCGGTCTGGCGATCGGGGTCAAGTTCGGCCTGAGCATCGGGATCGAGGCAGAGACGATCCAGTTGGCGAAGCTGCCGATCATGGTCGGTGCGGGCGCGCTGATGGCGATCGCCTTCGCCTACGCCTCGTACGCGCCGTTGCGGGCGCTGCTGCCGGTCGCGGTGATGGGTGGGCTGGGTTCGATGGCGTTCACGCTGATGACCAAGGCCTCGTTCGGCCCGGCCTGGGCGACGGCCGCGGCGGCGTTCGTTGTCGGCCTCGGTGGCTACTCGCTCGGCCGCCGATCCGGGGTGCCGCCGCTGGTCGTGGTCGTGTCGGGGTCGGTTCCACTACTGCCGGGCTTGACGATCTACAAGGGCCTGTACGAGTTGATGAGCCTCGGGAATCTGATCGGGATCTTCGGTCTCGCGAGCGCGGTGGCTATCGGGGTCGCGCTCGCGTCGGGCGTGATCCTCGGCGAGTACGTCGCCCAGCCGATCCGCCGGGAGGCCCGTCGGCTGGAGGACCGGCTGGCCGGCCCGCGCCTGGTCGGCCCGCGACGGCCGGTGCGTCCTCGCACCAGCCGCCCGCGCCGGCGTCGGCGTACGGACTAGCCGAGCTCCTCCAGGACTACGTCGTCCAACTGGAGCCAGACGTCCTGGCCGTGGCCGAAGAAGCCGCCGTACAGCTGGATCAGGGACTCACGGCCGGAGTTGAAGTCGACGGAGACCTTTGTGTACGCCGGATGCGCGCCGCCGGTCTGTTGCGCGATCGTGCGGCCGCGAAGAGTTCGTACGCCGAGCATCGTCTCGGAGTTGTTGTCCGCGGTACGGATCCAGGCGGACAGGCGGTAGCGATGATTGGGGCGGACGGCAACGGTCTGCTGGAGTTGGTGCGCGCCGATCGAGTCCCGGACGTAGGCGTTGTTGGCGCCGGAGTGACCCAGGTTCGTGCGGTCGATGCCGCCGCGACCACTCAGTTGCCAAGGTGCTGTCGGCGTAGTCCCCGCCTGCGCCTCGAAGCCGGGATCCGTTACCAGGTTGGTGACCTGTCCATCGTCGGTGAGCTTGGTGTGCATCAGGAAGACGTTGTACGGATCCCACTGCGCCATCGTGAAGTAGAGATCCGGACCGGACGACCAGGGGTGCATGAAGGTGCCGTAGAGACCCGGGAAGTCAGTGCCGCGCGCAACGATCTGTTCCCCGCTCCACGGACCGGTCAGTGACTTCGACGAACGCAGTACGACGGATGCGCGGCTCTCGTCGAGATACATCATCAGGTACTTGCCGAGATAAGCGTTCCACTGGACCGAGACCTCACTGATCGGCCCGGCCGCAACGGGTACGGCGGCACGCTCCTGCGGGGACCAGGTCCGGCCGTCCCAGTACCGCCAGGCCTTCTTGTCCAGCACCTGCTTCTCCGGGGCCCGCGCCAGATGGGCGTTGCCGAACCGGCCGTTCGGCGTACCGATCATGTAGACGTAGCCCTTTTCCTTGACCAGGGCAACCATCTGGAAGTTGTCGTCCCACGCCTTGGTGTTCTGCCAGCGGGCGGTCGGGGATTTCGTCCAGGTCTCGCCGTTGTCGTCGGAGTAGGCGAAGCCGGAGTAGTTCGTGAACCAGCTGCCGGCCGGCCCCCAGTAGTTGACCGACATGTACTGCACGTACTGGCGTTTGCCGACCGAGATCCCCGCGGTCGGGATCACTGTGTGCTCGTCGCGGTCGATCTTCTTGCAGTCGAGGAACTCCTTGGCGTGACCAGGCCGGTCCTCGGCGGCCGAGTCGAGCGTCATGCCGTCGGCGAGGTTGCGGTCCTTGCTGCGCAGGAGCAGGTTGCACCGCCAGTCGATCGTGGCCTGGTCGCCGGCGCCGCCACCCGGGCCGGTCCAGCCACTGCCGTAGCTGTCACCGAACGCGGACAGGATCTCGCCGGAGCCGTTGTCCCAGAGGATTCCGAGGTCGGTCGCCTTCAGCCCGAAGCGGGCCTCGGTGTCGTTGATCGACTCGGGACCGGTGAGCTTCGCGACCCGTTCGGCCGGCGAGGGGACGGCCGAGGCCTGGGCCGGTCCCGACTGGTTGGCCGGCACCAGCGCGGCTCCGAGCAGAACGGGCAGGACGAGCAACAATCGCTTCCGCATGCGTGGTCTCCTCCGGGCGGGGCAGGACTCGGTGAGAAATACTCGAGAGTGAGAAATCGATTTCCGCTGAACCTAACCGGGGACTGTGCGCTGGTCAACAGCTCAGTCCGGTTCAGGGGGCGACATCTGGACACTGAGGTGAGAGAAGCTTCCGAGGCCAATGGAGGGTGAGATGACGACGATGGGGAATCTGCCGGAGGTTGTGTCGGAGGAGGAGTGGCTGGCGGCCCGGCGGGAATTCCTGGCCCTGGAGAAGGAGGTGACCCGGGCCAGGGACCGGCTGAACGCGGCACGCCGGCAGTTACCGATGAAGAAGGTGACCAAGCCGTACACGTTCGAAGGACCGGACGGAGAAGTCGGCCTGCTCGACCTGTTCGACGGCCGTCCGCAGTTGGTCATGCATCACTTCATGCTCGCGCCGGACTGGGACGAGGCGTGTCCGAGCTGCTCGTCGGCGGCCGACGAGATCGGGAACCTGCGCCAGTTGCACGTCCGCAACACGTCGCTGGTGGCCGTGTCGAGGGCGCCGTACGCGAAGATCGCCGCGTTCAAGGAGCGGCTGGGCTGGACGTTCCCGTGGTACTCGTCGTACGGCAGCGACTTCAACTACGACTTCCACGCCACCCTCGACAACCGGGTCGCGCCGGTGCTGCTGCACTTCCGCACCGAGTCCGATCTGACCGCAGCCGGTACGCCGTGGACGGGCGGTCCCTGGACGGACGACATGAACGGCGAGGAGATGCCCGGGATCAGCACCTTCCTGCGGGTCGGCGACGACGCGTTCCACACGTACTCCACCTTCGGCCGCGGCATCGAGGACTTCCACAACGGCTACCGCTACCTGGACCTGACCGCTCTCGGCCGCCAGGAGGAGTGGGAAGAGCCGAAGGGTCGCGCCGAGCCGTTAGGCCTGCAGGTCGGTGGCCCGAACATGAAGGTCCCCGACCAGTACTGACGTTCACTCCCCGAAGAGCATCGGGTTGTCGCCCGGCCGGAGGACGTGGCGGAAGTAGACGGGGTCGGCGAACGTCGCCGGGACCTTGCCGAGTCCCTTGATCACGGTGGCGGTGCCGTTGGCGTGGCCGACGGCGTACAGGTAGCCCGTGTGGGTGTCCTTGTCGATGCCGAGGAGCACGGTTCCGTACTGGCCGCACTTGTCGATCACCAGTGCCTCGAAGCCCTGCCAGGTCGAGTCGCGGATCTTCTTCACGACCGGCTTCAGCGGCGACGTCCGAGGGAGCCGGATCGTGTAGAGCGCACCGCCGCGGGTGTTGGCCAGGAAGGTGTCGTACGTTGCGGTCTGGCTGATCAGCGCCATCGTCTTGACCGCGGCGAACCCGGTCGCGGTCTGCTTGTTGCCCCAGGCAGTTCCGGGGCGATCTTCCCAGCGGGTGATCGTGCCATTGCTGCGCAGCGAGTACTGCATGTTGAACGCCGGGGGATCGGGATACTTCCAGTACCGGGTCGTGTCGACGAAGGTCGCGTCACCCCAGCCGCCGCCGACCTTGGAGAGGTAGACCTTCGATCGGTCGACCTCGTCGGCCTCGGTGAGGTAGTAGGCGCTGGCGTACAGCGCGGACCCGATCACGACATTGCCCCAGTACAACCCGCCGGTGCCGGTGACGTCCGGATCGTTCGTGATGGTCGCGCTCAGCCGGACCTGTCCGTCGGGGTAGATGTCGGGGTAGCTGCGGATCACGTAGGACGTCGGCGGTGAGGTGGCGGTCACCACCAGGGATGGGTGGTCGCCGCCGGTTGTGACCGAGCCGGCGACCATGGCGCAGGCTGCCGAGGTGGCGGTGGCGACCGTGGGTGCGGCGTCCGCGACGCCAGGGACGGCGCCTGTCAGCAGGAGGGCCGTCGCTGCGATCCACCGCGTGGTACTCGTTCGACCGGACATGACCAGCCCCTCAGGGGTCGCCGTACGAAGTAATGCTTCTGGTTACCCCGATGCGCGGGCGGGCCGGAAAGTTACGCCGCCGGTTTTCGGCGTTTCGGACCCGTCGGGTGACCTTCGCTCCGGCGAGCCGTTAGAGTTACCGACTGGAAACATCGGCTGATCGCCGGGGTGGCCCGGCGGGCTCGGAGGATCGACGTGGCACTGGGTAGGACGTCCCCGCGGGACCTGCCGCTGTTCGCGGATCTGTCCGGCCGGGACATCAGGGACATCTTCCGGGCCGGCGAGGAGGTCTCCGTGCCGGCGGGCTGGTCGCTGATTCTGGAGCAGACCGCTCCGGACGCGGCGTACCTGATCCTCAGCGGTACGGCAGCGGTCCGGTCGAAGGGCGAGGAGATCGCCGAACTCGGCCCCGGCGACATCGCCGGCGAGGTCGCGGTCCGGAAGAACACGTTGCGCACGGCAACCGTCACGGCCAAGTCCCGGCTGCAGCTGCTGCACTTCACCCGGGAGAAGTTCGACGACCTGACCCGTCGCCTGCCCGCGTTCCGCGACGCCATCGACGCCACCATCGCCGAGCGCCGCGGTGGTTCCTGACTCCTCTCCCGCTGACCTGGAGGGACTGCAGCGGGAGTTCGAGCGGACGCTGCTGGGTGGGGAGCGGAAGTTCACCCGGATCGAGGTGTCCGAGCGGGCCGGTATCTCGATCGCGCGGGCCGAGCGGATGTGGCACGCGCTCGGGTTCGCGACCGTACCCGACGACGAGATCGCCTTCACCGACGACGATGTCGAGGCACTGCGGCTGGTGGCGGCGCTGGAGGACGACGACTTCATCGATCCGGAGATGGAGTCCTCGCTGGCACGCAAGCTCGGGCAGACGCAGTCCCGGCTGGCCTCGTGGCAGTCGTCGATGTTCCTCGAATTCCTGGGCGGATCGAAGCTGTCGGCGGACGAGGCCATCGAGGTGGCCGAGCAACTGTTGCCGGCGATGGAGCGGCTGCAGACCTACGTGTGGCGACGGCACCTGGCCGCGGCCGCCGGGCGGGCGGTGGCCGGCTCGGACGAGCTGGCGCGCGGCGTGCGGACGGTCGGGTTCGCCGACATCGTCAGCTACACCCGCCTGACCCGGCGGATGACGGAGGCCGAGCTCGGCCAGTTGATCGAGCGGTTCGAGGGCATGGCCGCGGACGTCGTTGCGCTGAACGGCGGCCGGGTGATCAAGTCGATCGGCGACGAGGTCCTCTTCGTCACCGACAGCGCGGCCCAGGGCGCTGCGGTCGCGCTGGCCCTGCAGGACGCGGTCAACGCGGCCGAGGACCTGCCCGAGCTCCGGATCGGCCTTGCCTACGGCACCATCCTGATCCGCCTCGGCGATGTGTACGGCGAAGTCGTCAACCTGGCCGCCCGTCTCACCGCCGAGTGCAAACCCGGCCGCGTCCTCGCGGACCGTGAACTCGCCGCAGCCCTCGACGGTCACCCGGCCTACCGCCTCCGTCGCCTCCGCCGCGTCTCGGTCCGCGGGTACCACCACCTCGTCCCGTACGCCGTTCAACGGGCTGAGGAACAATAGGTTCGTGCGCGAGATCCTGACCTCTGCTGACCTGATCCAAGCGAGTGGAGGCGATCCGCAGATCGTCTGGGCTGCCCAAGGCTTCGCCCCGGGGGTTCGCGCTTGGTACGACGGCGATGCGGTCGCCGTCGCGTCCCCCGGTCTCTCGAGGCGCGATCGGCTCGCGGTGGCCGGCCCGGTTTCGACGGTAGCCCGACTGGCGGCCGGGATCCTCGCGGAGGTCGGGCCGACCTTCCGCCCGTTCGGCGCGGAGGACCTCGTGCGCGGGCTCGTCGAGCGGGTGCCGGGGTTGAAGTTCGGCGCCGCGTTCGGCTGGATGGAGAGGCGGACGTCCGCCACTCACCAAGCTCGTCCGGCAGCGCCGCCGCACGCTCGGCAAAGGACCCAGGACGGGTCAGGCGGTGACTTGGTGAGTGGTGGAGGTCCGACGTGGCTCGATGGAGATGCCGGTGTCGAGGAGTTGCTGACCGAGGCGTCGCCTTCGTCGTATGCGTGGCCCGGTCGGGGCGGTGTACGGCGGTGGGCTGGGGTGACCGGGGACGGCGGGGAGCTGTTGAGTATCGCGGCGGATGCGTGGAGTGCACCGGAGGTGGGTTTCCTGGCCGGTGTGGCCACGTTGCCTGTTGCCCGGGGCAAGGGGTTGTCGCGGCAGGTGTGTGGGTTCGTGACGGCCGAGCTGCTCAAGCGGCACGGGCGGGTGGCGTTGATGGTCGATGGCATCAACGCCCCCGCGATCGGGCTCTATCGCACGCTCGGGTACACCTACCGCAACGTCGCTGCCGCCCACCTGTAGGTCAGCGGGTCGGCTCGACCGTCAGCGTCACACCAGGGGTCGGAACCTTGGCGGTCGGCGCCGTGGTCGGCGGCTTCACGGACGGTGGGGCCGTGGGCGTCGGGGCTGGCGTCGGCTTGTCGGTCGGGCCGTTGCTCGGTGTCGACGTCGTACGGGTGGCCGGCGCGGGCGGCGGGACGAAGGGCGCCTTGGTGGTGTCCTTGCAGTTCTCCGGGTCTGCGTAGCCGTCCTCGTCCGGGCTCACCACAGCCTGGGGGAACAGGTTGCTCGTCGTGCCAGGCTGGTTCGAGCCGTAGTTCGCTGCGCAGTCCTGGGGCTCCAGGCTGATCGGGTTGCCGTCCTGGTCGTACAGCCGGACGTCGACCTGCTTGCCCTGGGCATCGAACGGGTAGATGTTGGTGACCCGGTTCCCGTCCAGCCGGAGGCCGTTCGGGGCGTACGACGTGTTGTTGGTGCCGCGGTAGTCGTTGTAGTTGCCGAACAGGCTGAACGAGGTGCCGACATACGCGGCGGCAAGGAACGCCGGGACCGCGACGGCTGTGACGACGTTGAGCGGTACGACGTACCAGAGCCAGCGGCGGTCCCGCTGGGTCTTGCGGCCGACCCAGATCGAGACCGCGGCGCCCGCGATTGCACCGACTACCGTGACCGAAGCCGCGCCGAACAGCGCGAAGAACCCACCGCCGCCGATCACGCCGCGGACGACCCACCAGACCGGTTGGCCGATGCTGGTCAGCTCGGCGCGGGCGTTCGGGGGGATCTGATCGATCAGGCCACGGATCGCAGTCGCACCCTGCGCGCCCCGAGGGGTGTCGAGGACGATCCGCGGGTCGTAACCGTGCAACGCCCGTACGCCGAGATAGGCCGCCGCGAACAGCACCGCGATGCCGAGCAGGCCGAAGAACACGGTGGCGTCCTGCTGCCAGGCGAAGATGCCGATGGCAATGAAGAACGGTCCGACGGTGGCCGCGATCAGGCCCCAGCGCAAGGCCTTCCAGCCCGCGTCGAGGTGTGCGACGCCGACCGGCTTGGTGCGGGGCGGGTAGCCGGCCGCGGTACGCAGCTCATCGGCGTACTGCTGTGGGGTGCCCAGTCGCTCCTGCAGGGCCGCGAGCGTCGGCCCGCCCTCGGGTCCAGGCTCGAACTCGGCGGCAACCTCGGTGAGGTGACCGCTGACGTCGTCGAGCACGTCCTCCAGCTCACCCGGCGGCAGGTCGCTCAGCTCGGCCCGCACCTGGGCGAGGTAGATCGCGACGGCTCCGGTCAGAGTGCTGTTCACGCGGCCTCCTTCTCCAGCAGCAGCACCGACATCGTGTCGGCGAAGTGGTTCCAGGTCTTGGTGGACTGTTGGAGCAGCTCGTGGCCGGTCTTGTTCAGCCCGTAGTACTTGCGGTGCGGACCTTCCTCGCTGGGTTGCACGTACGACGTCAACGCGCCGGCCGCGAACAACCGCCGCAACGTCCCGTACACCGACGCGTCCGCGACATCCTCGAGGCCGGCGGCCCGCAGTCGGCGCAGCACGTCGTACCCGTATCCGTCGGCATCCCGCAACACCGCGAGCACCGCCAGATCCAGCACACCTTTGAGCAGTTGGCTCGTGTCCATCAGACCTCCCTCGGCGCACCGGAAGGCCGGACCCCTCAGACCGCCCTCCCGGTGCTCTGCCGACCACACTACTACACATTGCGCAGTACTCCGCCAACCAGTAGGCGGATCCGCAATTTCGATCAAGTACGGCGGGGCCCGGACGGGGCACAGTGGTGGGCATGGCGGATGTGTTCGAGAAATTCGTGGCGGTGGTGGCCTCCGGGCTGGCCGGTGATGTGCCCGTGAACGGGGCGGGGCTGGCTGGGCGGGTGCACTTGTCGCGGTTCCACTTCGATCGGGTGATCGGGGCGGCGGCCGGGGAGTCGCCGTTCGCGTTCCGGCGGCGGGTGTTGCTCGAGAGGGCGGCGTACCGGTTGCTGGCCGAGCCGGTCGGGGTGCTGGAGGTCGCGGTCGAGGCCGGGTACGGGTCGAACGAGGCGTTCACCCGGGCGTTCGCCAGAGCCTATGGGATGTCGCCGCGGGAGTGGCGACGGGAAGCGTCGCGGGTGTTCTTCCTGACGGCGCCGAGCGGGGTTCATTTTCAGCCACCGGCGGGATTGCGCCTGCCGGCCCGAAGAGAGGTGCGAGGGATGGACGTACTGGTGAAGATGGTCGAGCATCACGTCTGGCTCACCGGCGAGATGATCGAACGCGGCGCCCGCCTGGACGCGGCGACACTGGACCGGCCGATCGAACTGTCGGTCGAAGGAATCGACGACGACATCTCGATCCGCTATCTGCTGGATCGCCTTGTCTGGCAGGAAGAAATGTGGCTGGCGTCGGTGGAGGACCGTCCCTTCCAGGTGCCCGAATGCGGCCGCCAGGTCGTCACCCCGATTCCCGACCTCCGCACCCGCCACGCCGACGCGGGTTCCCGCTTCGTTGCCTTGGTCAATCAACTCAACGAGTCAGGCCGCTTCGATGAAAGCTTCGTCGACACCACCTGTGAACCACCCCGGGTCTTCACCTACGGCGGCCTGGTCGCCCACGTCCTCACCTTCGCCGCCCACCGCCGCTCCCTCCTGATCGGAGCCTTCTACACAGCCGGCATAACAGACCTAGGCTTCGGCGACCCCATGCTCTACGTAGCCGAAGGCAAATAGTTGGTGCGTGTGGTTCAGCCCCACGCCCCCGGCGCACGCGCTCCTACGTCGCCTGCCCGCTCCACCCACCCGACAATGCGCGATGTCGCGCTGACGAGACACGGCTCACCGGGGTTGGATGGGCTTGCGGAGGTGGGTTGGCGGGACCGCGGGGCTGTCGATGAAGCGCGAGAGCGCGCACCACGGGTGGGTGGGAGCGGCGGCGAGCACGCGACGTAGGAGCGCGCGTAGCGGCGCGTGGGGCTTCCTTGAGCTCGTTAGTTGCTGGGGTCGTGGAGGTCGGGGCGTTGGGTGGGGGTGGTGATGTCTACGTCTATGGGCTGGGGCTTGGTGGGGGCGGCGATCTTGCCGGACGTGAGCGGGAGGTTCAGTTTGCTGCCGGCCAGGTCGATGTCGATGGTGGCGCCGGTGTCGTTGGGGGAGGTCCACTCGGTGTCGGAGAGGGTTACGGCCAGGGCCAGGACTCGGCCCTTGGGGATTACCTCGTCCTGGGCGCGGAGGGGAACGGTGACCGTGGACCACTTGCCGGGCGTCAACGGAGTGGGCTTGCTCAGGGACTTGCTGTGGGCGGCGTCAACCCAGCCTCGGCTGACGATGCCGTGGTCGCTCTGTGCGGTGAGCTTGTCGACGGTGTAGTAGCAGCTGTCGTCGTAGTCGGTGCTCGAACCCTCGCAGGTGCTCTGCGTCGTCGTGCGTACGCCGGTGTAGCGGGCCGCGTCGCCGTACTCGATCAGGCGGGCGGTGACGGGCGTGGTGGACGAGTCGGACTTGAGCTTGAGCGTGACCGACGGCGTACCGCTGATCCGGATCGGGGCGGTCAACGGCGCGGACAGGAACACCTGCCGGCCGGCGATCTCCTCGGACGGGTCGGCGACGATGTCGTCCTCGGTCAGCTCGGGGTCGTCGGTGATCGTGACAGATCCCTTGCCTGCGGCACCTAGTTTGCCGGCGGCGAGCGGGACCGAGGCGGGACGGTTCACGGCCGGCCAGGACTTGTAGTCCCGCCAGACGTTCGGAGCCGTCTCGATCGATGCCATCGGCTCCTTCATCACGCCGTTCTGCAAGCCCTGCAGCCAGTAGTCGAACCACTTGTGCAGCTCGTCCACCCAGGCGTCACGCCGGAACTCGAAGGGATCCACGTGGTCCTCGATACCGAGCCACAGCTTGCGCGGCACCTTGTTCTTGGCGAGTGCTGACCACCACTGCGAGAAGTGGTTGGTCTGGACGTTGTAGTCGCTCAGGCCGTGCGTCATGAACACCGACGCCTTCACCTTCGACGCGTTCTTCAGGTAGTCACGCTCGGCCCAGAAGGCTGTGTAGTCACCGGTGTCGTCATCGTCGTTGTCGCCGAGCTCGCCCCGAACCGCTTCACACGCAGGCGTGCTGTGACCGACGTACCCACCGAGCCAAGGCATGTAGTCGTCGGAGTACGGGACGCCGCCGGAGCGCGTGTAGTCATACCACGACGAGATCGCCGAGATCGGTACGATCGTCTTCAGGCCCTTGACCCCGGTTGCGGCCACCCCGTTCGCGAGGGTCCCGTCGTACGACTTGCCGATCATGCCGACATTGCCGGTGGTCCAGGTGGCCGTCACCTTCCGCCCGTCGGCGTCGTGTGCGGTGTTGCGGCCGTTCAACCAGTTGATCACCGCGACCACAGAGGCGATCTCGTCCTTGCCGCCGACGTCTCCACAGCCGGTCGAGCGACCGGTGCCGACGATGTCGACGCCGACAACGGCGTACCCACGCGGTACGAAGTAGTTGTCGTAGTACAGCGGCATCTTCTGGATGATGCCGCTCTCGTCGTACGTCTTCTTCTCGCTCTCGTTGCCGCGTCCGCAGCAGGAGTAGTACGGCGATGCGTCCATGATCACCGGGATGCGTACACCGGTCAGCGCGGTCTCGCTCGGCCGCACGATGTCGACGGCGATCACGTCGTCCTTGCCGTCGGAGTCGGTGTCCATCGTGGTGTCGACGTACACGGACTGACGGATCGCGGCAGCGTAGTCGTAGACCGGCTGCGTGCTCTTCGTGCGCTGGTCGATGTGCTCGGGCACGCCGGCTGCGGTGGCGGCCGAGGCCGCCGGAGCAGGGTTCGTGCCCGGGCCGTCCGGGATCGGCCCAGCCACAGCGGGACCGGTGACGGTCCCGAGGCTGAGCACGGCGGACGAGACCAGGATCGTCACCCTGGCGCGGACGGACGTCATGGCTGGGAAGGCTAGTCACTCGCGCGCCGCAAAGCCAGGTTCTGCGGAGATTGGCAGCCTGTTCGCGGCCACACAGCGTAACAAGACGCCGATTCCGATAAGGTGACCGCCACCACCCCTGGGGGGAGAGCAGGAAGGGTAGGCCAGTGAATCTGCGAGCACCGGTGACATTGCTGGACGTCGCACAGCGTGCGGGTGTGTCCGTGGCGACCGCTTCGCGTGTGCTGAACGGCGGCGATCGCGTGCCGCGACCCGAGCTGCAGGAGCGGGTGAAGGCGGCTGCGGACGAGCTCGGCTACACGCCGAACGCGCAGGCCCAGGCGCTGGCCAAGTCGTCGACGAACGTGGTCGGCATCCTGGTCCACGACATCGAGGACCCGTACTTCGCCGCGATCGCGAACGGCGTGATGCGCGCCGCCGACGAACGCCAGCTGCTGGTGATGATGGCCAGCACGTTCCGCGACGCCGAGCGCGAGATCGCTTACCTGTCGTCGTTACGGGCGCAGCGGGCCCGCGCCGCGGTGATGATCGGTAGCCGCCGGACCGACGCCGAAAGCCTTGCGCGTACGGCGACTGAGGTCGGGACGTTCCTCAACTCCGGCGCGGGTCTGGCGCTGGTCAGTCAGTCCGGGATGCCGGCGCACACGATCGAGCCGGACAACCGTTCCGGTGCGGCCGCGCTCGCCGGTGAGCTCGCGGGCCTTGGCTGGCGGAAGTTCGCTGTACTGGGTGGTCCGGATGCGCTCGCGACCGCGCGGGACCGGCGGGACGGATTCGTTGCGGGACTGGCCGAGGCCGGGTTGCAGCCGGTGGCGGTGCAGACCGGCGACTTCACTCGCGACGGTGGGTACGCCGCCGCCGAGGAGTTGCTCGACAAGCACGCGGATGTTGACTGTCTGTTCGCGGTGAACGACGTGATGGCGGTCGGCGCGATGTCCGCTTTGCGGGCGCGTGGAGTCGACGTACCCGGACAGCTGGGTGTGGCCGGATTCGACGACATCGCGACGCTGCGCGATGTGTGGCCGGGGCTGACCACGGTCCGGCTGCCGTTGGAGCAGATGGGCCGGCGGGCGCTCGAGTTGGCGATCGAGGGCGGCGACCCGAAGACCGAGACGTTCAAGGCCGAGGTCGTCCTGCGGGAGAGCACCGCGAAGCGCTGAAATATGCTCGCCGGGTGACTGTCTCCGAGATCTTCGACGCGTCCGCCTGGAAGCAGGTCGACGGGTTCGACCTGACTGACATCACCTATCACCGGGCCGTCGACGCCGGTGTGGTGCGGATCGCGTTCAACCGGCCCGAGGTACGCAACGCGTTCCGGCCGCACACCGTGGACGAGCTCTACCGGGTGCTGGACCACGCGCGGATGTCGAGCGACGTCGGTTGCGTACTGCTCACCGGCAACGGCCCGTCGCCGAAGGACGGCGGCTGGGCGTTCTGTTCGGGTGGCGATCAGCGGATCCGGGGCAAGGACGGTTACAAGTACGCCGAGGGTACGACGGCGGACAGCATCGACCCGGCGAAGGCCGGGCGGCTGCACATCCTCGAGGTGCAGCGGCTGATTCGCTTCATGTCGAAGGTCGTCATCTGCGTCGTACCGGGTTGGGCTGCCGGCGGCGGGCACAGTCTGCACGTGGTTGCGGACCTGACGCTGGCATCGGCGGAGCACGCGCGGTTCAAGCAGACGGATGCGGATGTCGCGTCGTTCGACGGTGGTTTCGGATCGGCGTACCTGGCCCGGCAGGTCGGGCAGAAGTTCGCGCGGGAGATCTTCTTCCTGGGCGACGAGTACGACGCCGAGGACGCCTACCGGATGGGGATGGTGAACAAGGTCGTGCCGCACGCCGAGCTCGAAGCGGTCGCGCTCGAGTGGGGCAAGAAGATCTGCGCGAAGTCGCCGACGGCCCAGCGGATGCTGAAGTACTCGTTCAACCTGATCGACGACGGGCTGGTCGGGCAGCAGATCTTCGCCGGCGAAGCGACCCGCCTGGCCTACGGCACCGACGAGGCCGCCGAGGGCCGCGACTCCTTCCTGGAGAAGCGCCCGGCCGACTGGTCGCCGTACCCGTACGCCTTTTAACACTGGTTGATGAGTAGTTCGCAGAAATTTTTGTGCGAGCTACTGACAGTTCGCGGTAAGAGGTTTACCGTCGGGTGCCATGGACAACCTCTCCCGCCGCGGGTTGCTCACCGGAGCCGGCGCTCTGCTCGCCGCCGGCGCCGTCGGTGCACCCGCCTCCGCCCGCCCTGTCCGAGCCCTCGATCTGCCCGCCACCAAGCGGTTCAAGATGAGCGCGACAACGAACGAGTTCTTCCGCAGCAAGCCGCTGTGGGGACCGACCGTCCTGCAGTCGTTCGCCTTCGACACCCCGAACAACCGCCTCTTTACCGGCCAACTGCGGTCCGGTACGCCGGCCAACAGCGGCGATCTCACGCTCAGCCAGCTGAACTTCTCCGGCACCGTGCTCGGTCACATGTACCTGACCGGGTTCGGTCACGCCGTCTCGATCGGGGCCGAGGCTGTCGGAGGTACGTCGTACATCTGGACCGAGACCGACGTCGACACGGCCAACGGGCGCGGGCGGCAGATCGCCCGGTTCCCCTGGCAGAACGGCGCGACGCTGACCTCGAGCTCGGTGACCAAGTGGAAGCCGGTCTCGAACGGCAGTGTCTTCACGCCGGCGGTCGACCAGCGATACGGGCGGCTGGGCGTGCGGTACTCGCTGTCCGACGGGATGCACATCAACGTGTACTCGCTGGCCGCCGCGCGGGCCGGGGACTTCTCGACCGTGCTGGCGTCCTTCAAGCAGCCCGCGCTGACCTCGGGGATCGACTTCCAGGGGTGGACGCTGTACGGCTCGTACGCGTACTTCTGGGAAGGCGAGGCGTATCCGGGTGCGCCGGACGAGACCAAGGCCACGTCGAAGCTCTGGTGCTACGACATCAACGCCGGTCAGCTCGTCGACTCGTTCCTGACCCTGGCCGGGAAGAGCCTCACCTACCGCGAACCCGAAGGCATGGCCGTCTACGGCTCCACCGACGCGACCGCCCGCCTCTACTTCGGCTTCGCCTCCGGCGTAACCGGCGACCGCCGAGCCAACCTCTTCTACCGCAACACCCTCATCTAACAGTTCTTACTGGGCGACGCCGTACAAACGGTCTCCGGCGTCGCCCAGTCCCGGCACGATGTAGCCCTTGTCATTGAGGTGTGAGTCGAGGCCCGCGATCACGAGAGTGCACGGTACGGCGAGCTCCGCCAGCTCACGCTCGATCCGCTCGACGCCTTCGGGAGCGGCGAGTAGGCAGATCGCGGTGATGTGGTCGGCGCCGCGGTCGACCAGGAACTGGATCGCCACGGACAGCGTGCCGCCGGTCGCCAGCATCGGGTCGAGGACGTAGCACTGGCGTCCGGACAGGTCCTCCGGCAGGCGTTCGGCGTACGTCGAGGCGGTCAGCGTCTCCTCGTTCCGGATCATGCCGAGGAACCCGACCTCCGCGGTCGGCAGCAGCCGGGTCATGCCCTCGAGCATGCCGAGGCCGGCCCGCAGGATCGGTACGACCAACGGCTTCGGAGCGGTCAGCTTGATGCCCTGGGCCTCGGCGACCGGGGTCTGAACGGTGACCGGACCGGTGCGGACGTCGCGGGTCGCCTCGTAGGCAAGCAGCGTGACGAGTTCCTCGGTCAGGCGCCGGAACGTGGGTGAGTCCGTGCGCTCGTCCCGCAGCGCGGTGAGCTTGTGGGCGACGAGCGGGTGGTCCACGACGAGGATCTGCATAAGCCGGAACGGTACCGTCGGCGATTCGCCACGGGAAAGCGCGCTCGCTGCCAGACTGGAAAGTGCACCGGAATCTGCCCTGTCTCGCCCACCAGGGAGTACGCCGATGACCGAAAGCGCCGCGAAGACGCCCGAGCAGCTCGACCGCCTCCGCCGTCGGGCTGCTTTCTTACGCGAGCTCGAGGAGGCACGCGCCCTCCGGGACCGGATCGCACCACGCCGGGCGCGGGTCCGGCAACTCCGGGAAGCGATGCGGAGAGCGACCTACCATCACTGACCGTTGACCGTTGTTCGGCTATCTGATACCGCGTCGAGATCGGAGAAACCTCCCGAGTACGGCGGGAGTCTGCGACGATGAACCGGTGTCTGATGCCACGGCTGGGCCGATGACCACCGATCTCGACTTCGCGGTGGCCGCTTACACCGAGGACGGCGTTTGGACCGTCACACCGCTGGTTCTGCGCGGTGAACCCGACCTCCCCACCCTGGTGTCCGCGCTCCGGCGCTACCCCGGCGAGGCCGGCGTGCTGGGGATGATCTCGGTCGACGAGGACTTCTTCATCCTGGTCCGCCTGCTCGGTGGCCGGGCCAAGTTGCTGATCTCCGACGTGACCGCCGCGACCGAGTGGCCGCTGGCCCGGCAGGTCGTCGACGAGCTCGACATCCCGCTGGCCGAGGACGACGACGAACAGGTCCCGGCCGGCGATCTGGCCATCATCTCCGACATCGGGATGAGCGCGATGGATCTGGGCGCCCTGTGCGACGACGTCGACCTCTACCCCGAAGAGATGCTGGAGGAGGTCGCCGAAGCGCTTGGGTTCGGCAACCAGTTCCACGAGGCGATCGAAGCTCTTGGCTAGTCCGGCCCTGACCCGCGAATGGGCGCGGCTGATGGCTCTCGCGTTGGAGGAGGGCGAGAAGGCGCTGCCCGACGTACCGATCGGGGCGATCGTGGTGGACGAGTCCGGTGAGGTGATCGGGCGCGGTCACAACGAGCGTGAGGTCACGGGCGATCCGACCGCGCATGCCGAAGTACTCGCGATCCGGGACGCCGCCCGACATGTCGGCGAGTGGCGGCTGACCGGCTGCACGCTAGTGGTCACGCTGGAGCCGTGCACGATGTGCGCGGGGGCGATCGTGCTGTCCCGGTTGGAGCGGCTGATCTTCGCGGCGTACGACGAGAAGGCGGGCGCCGTCGGGTCGCTGTGGGACGTCGTACGGGATCGGCGGCTGAATCACCGGCCGCAGGTCGTGGGCGGGGTGATGGCGGACGAGGCCGGTGCGCGCCTCCGCGATTTCTTTATCGGGCACAGATCTTGATAGCCTCTCCGGCGGTGGCGTGTCCGAGCGGCCGAAGGAGCGCGCCTCGAAAGCGCGTGACGGGCAACCCCCGTCCGAGGGTTCAAATCCCTCCGCCACCGCCAAAAACCACCCTCCGGGGTGGAAGAGGTTCGAAAACCCTGATGCTGTGTGATGCGTCAGGGTTTTCGTCTCTCTGGACCTTGCTCGGGACCTAGCGGGAGGGCGGGCCCCAGATGGATGTTGCGGAGCTCGATCGAATTCTGCTGGCCGGGGCCGGGGTGCTGCTGGTCGCGGTGGTGGCGGTGCGGCTGTCGGGGCGGCTCGGGCTTCCGTCGCTGCTGATCTATCTGGGCATGGGGCTCGTGCTCGGCGAGTCGGGGCCGGGGCATATCCACTTCGAGGACGCGCAGCTCGCGCATGCGCTCGGGTTCGCTGCGCTGGTCGTGATCCTGACCGACGGCGGTCTGACCACCCGATGGAACGAAGTACGTCCGGTGATGCCGCTCGGCGTCGTACTGGCGACCGTCGGGGTCGCGGTCAGCGTCGGCGTGGTCGCGTGCGTCGCGCACTACGTGCTCGGGCTCGATTGGCAGATCTCCGTACTGCTCGGGGCGGTCACGTCGCCGACGGACGCGGCTGCGGTGTTCTCGGTGCTGCGGAAGGTCCCGATCAGACCGCGGTTGCGAGGTGTGCTGGAGTCTGAGTCCGGGCTGAACGATGCCCCGACCGTGTTGCTGGTCACCCTGGTGAGCACGGGCGAGGTCGGCGAGAAGGGGCTGCTGCATTTCGGCGGGCTGGTGCTCTACGAGCTCGTGGTCGGTGCGCTGTTCGGGTTCGTGATCGGGTGGCTGAGCGTCGGCCTGATCCGGCGGATGGCACTCGGGTCGGCCGGTCTGTACCCGCTCGCGGTGCTGTCGTTGGCGATCATTTCGTACGCCGGTGGCGCCGTACTGCTGCACGTGTCCGGGTTCGCGGCCGTCTACGTGACCTCGTTGGTGCTTGGACGGGCCGAGTTGCCGCATCGGATGGCCACGCGATCGTTCGTGGACGGGATGGCGTGGCTGGCGCAGATCGGGCTGTTCGTGATGCTCGGGATCCTTGCGTCGCCGGGGCGGATCCAGCTGAACGATGTACTCGTGGCGCTGGTGATCGGGGTCGCGGTCACGGTGGTCGGGCGGTTCGCGTCGGTAGCGGTTTCGGCGTCGCCGTTCCGGGTGCCTTGGCGGGAGCAGACGTTCATCTCGTGGGCGGGGTTGCGGGGTGCGGTGCCGATTGTGCTGGCGACGATCCCGTTGGCCGAGGGAGTGCCGCAGGCGGACCGGATCTTCGATGTGGTGTTCGTGCTGGTGCTGTTGTTCACGCTGCTGCAGGGGCCGTCGTTGCCTTGGCTCGCGCGGCGGCTGGGCGTGCTCGATGAGAACGCGGCACATGAGGTGGACATCGATGTGGCGCCACTGGAGTCGCTCGGCGCGGACATGATCCAGGTCCACGTACCCAGCGAGTCCCGCCTGGCCGGCGTCGAGATCGCCGAACTCCGGCTCCCTGCCGGGGTCTCGGTCTCGCTCGTGATCCGCGGGGATCGTGCCTTCGTCCCAGATCGGCGTACCGTCCTCCGAGCCGCCGACTCACTGCTGGTCGTTGCCCCCAGCCCTCTTCGCGAACAGACCATCCGCCGCCTCAGAGCGGTAAGCCGAGCCGGCCGCCTGGCCGGCTGGTTCGGTGAACGCGGCCGCGAACAGCTCTAGTTCGGGTTCTGGCCCGACGGAACCGGCTGGGGGGTGTGGACCACCGGGAGGCAGACCATGCTGTCGGGAGCGACCGTGACCGAGGGAATGCCTTTGAGGCGTAGGGAGCCGAAGCCGGCTCCGATGACCAGGTCCACGGTGTGGTCGGTGCGGCCGTCGCCCACGGTCAGGGGCTTCTGGTTGAGCTGGCCGGCGATCAACTGGAGCTCGGGGGCGTTGTCGGTGGCGCCCCGGACCGAGACGATGTCGATCTTGTCGCCCTTGGGCTCGTTCGCGATCTTGTTGATGTTGAAGCCGCGCTTCTTCAGTACGTCGGCAACCCGGCTCGCCGAGCCCGCCCTGGCGCCGCCGTTGTAGACGTTCACCACGACGTTCTTCGGCACGAGCCGGTTGTTGGGCAGCTTCTGCTCGACGCAGGTCTGCTCGGCACTACTGGTGATCAACGACTTCCAGCCCCACCAGCCGCCGCCGACCAGGATCGCCAGCAGGACCACCATGGTGATCGGCGTACGCCACCGGATGCCGGAGTGCGGCCTTGGTTGTGGATGGATCGCGGTCATCGGCTCAACCCCCCGTGAGCAGCCATGTGGTCAGTCCACGACCAGGACCCGGGCGTGCAGGACCAGACGCTGCTGCAGCGCCGCCCGGAGGGCGCGGTGCAGACCGTCCTCGAGGAACATCTCGCCCTTCCACTCGACCACATGCGCGAACAGATCGCCGTAGAAAGTGGAGTCCTCGTCGAGCAGCGCGTTCAGGTCCAGGGTGCCCTTGGTCGTGACGAGCTCGTCCAGCCGCACCTGCCGTGGTGGCAGCGACGACCAGTCCTTCGGCTTGAGCCCATGGTCCGGGTATGGCCGTTCCTCCCCGACGCGCTTGAAGATCACCCCCCGAAGTCTAGCGGTGTAACAGGTCTTGTGAGAGGTAGTAAGTGTCACCGGAATAGTCCGGAGCGCAGGCACAACCTTTCCGGATCCACCGGCGTCCTAGGGAGAGGAACCTGTGGGCACGGTCAACCCGGCCCACGAGCAAGGGGGTTAACCGCATGCGAATTCTTGCCAAACTCGGCCTGGCCGCGCTCACCGTCACCGCGGTGGCAGCCGGTACGACGCTTCCCGCCGACGCACTGACCGTCAGCCAGGTGAAGACCGCACAGACCCGCCTCAACCGGCTCGGCTGCACCGCCGGACCGGTCGACGGGAAGGCCGGGGCGATGACCCAGGCCGCCACGGTCCGGTTCCAGTCCGCCAACGTCCTCAGCCAGACCGGCGCGCTGAACAGTACGACGTACTCGCGCTTGATCGCGAGCACGGCCAAGCGGTGTGACGTCCGGGCTGTCCCGCGCCGGTCGGGCACCGGCCGCCGGATCGTGATCAGCCAGACGCAGAACTGGGTCTGGTTGATCGATGCCCGCGGCAAGATCGTTCGCCAGGGCGGGATCATCGACAACCCGCGGTACCTGAAGGCCGGCAACTACACGAGCGGCGCCAAGTGCGGCCGGGCCGCCCGGGTCCGGAAGAACACCGACGGCGCGAGCCTGTACCTGAACAACTTCGTTCGGTTCGCGCCGTGCGGAGTCGGGTTCCACCAGATCCCGACGTACAAGTCGAACGGGAAGCAGATCCACGCCGACTACCTGCTCGGCACCAACTACAAGGCTTCGCACGGCTGCATCCGGGTCTCCGCCACGATGTCCGCCGCGATCTGGTCCTTCGCAGCCGGCGCGACCCGCGTCATCGTCATGCGCTGACCACAACTGTGCCCCCAGGGTGTGGATAACTCTCATCCCCACCCGGGGGCATTAGCATGCCCACCGGGGTACACATTCGTCGGAACCGGGGAAAGGCACGTTGACATGGCCGAGACAGGCGACGTCGTGGAGACCGTCAAGCAGGGGTACGCGTTCGAGGGCGCGGCGATCGAGCTCGGCGCACTGCTGGTGGACGGCGAGCCGAAGCCGGACGCCGCGGTCCGCATCCCGCTGGCGATGGTGAACCGGCACGGCCTGGTCGCGGGCGCGACCGGTACCGGCAAGACGAAGACGCTGCAGCTGATGGCCGAGCAACTGTCCGCGGCCGGTGTCGCAGTGTTCGCCGCCGACATCAAGGGCGACCTGTCCGGTGTCTCGCAGCCGGGTGAGGGCAACGACAAGCTGCTGGCCCGGACCAAGTCGATCGGCCAGGACTGGACCGCGTCCGGCTTCCCGACCGAGTTCTACGCGCTCGGCGGCCAGGGCACAGGCATCCCGATCCGCGCCACGATCACGTCGTTCGGGCCGGTACTGCTGTCGAAGGTGCTGGGACTCAACGATGTCCAGGAGTCCTCGCTCGGGCTGATCTTCCACTACGCCGACAAGGCCGGGCTGACGCTGCTCGACCTCAAGGACCTGCGCTCGGTCATCACCCACCTCACCTCCGAGGAGGGCAAGGACGACCTGAAGGAGCTCGGCGGCCTGTCCGCGGCGACCGCCGGCGTGATCCTGCGATCGTTGATCGGGTTCGCCGACCAGGGCGCCGAGGCGTTCTTCGGTGAGCCGGAGTTCGACACCGCGGATCTGATGCAGGAGCGCGACGGCAAGGGCGTGATCTCGCTGCTCGAGCTGCCGAACCTGCAGGACCGGCCGGCCCTGTTCTCGACGTTCCTGATGTGGCTGCTGGCCGACCTGTTCCACGACCTGCCCGAGGTCGGCGACGTGGACAAGCCGAAGCTGGTGTTCTTCTTCGACGAGGCGCACCTGCTGTTCGCCGACGCGTCGAAGGCGTTCCTGTCGGCGATCGCGCAGACCGTCCGGCTGATCCGGTCGAAGGGTGTCGGCGTCTTCTTCGTGACCCAGACCCCGAAGGATGTCCCGGACGACGTACTGGCGCAGCTCGGTTCGCGCGTGCAGCACCAACTGCGGGCGCACACCCCGAACGACGCGAAGGCGCTGAAGGCGACGGTGTCGACGTTCCCGAGTTCGTCGTACGACCTGGGCGAGGTGCTGACGCAGCTCGGGATCGGTGAGGCGATCGTGACGGTGATGAACGAGAAGGGTGCGCCGACGCCGGTCGCGTGGACCCGGTTGCGGGCGCCGCAGTCGCTGATGGCACCGGCTTCGGCCGAGCAGATGACGGCGGCGGTGCAGGCTTCGCCGCACAACGCGAAGTACAGCCAGACGATCGACCGGGAGTCGGCGTACGAGATCCTCGCGGCCAAGGTGCAGGCCGGTGCCGAGCAGGCTCAGGCCGAGGAGCAGGCCAAGCAGCAGCAACAGCAGCAGCAGGAGGCGCCGCGGCCGCGGGCACAGAAGCAGGAGAAGTCGATGGTCGAGCAGGTCGTCGGTTCGTCGGCCTTCAAGCAGTTCGCCCGCACGGCCGGCCGCGAGATCGTCCGAGGCCTCTTCGGCGCCGCCCGCAAACGCCGCTGAACTGCTTTTCGAGTCCGCATGGTCCGTTAATTTTCCCTTCTGTGCAAGGGAAAACCTGCACTGACCATTTCTGATATCTGATCAAACGACTGACCTCACCGCGATCGACGATCGTTTCCAACTCGTCATCGGGGAGCGCGCCGTCGCGGATTGGGACGAGACGCTCACTCGTCGTACTGTGGTACGGATGGTTGCGCAGAGTAGGCGAGCGATCCGGTCTTGGGCGCTGTGGACCCTGACGGTCCCGGCGTTCGCCGTCGTGGTGCTCGTCGACCTGGCCGCCATCGGGTACGGCGTGCACGCGTTCGCTGATCTGCCGAGCTGGCGCGGGCTGGATGTGGTCTTCGCGCTCACTGTTTCGGCGCTGATCTCGGTGGAGGGTGCCCGGCGCGTCGAGAACCGGCGACGCCGTGGCGGCGCGCTGCACAAGGACCTCGCCCCGGCCTGGATGATCGCGGCCGCCGTCATCCTGCATCCGGCGCTGGCGATTTTGGTAGCGGTCCTGCTCCGGATCTGGTGGCGGATCCGGGCCGGCAAGTGCATCCCGTACCGCTGGGCCTTCTCCACCGCCGTGCACGTGCTCGCGGTCGGCGCCGCGCACGCGGTCTTCGTCTCGACGGGCAACCTGGTCGGCGACGACGGCCTCGGCCTCGTCGTCTCGATGGTGGCCGGTGCCCTCGCGTACGTCGCCACCGACACCATCCTGTGTGGTCTGGCGATCTCGCTGATCATCCCCGGCAGCAGCCGCCGCGAGGTGATCGGCGGGCTCGACGATCTCTGCACCGACGCGACCGCCGCGACCCTCGGCTGCCTGCTCGCGGCGGCCTGCCTGATCACCCCGTGGTTCGCGTTGGTGGCGATCCCGATCACGCTGACCGCACAACGCGCCTTGCTGCTCGGCCAGCTCGAGACCGAGGCGCAGACGGATCCGAAGACCAGCCTGACCAGGGTCGACTGGTGGCGTCGCCGTACCGAGGAGATGCTGCGGACCTCGAAGAATCAACGGGAGCCGATGGCGGTCCTGTTGATCGACATCGACCACTTCAAGCTGGTCAACGACCGGCACGGGCACCTGGTCGGTGACGAGGCGCTCCGCGCGGTCGCGACGATTCTGCGCAGCGCGATCCGGGTGAAGGACGTGATCGGCCGGTTCGGTGGCGAGGAGTTCGTGATCGCACTGCCGGGCACCGGGATCGACGAGGCGACGGTGACCGCCGACCGGCTCCGCAACGCGGTCGCCGCGAGTCCGCTGGCCGCGATGTGTGCCGGCGTACTGGACGAGCCCGACCTCGACCCGGACACGTTCCGGCTGACGGTCTCGATCGGCGTCTCCGTCTACCCGGCCGACGGCAGCACCGTCGACGACCTGCTGCTCTGCGCCGACCGTGCCATGTACGCCGCCAAGGCCGCCGGACGCAACCGGGTCAGCCTGGCCGCCGACGCCGTACCCGTCTCGCGCCTGGCCGCCCGTCCCGTCACCTCGTCCACAGGCACCTGAGAACCCGCAGAACCTTTTCGCGGTCCGTCGCGTCCTTTGGGGTGACAGCTGCGGACGGAGAGCGAATGGCGGAGGCGGGGAGTCGTGACGACGACTTCACGGCGTTTGTGCTGGCCAGATCGGGACGGTTGCTGCATTTCGCACGGATGTTGTGCGGCGACGCCGGGCTGGCCGAAGACCTCGTGCAGACCGCACTGGAGAAGGCGTACCTGCGGTGGGACCGGATCGAGATGGCCGACCCCTTCGCGTACGTCCGGCAGGCCGTGGTCAATCAGCATCTGTCCTGGGTACGCCGTCGACCGTGGCGGGAGCGGCCGAGCGGTGACGCGGCCGAGCTGGATCTCTACCTCGGACAGTCCGAGGCGGACCAGTCCGGCGCAGTCCATCGACGGGTGGCGATGGGCGCCGCGCTGGCGACGTTGAGCCGTCGCGAGCGGGCGGTCGTCGTACTGCGGTATGTCGAGGACCTGACCGAGCGGCAGACGGCGGCGGTCCTCGGCGTGGCGGTCGGCACGGTGAAGAGCGTCAACGCGCGGGCCCTGGGCAAGCTCCGGACCGCGCCGGAGCTGAGCGGGGTGGGGGAGAGATCATGACCGACGAGCGCGGGACTTCGGCGGAGGAGGAACTCCGGGCCGCATTGGCGCCGGACGACACGATCGCGCCGCTCGATCCGGCCCGGGTGATCGCGGGCGCACGCCGGCGGCGGGTCCGCGGCCTCGCCACCGCCACGGCGGCTTCGGCTGCGGTCGCGATTGTCGCGGTGGCCGGAATCGTTGGCGGCGGCCAACTCCGGAGCGACGTACCCCAACCGGCCCGACCCGGCCCGACTGCGCCTGTCACGAGCCCAACACCGAGCCGGCCCACGCCGAGCCCGACCCCGGTCCCGACCGCGAGCCCGACTGCACCAGGATCGCCCCGGCCGCCGCGGCTCCCGTCTGTCACGCCGACCCTGCGACTGCCGTCCGGTTCGCCGCGCAGTCCGCGGATTCCGAACGCCACGCCAACCCACGTGCCCTCCGCGCCAACCCTCAACACGCCCTCGGCACGAACCAGCAACACGCCCTCCACACCGCCGTCCGCCACCCCGAGCTGAGCCTGCGCAGAACCTTTTCGCTGCCCGGTCGCGTCCTTCAGCCCGACCGAACATCAAAAGGTGCGGAGGGCAACAACAATGGATGAAGCAGGCCGGAAGCGGCGGATGACCCGGGTGCTGCTCGGCGGGATCGCGGCCGCGGCGGTGATCGGCGTCGCAGTCGCCGGTACGGCGATGGCCCGCAACGGTGGCTCGTCCGGTGACGAGGGCGTCGACGGGGGTCCGACCGTGTCGACGCCCTCGCCGGCGACGCCGACCGAGTACACGCCCAGTCCCGCCACCCCGTCGGAGATCGCAACACCGTCGGTAGCGCCGCAGCCGACGCGGTCACCGCGTGCGGTGCCGACGCAGACCCCGAGCGTGCTCCCGCCGACGGCGACGCCGAGCCGGGTACCGAGGGCGACGCCGACCCGCCCGCCGTCAGCGACGCCGAGCCGGGTGCCGGCGACGCCGAGCCAGGTGCCGACGGCGACGCCGAGCCGATGGACGCCGGCGACCCCGTCGCCACGGGCAACCCCCTCGCGGCCGCCGCGCGCACCACGGCCGACGGTTTCCCCCAGCGGGAAGTAGCGGAGCTGCACAAACTGACCGCGCCGCGTGGTCCGCCGGAGCGGATCACGCGGCGCGCGCGAGTGTGATGGCTTGGCGGTTCAGCAACCCGCGAAGCTACCCGCCACCACCCACGCCTTCGCGACGTACATGCCCGCGTTGACGCGGAGCCAGATGTTGCTGGTGCCCTGCGACCCCGTGACGCTCTGGCCGGTGGTCTGGCACTCGACCGTCACCTGCGCCGACTTGCCGGCCATGCCGACGACCGCACCCGACGAGCTCGCAGAGTTGCGGATGTTCAAGTAGCCGGACGAGATCGAGACCGTGCCGCGGCCACCATCGCCGGTCCACAGGTAGGTCACGTCCACGAAGCCGTTGTCCGGCAGGGCCAGCGCGTCCCAGAACACGCCATCGGCGAGGTCGATCCCGGCCGGGTTCGCGACCGTGCGGCCGAACTGGTCCTTCTTACCGTTGTACCCGTCCTGGTACGCCGCCTGGGCCTCCGGCTTGCCCTGCGGTAGGTCCTTCCACATCTCCCGGGTCGCGCTCGGGTTCCAGTAGTCGTCCTTCGTGTTCCACGGCCCGACGTCCCACACCGGTTCGAACGCGCATCGCGACGCCGTGCAGACCTTGACCGAGTACGTGCCGGATCCGTTGCCTGCAAGGCCTCTTCGTGACGGCAGTGCGACGAAGTGATCGCGGCTCACGATCACGTGACCGTTGGCCGTCGTACCGCCGACCAGGCCTTCGCGGGTGGCGAAGACGCGGGACTTCAGGGGCGCGGCCTGGATCGTCATCCGGCTCGCGGCTGCCTTGTCGGTGGCCTGCACGGTCACATCGCCGACCCACGGGCTGGCGCCGGTCGGGGGCGCGGTCACGAGGATCCGCACCTGGACCTGATCACTCGCGGCCGGCAGCGCGATCGGCGTACCGGCTTTGGTTGCTGACCATTCGGACCACTTGCCGTCGACCCATGCTCGTACGTCGACCTCCGCCGACGAACTGTCCGGCGTACCGGTTGTATAGCCGACGACGACGGCCGAGGTGGCGGTGCCGAAACGGACCGGGGTCAGCTCGGCCAGACCGTTGCGTTGCTGGATCTCGGTCGAGCCGATCGAGGCGGGGGCCGGACCGAGGATGATGCGGTTCCCCTCGACTACGACGTTGCTGGATCCGGCGACGGGTTGGGCCGCGACCGCGAGCGGATCGGTCGCTGCGGCGTCGCTCGGCAAGGTGGCGGTAAAGATCGCCAGCGTCGCGGCCAGACAGGCGGCGAGCTGGAGCGTTCGGGTGGTACGCATGGGCGGAACCTCCGGGGCGGTGAAGGTGTGTGCACCCAATGTGACAAACCAACCCGTCGTCTGCATAGCCCGTGAATAAATTTCTTGGAAAGAGTCGGTGCCGGGACAGAACCCGATCGGTCACCCAGCGGGTGTGAAGGGTGTGACAGAGGCAGAGGAGAATCGATGACCCGGACCGCGGACGCCGACTTCGAGCGCTTCGTGTTGGCGCAGTCGACCCCCTTGCTCCGTTTCGCGGAGATGCTGTGCGGCGATCGGCACACCGCCGAGGACCTGGTGCAGCAAGCGTTGATGCGGTCCTATCCGAAATGGCACCGGTTGAGTGGCGACCCGTTGCGGTACGTACGGCGGGTGCTGGTCAACCGATTCCTCTCCCAGGCCCGCCGGCGCTGGAACAACGAGGTACCCAGTGATCCGGTGCAGAACGATTGGGACCAGCGAGCGGTAGCGGACTTCGCCGGGGAGGTGCAGACCAGGGAGGCCGTGCTCTCGGCCCTCGCCGGTCTGACCGTCCGGGAGAGAGCCGTCGTCGCGCTGCGCTACTCGCAGGATCTCTCCGAGGCCGAGACCGCCGAGCTGCTCGGTATGGCGGCCGGGACCGTGAAGAGCACGGCCTCCCGGGCGCTGGCCAAGCTGCGTCTGGCACCCGACCTGATCGATACCGGAGTTGGAGGAAACTGATGAGTGACGAGCAGCGGGTACGCAGCGCGCTCGAGTACGACCTGGAGCCGTGGCAACCGGACGCCGCCGACCTGATGCGGCGCGGCAAGCGGTTCACCTGGCTCCGACGTGGACTGGCCGCGGCGGGCGTCACCGCTCTCGCCGGCACTGTTGCGACGGTGTCCGCCGCGGTCGGGGGTCCTGCCCCCGTAAAGAATCTGCTGGCCGGTGGTGGCAAGCCGCCGGTGCCGGCCGTGATCCCGACGGCTGCGCCGCAGGTACCGTCGGTCGACCCGACCTGCCTGCCGGCGAAGCCGAGTTTGCCGGCCAGGCCGACGCTGCCCGCGAAGCCGTCGCTGCCGAAGGTGACGGTCTCGGTGACGAAGACCATCGACCCGAACGCGGTGCCGACGAACAGGCCGACGAACCGGCCGAAACTGCCGGGCAAGGTACCCACCACCCTGCCCTCGTTGCCTGGTAAGCCGTCCGTCCCGACCACGAGGCCGACCCTGCCGGGTAAGCCGACGCTCCCGCACGGCACGCCCAGCCTGCCGACCTTCCCCACGGGTAAGCCGACGCTGCCGACCACCAAGCCGACGCTTCCGCAGGTGCCGACGAAGCCGTCGCTGCCGACGACCAAGCCGACGTTGCCGACCAAGCCGACTCTGCCGTCGACCAAGCCGCACCTCCCGACGAAGGTCCCGTCCGTCCCGGCCAAGCCGGTCCCGACTCCGTCACTACCTGACTGCGTGCACGGCGTCCCGACCTCGAAGCCGACCGCGCCCGGGAAGCCGAACCTGCCGGGGAAGCCGACCGTGCCGTCGTTGCCGACGACCAAGCCGAACGTGCCGACGGTGCCGAACGTGCCGAAGCCGGCCGTTCCGACGGTGAAGATCACCGTCGACCCGGGCAAGCAGCCGCAGCTGCCGAGTGGCAAGCCGCCGGTCCCGACGACCGAGCCGACCTTCCCGACCGGGAAGCCGAACGTCCCGACGCCGAGCCTCCCGACCGCCTTCCCCACCGGTCCCCCCTCCTCGCACCGGTAGGGCACCCGGTCACCGGCGAGTAGGACACCCTGCAGTCCCTACTCGCCGGTGACCCCATCTGTCAGTTCGCGGACCACGTCGAGGTGACCGGCGTGCCGCGCGTACTCCTGCAGGACGTGGAACAGGATCCAGTTCAGCGTCGGCCGGTTGTCGGCGCTGAACCGCCCTCCGACCGCGCCGAGCGTCGCCGGATCCACCCCGGTCACCAATCGCCGCGTGACCTCCCCGCCCTCGCGCAGCCGGTCGAGCAGGTCCGCAAGGGTGTCGTCGTCCCGCACGGACCACGGACCATCTGGATCGCCGTCCGAGTCACCCCACGGATCGTCGACCTGTTCGCCGGCGAACCCCCAGCGCAGCCACCGTCGCTCCATGAACACCAGATGCTTCAGGAGCTCCAGGGCTGACCAGCCGGACGGCAGCTTGCTGCCGCGCAGGTCGGCCTCGCTCAGTCCGGTCAGCTTCGCCTCGATGATGTCGCGATACCGATCGAGGTTCAGCACGTGCAGCTCGACCGTGTCGGCCAGTTCGCGCGCGGGCTTGGGCATCACAGCGACCTCAGGTACTCGGCGGTCGCGTCGTCGGCCGGGTAGAACGACTCGATCATCAACTCGGAGACCGTGACGTCGAGCGGCGTGCCGAAGGTCGCGATCATCGTCAGCAGCGAGAGCTCGTGCCCCTTGTGGACAAGGCGGAACGGTACGACGACCTCGGTCGGCCCGGGATGCGCCGGGCGGTCGTCGGCGGCGTACTCGCGGAGTTCGTCGTACAGGTCCTGGAGTTCGGGGTCGGCGGTGCTGGCGGCCTGGCGTTGCAGGCTGGCGAGGGCGCTCGCGCGGACCTCGGCGATGTTGCCGATCCGGCGGGCCAGGCCGTCCGGGTGCAGGGTCAGCCGGAGGGCGTTGATCGGCGCCTGCAGCAACTTCTCGTCGACGCCGTCGGTGAAGAGCTGGATGCCGGCGTTCGCTTCCACGACGTTCCACCAGCGATCGACGACGAGGGCCGGGAACGGTTCGTGGGCCTTCAGCAACCGTCGCAGGGTGGTGCGGATCGCGAGCATCGCCGGCGAGTGCAGCGACGCCTCGCTGTAGATCGGCGCGAACCCACCGGCCAGCAGGAGCTGGTTGCGGTCCCGCAGCGGTACGTCGAGATGCTCCGCCAGCCGGAGCAGCATCTCGCGACTCGGCTTGGACCGGCCGGTCTCCACGAAACTCACGTGCCGGGTGGATACCTCGACCCGGTTCGCGAGCTCCAGCTGACTGAGCCGCCGGCGCTCCCGCCAGCCGCGCAGAAGCTCACCCACCGGTCGCTGGAACGTCTCCTCGAACGTCGCTGCCATGGTCCGACCGTAACCGGTCGCGTAGACAACTCCATTACCTCTGACGTCATCGACCGAACCCAGCCGGCGGCGGCAAGGTTAGGGCCGTGTCTGGTGGTCCAGCGCCTACTGCGCGGCACTCGGCACGGCACCTCGCCGCACTGGAGCAAAGGCCACGATGGAAAAACATCGAGGCCTTCACTCCAGCACGCCGATGCACCGCACCGAGCACCTGCTCGCTACGACGCTGGACCACCAGACACGACCTGTCATCCGAACAACCCAGGAGGAAACGATGACCAGCACGACTCTCGCCGACCAGTACTTCGCGATGTGGAACGAGGCCGACGCCGACCGCCGGGCCGAGCTGATCGCAGCGGCGTGGACCGGGGACGCCACCTTCGTCGACCCGAGCTTCGAGGCCAACGGGCCGGACGAGCTGAACAAGCTGGTCGGCGCCGCGCAGAAGATGTTCCCGGGCCTGTCGTTCGTTCGCATCGGCGACATCGACGAGCACCACGACTACCTGCGCTGGGCCTGGCACCTGCGGGCCGAGGGGCAGGAGGCGGTGGCCGGCGGGACCGACATCGTCGTACTCGGCGACGACGGCAAGATCAAGAAGCTGATCGGCTTCCACGACTTCGCCCCCGCACACTGAGACCCGGAGCACTGACTCCGGCTTAGATTGGTCCCATGTGGAAATCGTTGACGGCGACAGCGGTTGTGGGGTCCATGGTGTTCGCGGCGGTGCCCGCGAGTACGGCGACTGCCGCCACCGGGCTGCAGTGGAAGCCGTGCCAAGCGGGCGCCGTCGAGCAGTGCGCCGAGTTGCAGGTGCCGCTGGACTGGTCGAAACCGTCCGGTCCGAAGACCAAGCTCTTCATCGCGAGGGTTCCGGCCAAGGACCAGGCGCACAAGCTCGGATCGATGTTCTTCAACCCGGGTGGGCCGGGCGGCGCGGGCGGGTCGATCTTCGCCGCCGGCCTGGCCGACGCGTTCGCACCGCAGTTCCGGGACCGCTATGACCTGGTCAGCTTCGATCCACGGGGCACCGGCAGCAGCAGCCAACTGAACTGCGGTCCGGTGCTGCGTCCCGGCGTACCGGTGTTCCCGAAGTCCAAGGCGCAGTACGACGCCATGGTCGCCTCGAGCCGTGCGACCGGGCTGCAGTGCCCGAAGCAGCACGGGGATCTGATGCGGAATCTCGACACCCGGACCGTGGCCCGGGACATGGATGCGATCCGGGCCGCGCTCGGCGAGGCCAAGTTCAACTACTTCGGCATCTCGTACGGGTCGTACCTGGGCACGCTCTACGCGCAGCAGTTCCCGCGGCGGGTCGGCCGGATGGTGCTCGACGGGATCGTCGACCACTCGCAGGGCTCACTGCGGTTCATGCTCGGCGAGGCGAAGGCGATGGAGGACGGGTTCAACCGGTTCATCGCTTGGTGTGCTCAAGACACGTCGTGCGTCCTGCATGGGCAGGACGTCGGCGCGTTGTGGGACGCGACCGTACGCAAGGCCGACAAGACCCCGTTGACCGGACCACAAGGACCGGTGAATGGCGACGTACTCCGGATGGCGCTGCCCTCTCTGTTGCCTGCGACAACGTTGTTCGGCGACAACTTCCCTGTCCTCGCAGCCGCGCTGGACAAGGCGGCGAAGGGCGATGGCACCGACTTCGCGAGCGCCAGCTATATCGGCAACCCCGAGTCCGCGTACGCCGCGGTCTCCTGCATGGACTTCCCCGGCGAACTCAAGGGGTACGCCGATGTCCGCGCACGACTCGCACTGGCCCGAGCTGTCGCACCCCGTGTCGGCGGAGCGGTCGAGGGATGGGTAATGGCGGCGGCTTGCTCCGGCTGGCCGATCCCGCCGAGCAACGCGTGGAAGCGGACGCCCGTCCACGGCGTGCCGCCAATCCTGATCACCTCCAACACGCACGACCCGGCGACTCCGGTCGTCAATGCGCGGAGTCTGGCTCGGCAGATCGACAACAGTCACCTGCTGGTCGCCGATACCTACGGGCACACGGTCTGGCTGAACTCGGAGTGCGGGCGCGCGGCGATCACGGCGTACTTCCTCGAAGGGAAGCTGCCCGGCCGGACCTGTTAATTGGGTGGAACCCGTGCTGTGGACTGACGCAGCATGGGGTGCATGCTCAACGCCCAAGAGCTGGAAACCTTTGAACGCGACGGGATCGTGAAGCTCCCGGCCGCGTTCTCCGCTGATGATGCCGCGCGGATGCGGGACGTGCTGTGGTCGGAGCTGACCAAGCGGCACGGGATGGTTCCGGATGACCGGTCGACCTGGACGAACCTGCGGCCGACCGGGCTGAAGACCACCAAGACCCATCGGGTGGCGAACGCGATCCTCGGACCGCCGCTTCGCTCGGCACTCGACGGCCTGCTGGGGACCTGGAAGATGCCGCCGCATCACGGGCAGGTCCTGGTCACCATGCCGACCGGCGAAGAGTGGACCGTCCCGCATCGCCAGTGGCACACCGACCTCGGCTTCGACCTGCCGGCGGACGAACTGGTCGCGGTCAAGTACTGGGCGCTGCTGTCCGACCTCGAGCCTGGTGGCGGCGGGACTCCGCAGGTGGCCGGCTCCCATCGGGTGATCGCGCGCTACCTGGGTACGACGGACGAGCGGGACTTCACCACAGTCCGCGATCGGGTACTGCGGTCGGACCCTTGGTTCCGAAACCTGACCGCCGCCGATCGGTCCGACGACCCGATGACCGAAGCAGACATCGACGGCCTACCGGTCCGAGTCGTCGAACTCACCGGCCGAGCGGGTGACGTCTACCTGACGCATCCGTGGATCCTGCACTCCATCGCGACCAACGCGAACGACACCCCACGGATGATCCGCAGCCGGTTCATCTGGAGAGAGACCTGATCAGCCGCTCGCAGCGGACCGGGTCTTCGGTGAGACCGACCGACAGTCCCCAGAGCCAGTAGTCGACTGTTCGCCAGACGACCCAGTCGCGGGCACGGTCTCGGTCCAGACCGGCCGCGGTGACGGCGGTGTCGAAGTACGGCGGGATGCTGGCCATCTCGTCGAGCCTTGTCCACAGGACCCGGCCGAGGTCGAACGCGATGTCGCCGCGGTACAGGACCGGGTCGACGGTCAACCATTCCTCTCGCGTTCCCGCGAGTACCTGGTCGGAGTGGAAGTCGCCGTTGACGGCCAGGTCGGAGCTGGTCTTGGCCAGGCCGGGCGCGACCGCGAGGGCCTCGCGGAGGACCGAGACGTCGAACGGGCGATCCAGGTGATCCCACTGCTGCTCGAGCTCGGCGGACCTTCGGGTGACGATCTCGGCGGTCGAGCGGGCATCGGCGGGACCCGGGACGGCCAGGCGACGCATGAGTTGTCCCAGTACGGCGACCGCCTCGTCGACCGGTCTGGTCGTCAACGGCGTACTCAACCGCTCGAGCAGCATCGCGCCGGCTTCGACGTCGGCGTCGTACAGGAAGACCATGCCCCGCCCGTCCCACCAGCGCAGTGCACGGGCCTGCTCGGCCACCTCGTTCCCCGGCGGCGACATCCGCAGGACGAGCTCTTCACCTTTCCGGACCACTGGAACCACTATTGCGTTCGACCCGTGCACGACCGGGCCGGCCACCTCCAAGCCCCAGCTCGCACACTGCGATTCGACCGCCTGGCCAAGGGTTTTCAGCCAGTCGGCGCCTTCGGTCCACCACCGTGGCATCCGCAGAAAGGACTCGGGAAGCTCGATCATGCGGCCCAGTCTGCCCCGGGCAGTTACGCGGCGCGCATGAATTAGACCTCCCCGATGGCGAGATCGCGGACCATGATGTGGGCATGGGCGGAGAGGTTGAGCGGGACGGGTTGCGGTTCGACCCGGGGATATCGCAACAGATCGAGGCGATGTACACGACACCCGACGTGGTAGAGCAGCGCCGGGTGGTCCGGGCGGCACTGGCGTTACGACCGGGTGATCGGGTTCTCGATGTCGGGGTCGGGCCGGGTTTGCTGGCGGCGGAGATGGCGTCCGAAGTCGGGCCGAGCGGGCGGATCTGCGGGATCGACATCAGCGACAGCATGCTCGCGATCGCGAGTACGCGGGCCAACGCGCCCGGTGGTCCCGGGGTCGAGCTCGAGGCGGCTACGGTCGCCCGTATCCCGCATCCGGTCGAGAGCTTCGACGTGGTCGTCTCCACGCAGGTCTTCGAGTACGTCGACGACGTGCCCGGCGCGCTGGACGAGGTACGGCGGGTGCTGCGGCCGGCGGGTCGCGTCGTACTGCTCGACACCGACTGGGGCTCGCTGGTCTGGCGGTCGGGTGACGACGGGCGGATGGCGCGGGTGCTGACCGCGTTCGAGGACCATCTCGCGGATCCACATCTGCCCCGGACGCTGGCCGACGTACTGGCCAAGTCCGGTTTCACGCTGACCCATCAGCAGGTGGTGCCGATCCTGAACACCGGGTACGGCGCGCACACGTACAGCGCGGGCCTGATCGACATCGTGGCCGCGTTCGTGCCCGGTCACGGCGACGTCACCGCCGAGGAGGCGCAGGCCTGGGCCGACGATCTGCGGGCGCTCGGCGACGGGTACTTCTTCAGCCTCAACCGCTACTTGTTCGTCGCTTCCGCGCTGTGAGTCCGACGCTGTGAGTCCGAGGCCGTGAGTCCGATGGTGTGAGATCCGAGCTCGGCGGGCGCACCCTGGGAAAGACGCGCCCGCCGGACCGGTCGTTCTCCCGCCCCTCAGTGGGAGAACTCGCGGCTCGGTGAACACCACCCATGCCCGAATGGAGCTGACCGAACCGCGGGACCCCATAGAGGTACCCCACCCGCGCGAATTCCACACCCTCCGGCACGCGGACTGGTCTAAAAACCTTACGTTCCCCGAACCTTCCGACCGGCCGCGATGAGCTGTCCCAAGGTGTCGGGCCCTCGACCCGTGACCTGTGGGCCGCCTACGCTGGTCCGCGATTTCGCGTGCCATGGGGGGTACGCGGACGTCAGGGGGAAGGAATCGCAATGCCCGAAGTGTTCGACGACGAACTGACCGACGCCGACCTGGACGAGCTGGAGGCGCTCGGCGCCGCGGAGGACGCGGACCTGCTGCTGGCCGGGTTCGAGGATGCCGATGCCTGAGGCAAGAATCGTCTGGCGCGGCTGGAGCATGAACCGGCGGACCGTGGCGATGGTCGAGGCCGCGGAAACGCTGTACCACTCGAAGTTCGCGATCCTGCAGGGGTCGTACAACAAGGGTGGCGTGGAGGCGTCGTCCGGCACCCATGACGGTGGCGGCGCGATCGACATCGACGTACGGACGAAGAGCGCCGCGCAGCGGGTCGCGGTGGTGAAGGCGATGCGGCAGGTCGGGTTCGCGGCCTGGTTGCGGACGCCGGCGCAGGGCAACTGGCCGTACCACGTGCACGCGATCGCGGTCGGGGACAAGGACCTGTCACGCGGTGCGGCGACGCAGGTGGCCGAGTACCACCGCAAGCGGAACGGGCTGGCCAACCGGGGCAAGGACGACGGGCCGCCCGGCTTCTACGGGATGACCTGGGAGCTGTACCTGAAGGCACACCCGCCGAAGCAGCCGGTGCCGGACTCGACCATCTCGCTCGCCGCGATGGCGTACGCGCGGACGCACGACGCGATGACCGGAGTGTGGGGCGCGGACCGGGCCCGGGTGATCGCCTGGGCCGCACACCCGAAGGTCGGCGCGATCACGAAGGCCGAGACGGTGCCGGCCGCCGGCGTGCCGTGGCACCTGCACTTCCAGCGAGTGATCCGCAAGGTGCAGCTGCACTTCAAGCTGGAAGTCACCGGCATCTTCAACAACTCAGTAGCCACCGTAATGAAACGCTACGGCTACAAGATCGTCGCCTGACCCGGACCTGCCCCACTCACCAACCCTCGTTCACCCACCGCCCGCACGCTCACCAAGCCGTCGGTCCCGGTCCGCGCCGGGGGTTGGTGAGTGGGGCAGATCCGCCTCCGACCAAGCCCCGTTCCTTCAGGGACCAACGGCAAGGCCCCACCGGTAGCAGCCGGTGCTTCCGACATCTCTCTCTTCTTTCCTTCCCTCGCGGGACCAACGGCAAGGCCCCACCGGTAGCAGCCGGTGGGGCCTTGGTGGTCCACTACCGCCCGGGCATTCCCGGTGCAGCTGTGGAGGTGGAGAGCGGAACCGACGCCGATGCAGGGGTCAAGACGTCAGCTCCGCTTGCCTGTGTGGAGTTATCTCGATTCGACCGCCCAGTACTGGGCCTGGTGGAACTCGAGGTGCTGCCGCGTAGCTGCCGACGTGTCGACCGTCCCGAGGTGGTTCATCGTCGGGACGACGACCGCCCGGACATCGGACCGCTTCGATTCTTCGAGCAGCGCGTTGAACGCCGCCGACTCGGCCGAATCGCGCTCGGTGTAGACGGTCCCGAGGGTGAACCCCTCGGCACTGGCGAAGGCGACGAGTGCATCCGTCGCGGCGGCCAGCTCCTCCGCGCAGCTCAGCGCGTCGGCCCGCACATACCCGAGCAACGTCGGCCGGAAGGTCATCGTCCTGGCTCCACCATGCTGCCGCCGCGGCTGTCGACCAGCACGGGCTCGCTCGTTACCCGCAGCGAGGCGAACCGGCGACGCATGGCTTCCTCGTACTGCGCTGCCTGCTCCGCGGTCGCGGTGTGATCCGCGATCGAGTGCGCGCCGAACCAGACCTGCACCCGACGGTGCGTGGCGGGGGATTCGAGCGTCTCGGGCATCAGTGGTCCTTCTGCGGTGTCGGTCTGTACCCCGGACGGCTTTGTCCGGCGTTGAGAAAAGAACACCTCACCGGGACCACGCTGAGGAATACTTCCGAAAGGACCTTTACACAGCCTTGACGGAGAGTAGGGACGCGCTGCGAACCCGCTGGTCAGAGGCCCTTCGACCGGCTGGGACGGGTCGCCCGCGAGACGCAGGTAAACCCTTGTCAAGAATGTTTGCAGCAATTTGCCAATAACGATTCGGCTACTGCGCTTTTTCGACCAGGGCCGAAATATATGACGTCCTGCTAACTGTTTGCACTGACCTGATTACGCATCGGTACGGCGATCAATGTCAGGGGTGCCGCGAGTACCGCGAAGGCTGCCAGCAGATTGAGTGTCAGGGGAAGACCGAGGGCCAGGGTGACGGCCGGCGCGACGAGTGCGCCGACCAGCAGGGCCAGCGAATCGGCGGCGAAGAAGAGTGCGCCGATGCGGCCGAGCATGGCCGCCGGGGCGGTCCGCTGGATCGTGGTCTGGGCGGTGATCAGCAGGATGCTGCCAGGCAGGCCGATGAGGCCGGCGGCAACGATCGCGACCGGGATGTTCGGGGCGTTGAAGAGCAGGAAGAACGCTGCAGCAGTGGCGAATTGGGTCAGGGCGAGCCGGTTGCGGATGCTCAGCCAGGCCCTGGTGCTCAGGGCCGCGCCGATCAGGTAGCCGGCGCCGAGACCGGAGATCAGATAGCCGACGACATAGCCAGGTGCGTGCAGGCGATCGACGGTGAACGGGACGAGTAATGCGGTCAGGCCGGCATTGGCGGTGAGGAAGATTGTCTGGCCCAGCAGGATTCCACGCAGTGTTCGGTCCCGGACGGCGTACCGAAATCCTTCCAAAGGTTTGTCCGCAACCGCCGTGCTCTGGTGTCTGCGGGTGTGAATGGTCGCGATGATTGCTGCCGACAACAGGTAGCTGATGATGTCGACCGCGAGGACGAAGGTGATACCCGGACCGGCCAGCAACAGTGCGCCGAGTGGTGGTGCGGCGAGCCGGATCGCGCTGCTGGTAAAGGCATTCAGGGCATTGGCCGCGGTGAGCTCGTTGCCGGTGCCAACGACTGCGGGGAGCAGGGCGCGGGCGGCCGGGCGGAACACCATCGTGGCTGAGTTCTCGACGAGGATCGCCACGTAGATCAGCCAGAGCCGGTCCGCGTTGGCGAACAGGATCAGTGCGACCGCGGCGGCGCTGACCAGATCGGCGATCCACATCGCCCGGGTGAGGTCCCAGCGGTCCAGCAGGATCCCCGCCCACGGGCCGAGCAGCAGCGGTGGCAGCGCCTCGAGGGCGAGTGCCAGGCCGGTCGCGACCGTGGAGCCGGTCAGGTTGAACACATGGAACGGGATCGCGACCACCAGCAGCCACGATCCGATGCCGGAAATCCCGGCACTGCTCCACAATCGACGGAAATCGCGGTTTCTCACGGCGGCGAAACTATCCTGACAAAACAGAACTTGGCAAGAGTGTCGTGTGGGAATAGAATCTCGGTGTGGAACTGGGTGAGATCCTTCGCGAGCGTCGCAAGGCCGCCGGGCGGACCATCGCGTCGGTCGCCGTCGACGCGGGCCTGTCGGTGCCGTACATCGCCAACCTGGAGAACGGCCGCGGCAACCCGACCGTCGCCGCACTGGACCGGCTCGCCGTCGCGCTCGGGTCCAGGCTTGAGGTGCGGATCGCCGACGAGCCACCGCCCGCGCCACCGTCGGTCGGGGCCGAGTTGCTGGCCGGGTCCGACCGGGCCGATCAGGTGATCCGTGCGCTCGCGGTCGCCCAGTCCCAGCCACGGTCGATTGTCCAGGCTGAGCTGATTCGGGCCGTTGACGGGCTGAGCGCCGTACTCGATCGGCCGGCGAACGCCGCGGATCTCAACCGGCTGCTCGATCTGCTGCTGCTCTCGCAGGCTGGATAGGGTCCAGGGCATGGAGATCGGTGCGCGGATCGCCGCGGCTCAGTTGACCGGCTCGGCGCGATCGAAGCGGCAGATCGTCGCGGGACCGCTGGTGGGCCTGCTGCACGACGAGGACACCTGGTATCTGTCGGGCATGCTCGCGGCCGACCCCGGGCAGCCGTTCGATCCGGAAGAGGTCCCGTGGGCGCTCGACACCATCCGGCAGGCGTTCCGCGCGGAGGGCCGCTGGCTGCACGCCGAGCTTGTCGAAGAGGCCAGCCCGGGCCTGGCCGAGGCCCTGGCGGGCAAGGGCATGACGATCGTCTCCCACCTGCCGCTGCTGGTCGTCGAGCCGTCCGAGCTCGTGTTTCCTGAACTGCCGGCCGGTGTGAGCACAGAAGTGGTGGAGTCGGACGAGCAGCAGGCCGAGGCGAACGCTGTATCGGCCGAGGCGTACGAGATGGAGAGCCCCGACTCTCCGGTCCAGCCCGATCCCGCGGACGGTGGGTGCGTCCTGGTCCGCGTCGACGGCGTACCCGTTGCCTCGGCCTCCTGGACCGCGGTCGCCGACGGTGTCACCGAGGTGGCGGGGGTCGGGACGATCCACAGTCATCGGCGCCGCGGGCTCGGCGGGATCGCGACGGCGTACGCGACCCAGCAGGCGTTCGAGCTGACCGGGGCGACGCTTGCCTGGCTGACGCCGGGCGATGACGGTGCGGACCGCGTGTACCGGCGGCTCGGGTACGCGCCCCGGGCGACCGCCGTCCACCTCGGCGATCCCGGCGGTCATCTCGACGATCTGCGCTGATGCAACCCCGGCTCGACCCGCTCTCGTATTGAGGGCACAAGGGAGAGTGGAGGGCCGATGGTCGATCGCGATCAGGAGTACGTCGAGTTCGTCGAAGCGACGAGTGGGTCACTGCGGCGAACCGCGTTTCTGGTCTGCGGCGACTGGCATCGCGCCGACGACATCGTCCAGGACTCGCTGTACAAGCTGTACCGGTCCTGGGCGAAGGTGGATCGCGGCGGGAACCCGCTCGGGTACGCCCGCCGCATCGTCGTCAACGCGGCCCTGGACAGCGGTCGGCGCCCCTGGCGCCGGGAAGTGCCGACCGCTGACCTGCCGGCCGACCGAGACCTGCCGGGCGATCACGCAGCCGAACAAGCGCAGCGCGACGAGGTTCTGACCGCGCTGGAACTACTCGCGCCGCGACAGCGTGCCTGTGTGGTGCTGCGGTACTACGAGGACCTGTCCGTCGAGCAGACCGCGCAGCTGCTGAGCTGCTCGGAAGGCACGGTGAAGAGCCAGACGGCACGAGGTCTCGAGACTCTCCGGAACGCCATCAACCAGGTCCGGCAGTTGGGGCGGGCCCTGTGAAGGAGAACGAGATGGACGACGTCGGCGCCGAACTCCGCCGCTTGGCCGGCCAGGACCCGCTGGGTCCGATCGACGCGCACGCACTCCTCGACCGCAGCCGCCGCGGCCGTCGCCGCCGCAGACTGCTCTCGGCCGGTGGCGGGATCGCCGGCGTCGCAGCAGTCGTGATCGCGGCGAGCCTGCTTCCGAACCTGAACACCGCCGACAACCAGCCTGCCGTGTCCGGCACCCAGCCGGCCGTCAAGACCGCAACACCCGGCTTCACTCCCGTCCCGGGCGCGCCACGCGGCGAGGAGGGGATCAACCAGAAGCTTTCGTACGCCGAAGCGAGCCGTCGCTGTGCGCTGCGCTATCCCGGGATCAAGAGATCGATCCAGAAGAACTCCTTCTGGTACTCGGGCGACACCGTGCGCTTCGAGCTGAAAGCCGGTGATCACGACGCCATGTGCACGATTCCGGGTGCTGACAAGCCGTCGGCCGGTCTCGTGGCAGCTGCCCGGCGCGATCCGATGCCCGCGACGGCGGCCGGACAGCTGCGCAACTGCTCCGTCCTGTTCTGGACCGACCTGACCAAGTGGCGGATCCTCACCTCGGAGACCGAGCCCGGGCGGGCGATCAGCCTGACTGCGATGTCGCCGTCCGGTCGGTCGGTCGTCAACTGCAATCTGGCGCCGGCCTGGCAGGATTTCGCGACCCCGTTCGGGTCCGGACCGAGGATGCTGACCGTGGCGGACTTTGCCCGGCAGGCCTTCGACAAGAACTTCTCCGTCTCCGGCGGGCAGGTGTGCCAGGGAAGAGAGTGCGAGGGCTGGCTGTTCGTCGGCCAGGGGCGCGTGGCTTCCAACATCGCCAAGATCCGGATCGAATCGAAGGCCGGCGTCCACCACGATGTGAAGGTGGTGGACGGCTGGTACTCGGTCGCGTGGCTGAACAACGATCCGCAGGGTCGCCCGGACGGGAAAGTCACCGCCTACGACAAGAACGGCAACGTCCTGAAAGTCCTCCCGGCCTAACTCCCGGCTTGACTCGGGACCGGCCGGTAGGTGAGCAGCATGACTCCGCTGGTGAAGGTCCGACTGCCGGTGAGCCGGAGGGCCTTGCCGTGGCCGTCGGGGAACAGCCGCCGGCCGTGCCCGACCACTGTCGGGTAGACGAACAAGCGGAACTCGTCCACCAGGTCGGCAGCGATGAGGGCCTGGGACAGCTGGATGCTCCCGGTGCAGACGATGTCTGCGCCGGGGGCGTCTTTCAGGCGTCGTACGTCGTCGATGCTCGGGAGGACTGTGGTCGGCTCCCAGCCCGGATCGGTCAGTGTGCTGGAGACGACGTACTTCTGCACCTTGTTCAAGTAGGCCGTGACGCCGGTCTCGTCATCGGATTGCTGTGGCCAGAAGCCACGCATCTCCTCGAAGGTGACGCGACCGGTCAGGAACGCGTCGGCGCGCGCCGACTGCTCCCGCACTGCGTCGAGTACGTCCTCACCGCCGTCGGCCGGGCCGAACCAGTCGCCGGCCTCGACGACGCCGTCGACGGTGATGTTCTGGGTGACGATCAGGTCGCGCATCAGGTGTCCTCCTCGATGGATTCACTCGGTACGTCGGAACTGGTCGTCACCCTTCGACGTCAGCGGACCGTGAAACCGGCCTTGCGGAAAGCATCGGCGAGGGAGGTCTCGTCCATCGGCGTCTCGGGCTGCGAGCCACCGCGGCCCTGCTTCTGACCACCTTGACCGCCCTGACCACCGCGTCCGCCCTGACCGCGACCGCCCTGACCGCCGCGACCACCACCGCCGCCCTGACCGCCTGGACCACGACCACCCTGGCCGCCGCCACCCTGACCGCTTGGGCCGCGTCCACCTTGACCGCCGCGACCACCGCCGCCCTGGTTGCCGGCGGGACGGGAGCCGCGATCGCCGGGGCGGCCGGCTCCGGCGCCTGGCTCGTCGTCGAGGCGCAGGGTGAGGGAGATGCGCTGGCGCGGGATGTCGACCTCGAGCACCTTGACCTTGACGATGTCGCCGGGCTTGACCACCTCGCGCGGGTCCTTGACGTAGTTCTTCGACAGCGCGGACACGTGCGCGAGACCGTCCTGGTGGACGCCGATGTCGATGAACGCCCCGAACGCGGCCACGTTCGTGACCTGTCCCTCCAGCGTCATCCCGGGCTTGAGGTCGGCGATCTTCTCGACACCCTCGGCGAACATCGCGGTCTTGAATGCCGGTCGCGGGTCCCGCCCGGGCTTCTCCAGCTCGGCCAGGATGTCCGTGACCGTCGGGAGGCCGAACATGTCGTCGACGAAGTCCGCCGCCTTCAGCTTCTTCAGCTCGGCCGACCCGATCAGCGCCTTCAGGTCCTGACCGGTCGAGTCGAGAATCCGTCGTACGACGGGGTAGGCCTCAGGGTGCACGCTGGAGGCGTCCAGCGGGTCCTGGCCGTCGGGGATCCGGAGGAACCCGGCCGCCTGCTCGAACGCCTTCGGGCCGAGCCGCGCGACCTCCTTCAACGCCGAGCGGGACGTGAACGGCCCGTTCTGGTCGCGGTGCAGGACGATGTTGTCGGCCAGCCCCGGCGTGATCCCGGAGACCCGGGTGAGCAGCGGTGCGGACGCGGTGTTGAGGTCGACGCCGACCGCGTTCACACAGTCCTCGACCACCGCGTCGAGCGAGCGGGACAGCGAGTTCTCCGGGAGGTCGTGCTGGTACTGCCCGACGCCGATCGACTTCGGATCGATCTTCACCAGCTCGGCCAGCGGGTCCTGCAGCCGGCGTGCGATCGAGACCGCGCCCCGCAGCGACACGTCCATCCCGGGCAGCTCTTGGGAGGCGAACGCGGATGCCGAATACACCGACGCCCCGGCCTCCGACACGACTGCCTTGGTGAGCTTGAGCTCCGGGTGCTTGGCGATCAGCTCCGCGGCCAGCTTGTCCGTCTCGCGCGACGCCGTGCCGTTGCCGATGGCAATCAAGTCGACGTTGTGCGCGGCGGCCAGCTGGGCCAGGGTGGCGATCGACTTGTCCCACTGGTTCTGCGGGACGTGCGGGTAGATGACGCCGGTGTTGACCACCTTGCCGGTCGCGTCCACCACGGCCACCTTGACGCCGGTCCGGAAGCCCGGGTCGAGGCCCATCGTCGCGCGGGTGCCGGCCGGGGCGGCCAGCAGCAGGTCACGCAGGTTGGCCGCGAACACCCGGATCGCCTCGTCCTCGGCGACCTGCCGCAACCGCATCCGCAGGTCGATGCCGAGGTGGACGAGGATCTTCGTCCGCCAGGCCCAGCGGACCGTCTCGACAAGCCACTTGTCGGCCGGCCGGCCCTGGTTGTCCACGCCGGTCTTGCGGGCGATCGTCGCCTCGTACTCGGTCGGGCCGTCGGCCTCGACGCCCGCGGGCAGGGGCTCGACCGACAGCGTCAGTACGTCCTCCTTCTCACCGCGGAACAGCGCGAGGATCCGGTGCGACGGCATCTTGGTGAACGGCTCGTCGAAGTCGAAGTAGTCCGAGAACTTGGCGCCGTCGGTCTCCTTGCCCTCACGCACCACCGACGCCAGCCGGCCCTGCGTCCACAGCCGCTCGCGCAGCTCACCGATCAGGTCGGCGTCCTCGGCGAACCGCTCGACCAGGATCGCCCGCGCGCCGTCCAGCGCCGCCTGCGGATCCGGGACCTCGGCGTTCACGAAGACGGCCGCGGCCGCGAACGGCTCGACGTCCGGGTCGGCCATCAGCCCGTCGGCGAGCGGCTCGAGACCGTTCTCCCGGGCGATCATCGCCTTCGTACGGCGTTTTGGCTTGAACGGCAGGTAGATGTCCTCGAGCCGCGACTTCGTGTCGGCGGCCACGATCGAGGCCTTCAGGGCGTCGTCGAGCTTGCCCTGGCTCTCGATCGACTCGAGCACGGTCTGCCGGCGCTCGTCCAGCTCGCGCAGATACCGCAGGCGCTCCTCGAGCGTGCGCAGTTGCGCATCGTCGAGCATCCCGGTGACCTCTTTGCGGTACCGCGCGATGAACGGGACCGTCGATCCCTCGTCCAGCAGCGCCACCGCTGCCCGCACCTGGTTCTCGCCGACTTCCAGCTCCTCGGCGATCCGCTGCTCGACCGACTGCACGACCACGTCCCGTTCCCCTCTACCGACAACTTTCCGACGAGCCATCTGCCGACCCGTCGGGACCCACATCCTTCCCCATCCCACCCCCACTTCGAAACTCGATCCCCCCACCCTGTGGACAACGCGCAGAACTCCCCGGGACCTGAGTGGTCCCGGGGAGTACGGCGTACTGGATCAGGCGGCTTCGAGAACCAGGTCGTCTTCTTCGGAGGTCTCGACGGGCTGCTTGGCCGGGCGCATCACGGTGAGGGCGATGGCGACCGAGGCGGCGACGATGGCGGCGGCTACGGCGAAGGCGAGGTGGTAGCCGTCGGTCAGGGCGTCGAGGGCCGGCTTGGTGTCGGCGACCGAGGCGGTGCGGGTGGCCGACAGGGTGGCCAGGATGGCCAGGCCCAGCGCGGCGCCGACCTCACCCATGGTGCCGATCAGACCGGAGGCCAGACCCGCGTCCTCAGGCTTGACGTCCGACATCGACAGGCCCATCAGGGCCGGGAAGCAGACGCCGCCACCCAGGCCCAGCAGGAGCAGGACCGGGAGGACGTGGACGAAGTAGCTGCCACCGACCGGAGCCTGGGTGAACAGGACCAGTCCGACCACGATCAGCGACAGTCCGACGATCAGCGGGCGACGCGGGCCGAACTTCATCACCAGCTTCTCGGAGTACTTCACCGACAGCAGTCCCATCACCACGGTGGTCGGCAGGAAGGCCAGTCCGATCTCGAGAGCGTCGTACCCGAGCACTCGCTGCAGGTACAGCGAACCGAGGAAGAAGATGCCGAACATGCCCGAGCTGGACAGCGCCTGGATCAGGTTCGCACCGGTCAGCGTGCGGGAGCGGAAGATCCGCAGCGGGACGAGCGGGTTCGCGGCGGTGGCCTCGCGGACGATGAAGCCGGCCAGCAGCGCCAGCGTCACGACAGCCAGGGTGAGCGTCCGCGGGGCGGTCCAGCCGAGCTCGGCGGCCGGCTTGACGATCGTGTACACACCCAGCATCAGCGCGGAGGTGATCAACAGCGCACCCGGTACGTCGGTGCCACGCCCGAGCCCCAGGCCCTTGTCCTTCTCGATCAGCTTCACAGCCAGTACGGCGGTCAGCACGCCGATCGGCAGGTTCACGAAGAAGATCCAGTGCCAGCTGATCGCCTGGGTCAGTACGCCACCGGCCAGCAGACCGATGGACCCACCGGCCGACGCCACGAAGGCGAAGACGCCGATCGCCTTGGCCTGCTCCCGCGGCTCGGGGAACAGCGTCACGATCATGCCGAGGATGACCGCGGAGGTCAGCGCGCCGCCGACGCCCTGGATGAACCGGGCGATGACGAGCACTTCCTGCGACCAGGCCAGGCCGCAGAGTACGGAAGCGGCGGTGAAGACGATCAGGCCGGCGGTGAAGATGTTCCGGCGGCCGAGCAGGTCGCCGAGCCGGCCGGCCAGCAGCAGCAGTCCACCGAAGGCGATCAGGTAGGCGTTCACCACCCAGGCCAGGGAGGAGTTGGTGAAGCCGAGGTCGTCCTGGATGGCCGGGAGGGCCACGTTCACCACGGTGACGTCGAGCACGATCATCAGCATGCCCGCGCACAGTGTGTAAAGAGCTGCCCAGCGCGAGCGGCCGCCCTGCGTGGCCGGCGAAGTCGCCAGGGATTCGGTCGTCGCGTACATCTCGGTGTCTCCTTGAAGTTCGTCGTTTTTGGGCCTCACACCCATACGTCGAACTGGGAGACGTCAGATTGACACGCCTTCAGAACTTTTTTCCCGACCTACCCGGGACAGGGCGTACGCCGTCAGTCCGGGCACCAGTCCGGACCCGACAACCAGCAGCGTCGGCACCTGCGACGCGAGCGCGAACCAGGTGAGCAGTACGACGACCCCGCCGGCGACCGGGAGTGGTCGCCGGAGCAGGAACAGGTTCGCCGACCGGAACAGTGACTTCATGGTCACGGTGTCCGCCGCATCCGGGAGGACGGCGAGTCCACACAGATAGAGGCCGAGGATCATCCCGGTCAGCGGGATCAGGATCGCCAGCGCGAAGATCCGCGCCCCGCCGCCGGAGAACGCCCAGAACGTGATCCCGAACGCGAGCAGCACGCTGCCGGCCCACAGCCCGGTCCCGGACAGCCAGAACCGGCGCATCGCCCAGGCGAACTGCTTGAAGTACCAACGCATCAGCCCCGGCCGCTCCTGGCTGATCGCGTCCGGCAGCACCCGCTGCAGCGCGAACGCAGCCGGGAACAGGGTGATGATCCCGAAGCCCAGCACCAGGAAGACGAGTTGCAGCATCAGCAGATCACCGACGACCGACAGCTTCCCCAACACGCTGTTGGTCCGGTTCGTGCCTGGCACCGAATCGCCTCCTCGTTCCGTGCGGCCTGCGTTGATCGTATGATCACGAACAATCAGATGCCAGCTCGATTGGACCCAGCAAGGGGGCTGCATGCTCGCACCGGAGCGCCACGAGCTGATCCTGCGGAGCCTACGGCGGCACGGCCGGCTCCGGGTGGCCGAACTGGTCGCCGAGCTCGGCGTCTCCGCGATCACAGTACGCCGGGACCTGGCCGAGCTGGACTCGGCCGGCCTGCTCCGCCGGGTCCACGGTGGCGCGATCGGGACCAGCCCGGCCGGCCGCGAGACGCAGGGCAGTCAGCTCACGATCGGGATCGTCGTACCGAGTGCCGCGTCGTACTACTCCGACGTGATCCGCGGCGCCGAGGCGATGGCCGGCCGGTACGGCGCCCGCCTGGTGCTGGGGGTCTCCGGGTACGACGTGGAGCGGGAGCGGCAGCGGATCGACAAGGTGCTCGAGGTCGGCGTGGCCGGGCTGCTGATCAGCACCGCGCTCGGGGACGGGGCCGCGGACCAACTCGATTCCCGGCTGGACGAGATCGACGTACCCGTGGTGCTGATGGAGCGGGCGTTCGGGTTCCCGCACGTGGCCCGCGAGTACGACCACGTCCGCACCGATCACGCGTACGGCGCGATGCTGGCGCTCCGGCACTTCGCCGCGCTCGGTCACCGCCGGGTCGCGATCAACCTGCAGGCGACGGTGACGGCGCACTGGCTCCGGCGCGGGATCGAGTCGGCGGCCGCTGCGTTGGACGTCGAGGTGTTCCTCTCACCGGTCGACCTGCCGATGCGCGGCGACGACCCGGTCGCGCTGGCCCAACTCGACGCGTTCCTGGCGGAGTGCGAGGCCTTCGACAGTCGCGCCGTACTCGTGCACTCCGACGAACACGGCGCCCGGCTGGTCGAGCGGGCGATGGAGCGCGGGCTGCGCGTGCCCGAGGACCTGGCCGTGATCGCGTACAACGACGTGACCGCCGCGCTGGCCGTCGTACCGCTGACCGCGGTCTGCCCGCCGAAGTTCGCCCTCGGCGGCACCGCCTGCGAGCTCCTGCTCCGCAAACTCAAGGGCGATCCGGCCCCGGTCCAGCACCTCAGCCTGCTGCCCGACCTGAACATCCGGACGTCGTGCGGAGCCGTGGCCGACGCGGAACCCCGCGTCGCTTTGTTCCGGAACTGATCGATTGTGATCATTCGAGCGCTGAGGTATTGACGAGGAAAGCCCTTTCCCATACTTTCGCTGCACTTGGGGATGACCCAGGTCGAGTAGCGAAGGAGTTCCCCCTGTGAGACGCGCCGTGGGACTGACCCTGCTGGCGGCCGCGCTGAGCGTGGTGGTCAGCAGTTGTGGCAACGGGGTGATCGACAAGAGCACCGACGGGGTGCCGCCGGCTGAGGCGACCGGGACCCTACGGGTGCTGCTCCCGTCGTTCCCGCCCAGTACGAAGGGGCGGGAGGAGTTCCAGAAGGTCGTCGACGACTTCCAGAAGACCTATCCGAAGATGAAGGTCGAGCCGGACTTCGCGACGTACAACAACCTGAACGAGAAGCTGTCGACCTCGATCGCGGCCGGTATCCCGTACGACGTGATGGTCACCGGCGTCGGCTGGATCCAGCCGTTCGCCTCCAAGCGGATCTTCGAGGACCTCGGCAAGTACGGCGTGACGCCGGACGTGATCAAGGAGAAGAGTACGGCGGCGCTGATCCCGGCGGCGACGTACGACGGCAAGCTGTACGGCTACCCGCTGATCGCCGACACCCGCGCGGTCGCGCTGCGCAAGAGTGCGTTCCGCGAAGCCGGACTGGATCCGTCCAAGCCGCCGACGTCGCTGGCCGAGATCAAGGTGGCGGCCGAGAAGCTGACCAAGCGGGACAAGGACGGCAACATCACCCGGAGCGGGTTCGATCTCGCCTCCGCGACCGGTTTCCGGCAGTCGTTCGTCACGTTCCTGGCCTCGACCGGTACGCCGCTCTACGTCGGCGGCGAACCGAACTTCGACAACAAGGCCGGCCTGGACACGCTGCTGTGGATCAAGTCGATGATCAACAACGTCCAGCCCTACGGTCAGACCAACGCCGCCCAGCAACCGCTCGTCTACAGCGGCGAGGCCGCGATGGGCATCGTCGGTGGCGCGGTCGACTGCTCTGAGAAGGGCATCGGCCAGAAGAACTGTGACGACCTGGAGTTCTTCCGCTTCAACAGCGGCAAGCAGATCGAGTACGTCGGTGGCGACCTGGCCTCGATCGGGTCCCGCAGCCGGCACAAGGACGCGGCCTGGGCCTTCATCCAGACCATGACCAAGCCGACGACGCTGGACGCGATGGCCAAGCTGAACAAGAAGGTCCCGGCCTACAAGGACGCCGCCAACTCACCGCAGGCGAAGTCGAACCCGTTGAGCAAGTTCGTCGCCGAGGGCCTGGTGTACGCCGCCAACGAGAACGAGGTGCCGTCCAACTGGCTCGAGATGCGCGGCAACTTCGACATCCAGCTCACCCAGGCGGTCCTCGGACAGAAGGATCCCGCCAAAGTGCTGCACAACCTGGCAGGACAGTCCCGATGAGCACAACTCTTGAACGTCCAGCACTGGACTCTTCCCGCAAAGTCGCTCCGTCCAAGGACAGCCGCACCCTGATCCGCAGTCAGGTCCGGGCCGGCTGGACCCTGCTCACCCCCGCGCTGCTGCACTCCGCGATCTTCATCGTGATCCCGGTGATCTCTGTGCTGGTGCTCAGCCTGACCGACTACAGCTTCGGTGACACCTGGTCGTGGGTGGGCTTCGGCAACTACTCCGAACTGTTCCGTGACGTCGACTTCCTGGCGTCGCTGTGGCACACCGTGCTGTACGCGATCGTGGTGATCCCGATCTCGATGGCGATCTCGCTCGCGGTCGCGATCGGCCTGAACCAGAAGATCAAGGGCATCGGCTTCTTCCGGACCGCGTTCTACATCCCGACGGTGACCGCGACGGTCGCGATCGCCACCATCTGGCTGTGGATCTACAACCCGGGCTCGGGTCTTGCGAACGGATTCCTCAGCCTGTTCGGCTTCGCGCCGAACCGCTGGCTGGCCGATCCGGCGACCGCGCTGCCGTCGCTGATGGTGGTCGGGATCTGGCAGGGCCTCGGCACCAAGATCATCATCTACCTGGCCGCGTTGCAGGGCGTCTCCCGCGATCTGCTCGAGTCGGCCGACCTGGACGGCGCCAGCCGCTGGCAGAAGTTCCGCAACGTGACCTGGCCGGCGCTCGGTCCGGTGCAGTTCTTCGTGCTGATCACCTCGATCGTCGGCACCTTCCAGGTCTTCGACCTGGTCTACGTGATGACCCGGGGTGGGCCCGGCAGTGAGACGCGCGTACTGGTGCTGGACATCTACCAGAACGCGTTCCAGGACCTGAAGCTTGGCTACGCGTCCGCCGAGACCGTGATCATGATGGTCGTGATCGCGTTGTTCATCGGGGTCGGGCGCCTGATCCAGAGGGCGGACACCAATGACTAGCGCCACGTTGCCGGCGGTCGCGTCCCGCAAACCGTCGGCGGTCCGGCCGGGCCGGATCCTGTTGTACGTCGTATTGATCGTCGGCGCACTGCTGATGATCACGCCGTTCCTCTGGATGGTGCTGACCGCGTTCAAGAGCGACCTGGAGATCCTGAAGTTCTCCTGGTTGCCCGGGGAACTGCGCTGGCGCAACTTCTCCGAGGCGATGCAGACCGCGCCGTTCCTGCGGTACTTCCGCAACAGCGCGTTCATCGCGATCGGGGAGACGGCGTTCACGCTCGCGGTCTGTACGACGGCGGGCTACGCGCTGGCGAAGATGCCGTTGCGCGGCGGGAAGATGCTACTGAACTACTTCATCCTGCTGCTGCTCGTGCCGTTCCAGATCATCCTGGTGCCGTTGTTCATGATCGTGAAGTCGATCCCGCTGTTCGGCGGCAACAACATCCTCGGCCACGGCGGTATCGGCTGGCTGAACTCCTGGTGGGGGCTCATCATCCCGCTGGGTGCGGCGCCGCTGTTCACCTTCCTGGCCCGGCAGTTCTATGTGTCGCTGCCGGACGAACTGGCCCAGGCGGCCCGGGTGGACGGGCTCGGCGAGTTCGGCATCTTCTGGCGGATCATGACGCCGCTGATCAAGCCGGCCCTGATCACGATCTGCGTGTTCCAGATCGAGGCGGCCTGGAACGGGTTCCTCTGGCCACTGATGATCACCACGTCGGACACGATGCGGCCGCTGCAGTTGGGGCTGGCGATCTTCTCGCAGAACCCCGCGGAGATCCAGTGGCCCTACCTGATGGCCGGTACGGCGCTGGCGACCCTGCCGATGATCGTACTGTTCGTCTTCGCCCAGAAGTGGTTCGTCGAAGGAATGGCGAACGTGGGCATCAAGGGCTGATCAGCCACCTGCCCGAGAATCCTCGAACAGGTGCTCACCCCGCCCCGGGTGAGCACCTGCGAGGCCCCCTCCACACTCGGTGGTCCCGAAGAAACACCGGAGCGTCCCACTCGGCCCCCCGCTGGGACGCTCGAACCTTTTATCGTCACAGCGTGTCCGCCGTTACAGCATTCCTGAGTTTTTTTCGCTAGTTCCTCAACGCATTTCTGCAACACCTTGCCGAAATGAGGGTTTGGCTGCGTTTCGCAGGGCGCTGATTACGGTGAGTCAGCTCAGGTGGACCTGGACGACGTGGCGGACCATCGGGGTGAGGTCGGTGGTGCCGAGGAGCTCCAGCGCGTTGGTGGCGCGGAGCGTGGCCAGGCCGTGGATGTTGGTCCACAGGGCGGTCGCGCGTTGTTTGGCGTCGCCCGGGTGAACCTGGCCGACGAGATCGGTGAAGACCTGGAAGAGCGGGAGCGAGGTCGCCCGAAGGTTGCCCCCGGCGCCGGCCAGCAGGTCGTGGCGGAACAGGAGCTCGAACATCCCGGGCCGCTCGGCCGCGAATCGCAGGTAGCTCTGCGCGGCCTCGACCAGCAACTCCGCCGGTTCGCCTGTCGATCCCGGCTTCATCCGCTCGGCGAGGTCAGCCAGCCCGGTCGCGGCGATGGCGGCGAGCAGCGCGTTATGCGTCGGGAAGTACCGCCGCGGCGCACCATGAGACACCCCGGTACGCCGAGTGATAGCCCGTAGGCTGAGTTCGCCGAGTCCTTCCTCCTCGAGGAGCTCGACACCTGCCTGAACAAGGCGGTCGCGCAGCGGGAGGCTGGTCATCTAGACATTGTCTACGATCTCCTTCCGCATCAGCGCCGCACTCCAGCTGATGTCGCCGAGTACCGGGACGTCCATCCGCTCGACCAGCTCGTAGCCCATTGACCGCCGGAGGGCCTCGCTCGGCGGCGTACACATCGCCTCGAATCGGCGGAATCCCGCGATTGCCGCCGCGGTCTCGGTCACCTGGGCGAGGAGCCGGGCGAAACCACGGCGCGTCCACCGCGGATCGACGTACGTCGCCCGCATGGTCGCCGTACCCGGGTCGGTCGTGTGGTCGCTCACCGCGCCAGGGGGATGGAACGTGCCGCGGTGGCTCCATCCACTGCCGCCGACGATGCTGCCGTCGACCTCGATCACGTAGTACGTGCCGTCGGCGATCAGCTCGGGCTCGACCTGGTAGAGCTGCGTCTGCTCGCCGGCCGCGAGCTGGGCCGGCGAGTAGTAGTCGGTCAGCATCTTGGCGACCGCCCGCTCGGCGAGGGCGTGGATCGCCGGTACGTCGGTGGCATCGGCCGCGCGAATCGCCAGTTTCATACCCGCCGCTACGAACGCACTTGGTTGACCGGTTCGCGTTGGTAAGATTTCGAACGTGACTGCCGGGTCGGCCTTTGGCCATGCACGAGTTGGGTGCCCGGGCGCGTTCTGAGCGCCGGGCGGGCCGTTCGAGGCCCACCTACGTTTCCTCTTGATCTGCGAGCTTTCCGGCAACCACTCATGAGAGAAGCGAACCCTGAACGATTTCACCGCACAGTTGATCAAGGAATTCCGGGCGAACGACGGCAAGGTCGGCGCGCCCTTCGAAGACGCCAGATTGTTGCTACTGACAACCACCGGCGCCCGCTCCGGCCGTGAGCACACGACGATCCTGGGCTACTACCCGGACGGCGACCGTACGCTCGTCGTCGGCTCGGCCGGCGGCAGTCCGAAGCACCCGGACTGGTATCACAACGTCGTCGCCGATCCACAGGTCAGCGTCGAGAACGGCCTGTTCACCTATCCGGCCACCGCAGTCGTCCTGAGCGGAGCCGAACGCGACGAGGTGTTCGCCCGGCTCGTCGAGGCGGACGTGGGCTGGAGCGACTACGAGACGAGCTCCGGCCGGACCCTCCCGGTCGTCGCACTCGTCCCGAGGCCGGGCCCACCCGGTGACGGCCGCGGCTCGGTGGCCGAGTTCCTCCAGCGCATCCACACCGCCTTCCGGCGCGAACTTGCCTTGATTCGCAAGGAAGTCGCGGCCTCGGGCACCCTCGGCGCTCAGCTCCGCGTCAACTGCCTGACCATGTGCCAGGGCCTCCACTACCACCACACCGGCGAATCCCAGGGACTGTTCCCTGCCATCGCCGCGGAGCATCCCGAGCTGGCCGACCTCATTACGACTCTGGACACCGAGCACGAGCAGATCGCTGTACTGCTGGCCGAGCTGGAAGAAGTGGTCGCGACCCCGGCCCCCGACCTCCTGTCCAAGGTCGACCACCTGATCGCGCTCCTCACCGCCCACCTGGACCGCGAGGAGGCCGAACTACTGCCGTACCTCTGACCTCTTGCTTCCGGCCGGGACGCCGGAACATGATCCAGCCGGTGAGGACGTCGTACGACGAGTTCCTGGCCGCCGGCCGGGCTGCGCTGTCACGCGGAGCCTGGTCGGTCGCCCGGGTCGCGTTCGAGCAGGCGCTTCCGTCGCCCGAGGCCTTCGAGGGGTTGAGTTGGGCGGCCTGGTGGCTTGAGGACGTGCCGGCTTGTCTGGATGCCCGGGAGCAGGCTTATCGGCTCTATCGGAAGGCCGATGACGCGCGGGGTGCGGGTCGGCTGGCGTTGTGGCTGGGCGACGATCACAACGAGTTTCGGGGCGCCGGAGCGGTGGCCGAGGGCTGGTTCAACCGGGCGGCCCGGCTGCTCGACAGGCTGGAGCCGTGCCCGGAGCAAGGCTGGATGACGGTGTTCGATGCGCATGGCGCTCTCGGTCGGCATGACACCGGTCGTGCGCGGGAACTCGCCGTACAGGCGCGGGAGCTCGGGCGTCGGCTTGGTGCGGTGGATCTGGAGATGTTCAGCCTGGCCACCGAGGGGCTCGCGTTGGTTGAGGAGGGTGCCGTTGAAGCGGGGATGCGGTGTCTTGATGAGGCGACGGCTGCCGCGCTCGGCGGGGAGTTCGAGAATCTGGCGCCGGCTGCGTGGACGTGTTGCCGGCTGATCTCAGCCTGCGAAGAGATCCGGGACTACGAGCGCGGTGTGCAGTGGTGCCGGCAGATCGAGGACTTCAGCCGGCGGATGGAGGCGCGGTTCGTCACCGGCGTGTGCCGGGCGCACTATGCGGCGATTCTCAGCTGGCATGGGGATTGGGACGCCGCCGAGTTGGAGCTGACCGCGGCTTGTGACGATCTGACCGTGAAACGGCCCTACTGGCGGGCCGAGGCCGTCGTACGGCTGGGGGACCTGCGTCGGCGGCAGGGTCGGCTGGCTGCGGCGGAGTCTCTGTTCAACGAGGCGCCGTGGCATTCGGTGGCGCAACGTGGTCTGGCGGAGCTCGCGCTGGATCGGGAGGACCCGGCTGCGGCTTTGGCGATGCTGGAGCGGATTCTGCGGCGGATCCCCGGGGCGGGCTCGGTCAATCGGGCCTGGCCGCTCGAACTGCTCGTGCGGGCGGAACTCGCGCTGGGCGACTACGTATCGGCCCTGACCCATCTGACCGAGTTCTGCTCGATTTCTGCGCGCGTGGGTACGCGTCCGCTGCGTGCGGCGGCACGGTTCGCCGAGGGGCTGTACGCCGCCGCTCAGGATGACCACGAGAAGGCCTGCGACTGCTTCGAAGACGCTATCGACCTGCTTGAGCCGGTCGCACCCCGTGAGGCGGTACGGGCCCGGGTGGAACTCGCGCGAAGCCTGGACGCGCTCGGGCGGACGGTTGTGCCCGTGGCTGCAGAGGTCCTGAGTGCTCGGCAGCTCGACGTACTGCGGTTGGTCGCCGACGGCCTGGGTGATCGGGAGATCGCCGCCCGGCTGGTGATCAGCGAGCACACCGTGCATCGGCATGTGGCCAACATCTACACGCGGTTGAGCTGTTCGACGCGGGCAGCCGCGGTGGCCCAAGCGACGCAGCGTGGGTTGCCGTAGAGGATGGCCTGTTCAGGCGATGTGCGCGGGGCCAGTGCGGTTGATGCTGGCGGACATGGAGCTGTTGGAGCAGTACAAGGAGTCGGTGCGGACCACGTGGAGCACTGGGGACTACGACGCGATGATGCAGACGGAGGGGCTGTACGAGGTCGGCCCCCGGTTGGTGGACGCGCTGGGTGTGCAGGCTGGTGAAGAGGTCCTGGACGTGGCGTGCGGGACGGGAAACTTGACGATTCCGGCGGCGCGAACCGGCGCTCACGTCACTGGGCTTGATCTGACCCCGGCCATGCTCGCTCGTGCGGCAGAGCGGGCGGACGGACTCGCGGTCGAGTGGGTCGAGGGCGACGCGGAAGACCTCCCCTTCGCGGACGAGAGCTTCGACGTCGTGCTCTCGGCCTTCGGCTGCATGTTCGCGCCCCGCCACGAGGTGGTTGCCGATGAGCTTGCCCGCGTCCTCCGGCCGGGCGGGCGGTTGGGGGTGAGCGCCTGGACACCAGAAGGCGCGATCGGCGAGTTCTTCCGCGTGGTCGGCGGCTATCTGCCACCCAGCCCGTCGTACGTCGATCCCCCTCTGGCCTGGGGCTCAGAGGACAGCGTCCGAGAACTGTTCGAAGGCACCGGCATCGCCCTCGAGTTCACCCGGGAGGAGTGCCTGATCCACCACGCGACACCCACAGACGCAGTCGACTGCTACGCGACCTTGTTCGGCCCGGTAGTCCTCGCCCGCCAATCTCTCGGCGAAACCTGGCCGGCCCTCCGCCAGGACCTCACCACCCTCTTCAACCGCTACTACGAGACCGAAGTGCGCATGCCGGCCGAGTACCTAGTCATCAAGGGACTTTCGAACAAGTCGTAACAGCTCGAGGTCGTGGTGGTCCTGGGGTCTTAGGTTGTAGCCCTGGTGGGTGTGGAGTTGGGTTTCTAGGGGGAGGCAGCGCACTGGGCGGCCGGCGATGTGGCCGTCCGTTGGGGGTGGGATGTAGTAGGTGTTGCCGTCGAAGTCGGTTTGTTGAGTGCCGCCACCTGGGACTGGTGTGCTGGGGTGCAGGTCTACTCGGTGGCCTTCCGAGTGGGTCAGTTGGACAGTCACCTCGACGTACCGTGCGTCCGTCAGTTCATAGCCGACGCCGGCCAAGACCTCGACGGCTGCGTCGAGCTGCGGGCGGAGCACGCCTAGATCGAGATCACCGTGCTCTCGGGTTTGCCGGCCGACCAGAGCATCCACTGCCCAGCCGCCGTCGACCCAGACCTCGATTCCCTTGTCAGACAGGAGATCCAGTAACTCGAGCGCGCGCTCCGCCGTCATGATCGTCATCGGACGACCTCGTAGCGCAGGCTGAGGACACCGTCTGCCGCCGGAAGCTCCAGCGGCCTGGCATCCTCGGTGACGAAGGTCCCGCTGCCCTCGAGGATCGCCGTCGGCGAGTACAGCTCGTCCAAGAGCGCCGTACGCGCGGACTCCACCGCGTCGGCGCCCGCGGGTTTCAGCGACCGCCAGACCCGCCCGGCCTCCTCCGACAGCAGCAGCCGGTCACGCCCCAGCGTCACCCGCCCGTCCACCGAAGCCGTCACCGACACCACCACCCGCGCCCGCTCACCCATGCCGGAATGTCTATCAACGGCCACCGACAGTTATTCGTTGTGCAGAACTTCGGCGATGGTCGCGTGGGCCGCGGAGCGAGCGGGGACGTACGCGCCGGCGGCCGAGATGATGATGCCCGCAAACACCAGGATGGCCAGGAGATACCAGGGGAAGACGTCGAGCATGAAGTCCGGGATCTCCACCTGCGCGCCGTTGGCCATCGCCGGTACGACGAGCCTGTGCGCGAGGATGCCCAGCGGGATCCCCAGGAGGCCGCCGATCGCGCCGAGGGCGGCCATCGAGGTGACCACCATGATGGTGACCTGACCGGGTGTCATCCCGATGGACTTCAGCATCCCGAGATCGCGGCGACGTTCCCGCGTGTTCAGTACGACGGTGTTGAACACACCCAGCGCAGCCACGGTCCCCAGCATCAGCGTGAGCAGGACGACAGTCGCCAGCACGATCGCGACGAAGGTCCCCGCGTCCTGGCCCGGCGTCTGCTCCAGGCCAGGGTCCTTGGCCTGCACTGCCTTGACGAACGCGTCCAGATTCGTCCCTGGCTTGACGTTGACCTCATAGAGGTTCGCCCGCTTGTCCGGTGCGATCTGCGCGAGCGTCTGCCAGTTCGACAACACCTCGTCGCCTGAGTTGTACAGCGCCTTCCCGACGATCTTGACCTGGACACTCTTGCCCTGTGCTTGCAAGGTGATGGTGTCCCCGATCGCCAGCCCGCGCTGTCGGAGGAACCGCTCCGACACGACCACCTGGCCCGGTCCGTCAAACCACTGCCCCGCCAGGATCCGATAGCCCAGCTGCTGATAGTCCCCGCGATAGAACGAGACCCGCAGCTCGGTCTGTGTCCCGGGCAACCGCATCGGCAGGTCGGTGCTCGCCGTGACCGATTCCACCCCCGCAGTGGAACGCAGCAGCGCCTCGTCCTGCGCGTCACTCAGCTGGGCGGCGGGTGGCGCGTCAGGATCGGCAGGTCCCGGCGTCTCCTCCGCGGAGCGTCCGAACAAGGTCAGATCGACCGCATCGACCCGACTCGCCGCGGTCTGGTAGGTGGTCAACGATTTCCCGAGGCCCACCGCCAGCGTCACACTCGTGACCCCAAGTACCACTGCCGCCAGCGTCAACGCCGTACGCGCGGGCCGGGCGAACGGAAGCCCCAGGCCCAGACTCAATGCCCTCGGCAACCGAGTGCCGCTCAACCACCGCTGCACCTTCAGCCCACGCCCTGCCCGCGGCGCACTACCCGCGCTGATCGCCTGCGCAGCCGACAGACTCCGCGCCCGCATCGCAGGCAGCAGTGCCGACAATGCCACCAGAGCAGGTACGCCGAGCAGCGTGGCCACATCGACCCACACCGGTACGCCGACCCCGCCGGCGCCGTAGTTCTCGAAAGCCCTTGTCAGCAAGGAGGTTGCGAGCACATTGCCCAGCACAGTACCGATGGCACACCCGACAATCGCGGGCAGGGACACCATCGCCACATAGACCGTCATCACCTGCGACGGAGTGAACCCCAGCGCCTTCAGTACGCCGATGTGCTTGAAGCCGGCCACCACCGCACCACTGACCACGTTGGCGACGATCAGAACCGCCACTGCCAGCCCGAGCCAGCCGAACACCATCAGGAACGGCACAAACGTGTTCGGCTCACCAGCCGCCATCTCTCGCAGCGCAAGGTACGACTGCGTGCCCACCAAGGCACCGGACGGCAGACCGCTCGTCACAGCGGACTGTCCAGCAGCCACCTGCGCGGTGGTCGCCGCCTGCGCGAACCGGTACAGCATCTGCGTCGACGTCGGCTTCAGCGCGGTCATCTGGGCCGGCGTGACCCACGCATCGGCGGACTGGCTCACGCTGTACGCGAACCCGACGATGGTGAGCTGTTGTCCGCCCACTGTCACGTTGGAGGTCAAAGTGGGCGCACCAGGGCCCTCAGAGGCGATCGGGTTCCGGTTGATCACGATCTCGCCCGGTTTGTCCGCCCAGCGCCCCTTCCACACGTTCAGGCGGTCGACGGCGCCGCCGGGATCCGCACGACCCACAGTCACCAGGGACAGCGGGACGCCGTTCATCCGCGTGTTGCCCAGGTTGAGCGTGGCCATGCCGAACGGTCCGGCCACGCCTGCGGCGTTCTGCGCGGCCTCGCTGAGTTGGGCATCGCTGACCTTGCTCCGGTCGTACGACGCCGTCAGGTGGGCACCGCTCTGCCGTGAGTACGCCTGGTCGAAGGGCCCGCTCGATGCGGCCAGCAGGCCCAGTGCGACGACGATCATCGTGGTTGAGAGCAGTACGACGACACCGATCACCAGAGTCTGGACGCGGCGCCGTCGTACCGCTGCTCGCGAGACCGGCCACACGGCGTTCACGACGTACGCTCCAGGCTGCGCTCACCGGCGATCTGCCCGTCCACGAACTCGACCACGCGGCTGGCGCAGCGCGTTGCGAGTTGCTGGTCGTGCGTCACCAGGAGCAGCGTCTGGCCGATCTGGTTGAGGTCCAGCAGCAGGTCCATCACCTGTTCGCCGGCCTTGGTGTCCAGTGCGCCGGTCGGCTCATCAGCCAGGAGGACTGCGGGGCGGTTCATGAGTGCTCGGGCCACTGCGACCCGTTGGCGCTCTCCACCGCTCAGCTGGGCCGGGTAGGTGTTCCGGCGGCCGGCGATGCCGAGCTCGTCGAAGAGTTCGAGGGCGCGCTTGCGGGCGTTCGAGGACGACGTACCGGTCAGCTGCGCGGCCAGTGCGACGTTGTCGAGAGCGGACAGGTCGTCCAGCAGGTTGAAGAACTGGAAGATCATCCCGATCCGCCGGCGCCGGTACAGCGCCAGGCCCTTCTCGTCCAGCGTGCCCAGGTCATCACCGTGCACCACCACCGACCCCGACGTCGGCCGGTCCAGCCCGGCGACCATCGAGAGCAGAGTGGACTTGCCACTGCCGGACGGCCCCATCACCGCGACTGCCTCACCGGCGTGGATCTCCAGCGACACCCCATCGAGTGCGACGGATTCGCCGTACTCCTTGCGTACGGCGGTGAGCCGTACGACCGCCTGTCCGTTACCTGTCATGCCGATCACGCTAGGGCCGGTCACCCGCGCCGGGCGTCAGCCTGCCGACGTACTGTCCGTGCGCGGTCATCCTGGAGATGTACGGCGTGCCCCGAGCGGATGATGCGCAATCCGGAACGCCCCTGGGACAGTGGTTCCGTGGACACGATCTGGCTGCTCGTCGCCGTGGTGGCGTGCCTGGCCGCGGTGACGCTTGCAGTGGCGTTCATTCGCGCGCGACTGTCCCACACCCGTGCGCTGGAGGAACGCGGCTGGCTGCTCGAGCGCGAGCGGGAGAGTGCCGCGCGGAACGCAGTCGACGCCGAGCGGGCCAGGATCGCCCACGATCTGCACGACATCGTCAGCCACAACGTCAGCGTCATGGTCATCCAGGCCGGTGCGGCGCGGCATGTACTCGAGACGGAGCCGGACCAGGCGGAGGCTGCCTTGCTCGCCGTAGAGGCGGCCGGGCGCGACACGATGGCTGAGCTGAGGCATCTGCTCGGACTGCTTGCGCCACAAGGCACTGGGGAGGACGAAGAACTCTCCCCACAGCCCAGTCTGAGTCGGCTGAGCCCGTTGATCGACCGGATCGCGTTCGCTGGGTTGCCCGTGGACGTGCGGATCTCGGGGGAGCCCCGACCACTTCCGACCGGCGTCGACGTCACGGCGTACCGGATCATCCAGGAGGCGCTGACCAATGCGCTCAAGCATGGCGACGGTGTGAAGGCCGAGGTGACAGTGCGGTACGCCGACCACGCGCTGCGGGTGGAGATCCTGAACACCGGTCCGAGCGTGCTGACCGGCGGCCGGACGCCGGTAGCGTCCGGTGAGGGCCGTGGACTGCTCGGACTGCGGCAGCGGGTGGCTGTGTACGGCGGTGACCTCGATGCGCGGCGCCGGCTGGGTGGGGGCTTCCGGGTACGCGCGAAGATCCCACTGGAGCGCCCGTGACGCGGGTAGTCATCGCGGACGATCAGGCACTGGTCCGCACGGGCTTCCGGATGATCCTGACCGCGCGTGGCATCGAGGTTGTGGCTGAAGCGGCCGATGGGGTCGAGGCCGTCGACGCAGTACGCCGGCTGCACCCTGACGTCGTACTGATGGATATCCGGATGCCCACAATGGACGGTCTGGAGGCGACGCGCCGCATTCTGGCCGAGCCGACGAGCTGCCGGGTCCTGATGCTCACGACCTTCGACCTGGATCGCTACGTGTACGCCGCCCTGTCCGCCGGGGCCAGCGGGTTCCTGCTGAAAGACGTCACCCCGGAGCACCTCGCTGCGGCGGTCCGGCTGGTCACGACCGGGGACGCTCTGCTCGCTCCCTCGATCACCCGCCGGCTCGTGGAGCGATTCGCCGTACCTGCGCCGAACCAGCCGGCGGTCCATCGCGATCTGGCCGCGCTGACGCCCCGGGAGCTCGAGGTGCTGACCTTGATGGGACACGGGCTGTCGAATGCGGAGCTCGCGACCGAACTCACGCTCAGTGAGGCTACGATCAAGACCCACGTGGCCCGGATCTTCGCCAAACTGACACTCCGTGATCGTGCGCAAGCGGTCGTACTCGCGTACGAAACCGGGCTGGTGGCCCCCGGGGACCGGTAAACCATTGCTTGGTTGCTGCAGAATCAATTAGATTTCGCGAACCTTCCAGACCGGGGGACCTTACTGATGGCGTCGTGCATTCTCTGCGGTGAGACGGGAGCGTTCCGGCCACGCGGTGCGAAGGGCGGCTACTCGATCGAGGAGTGTCCGGCGTGCGGACTGGTGCAGCTGGTGCCGACGCCGACCGCCGAGACGTTGCGTGCGCTCTACGAGGGCGACACGTACTTCGACGGCGAGGCCGGGACCGGCTACTCGGAGTACGAGGACCAGGAGCAGGAGTACCTCGCCACCTTCCGTGAGGACGTCCGCCGGATCCGCCAGTACATCCCGAGCGGCCGCATCCTCGAGGTGGGCTGCGGCTACGGCTACTTCCTGCAGGCCGCTCTGGACGCCGGGTACGACGCCTACGGCATCGACCTGTCGCCCGCAGCGGTCAAGTGGGCGGCCATGCGCCACCCCGGCCGGGTCTTCCGTGGCCTGCTCGAGGAGGTGCCCGAGATCCAGGACCAGCAGTACGACGTGATCTTCGGGTCGCACCTGATCGAGCACCTGACCGATCCGGGTGACCTGCTGGCCACAGCGTCCCGATTGCTCAAGCCGGGCGGTCTGATGGTCCTCGTCACGCCCAACATCAAGAGCCTGCTGTCCCGCGTGTCCGGCTCCCGCTGGGTCTCGTTCAAGATCCCGGAACACGTCAGCTACTACGACCCGGGCACGATCACCACCCTGCTGAACCGCAACGGTTACACGGTCCGCACAGTCGACAGCGCCTACCAGTACTACGCCCTGCCGTTCATCAGCACCCGGGTCCGCGAGCTCCTCGACCCGGTCTCCCGCCTGGTCCCGCCGATCGAGCGCTTGGGTTGGCTGCGCAAACGCAAGCTCCGGGTCACCAGCGGTTCGATGCGCGTCATCGCCTCCCGCGATTGACCCGTGCCCTCGGGACAATCGCGGGATGTTGATCAGCCGCCGTACGTTCGGGACGCTGGCCGGCGGCGTGGTACTCGGAGCGCTGGCCGGCTGTGGGAAGCCGTCGGGGCTGGAGTGGTTGCGTAGCCTCGACGGCGTCCAGAGCGCCGAGGTGGTCGACGACAGGATCGTGCTGACGGTCGTCGAACGGCTCGCGGACCCGGACCTCCGGGCGCTGGTCGAGAAGATCAAGCACGACTTCAGGACCTACGACGAGGACTACGACTCCAGCATCGAGCTGGCCGTCGACAGTCACCATGCCCGGATCTACCCCTCCCCGACCACGGAGGTCGATACGGACCTGGAGAGGGCGCTCTGGTTGCGAAAGGACGGTCGCGCGACGTCATCGACGTACGGCCCGTCCGGAATGGTTGTGACGGCGCCGGCATCGGTAGTGGGCGCCGTGGCACTCGGGTTCGACCAGGCGGTGCCGAGTCCGGGGGGCCGTTCCACGCACCGCGTGGAGTCTGCGGATCGACAGGTGGTCGTCCAGTGGGTCGACAGTCCCGGGCTCGGGTTCAAGCTCGACCGGGTGGCGGTCGGACGTTTCGCCGAGCTTCAGCGGCGCTACCCCGGGACGACCGGGTGGGTCGAGGGGCCGGACCGCCGGGCCGGCGTGTACTTCGCCACTGCGGACATCTCCCTGGACGCTCTGCTGGGGGCACTGCCGACCGGTCAGGTCTTCGGGAAGCTCGAGCTGGGCTGGGGCATCGCCTGTGCTCCGGAAGCCGACTTCCCCAAGGCGTTCACGCCGCGGGTACGAACGCTGACCGCGGCCCTCACGAAGGTCCCGGGCGTCACCAGGCTCGACATCGACTCGAGCGGACCGATCCGGGTGACCGTCAACGATCGCGCCGGCTACCTGGGCGCCATCTCGACCACCCGTGGCCTCGAGACGTACCTGCTGATCGAGCTGGTCCGAGCTCCTTCCCGGTACATCGGCCGCGCCGGCCGCTCGGTCTTCCGCGGCTCGAACAACGACAAGGGCGCCAAGTTCCGCCTCTATTCGGCTGTCGCCGCCAACGTCGGCGTCACCGAAGTCCAGCTCGGCGCGAACTACGGCAACCTCACGGTTGGCCACGACATCACCGACGCCAACCTCGCCGCGGCCCTGAACGTGATGGCCGCCGACCTCGACAATTTCGCTCTCTACGTGAGCCAGGACCCCGACACCCTCGACATCGCTGCCCTGGGCGAGGTGAAGAAGGGGACCTACATCCCCCCGAACCCCATCTCCCCAAAGCTCGACGCAGCCCTGATCCCCCGAGTCACCAAGGCCTGGAACAACCACACCGCCCGCTGAAACAGCCTCGCGCGAGGCCCTGTCGAGCAACCACGCAGGATTCCGGGCAAAAGAAAGGGCAAGGAGAAGTATCTCCCTGCCGTGTCTAACTTATATCGCAAGGGTGGGCTTGCCGCAAGGCCCAGGGGATGCTTCACAATCGTCGGCCGAGGCCAAAAACCTAGGACATGGGAGCAGCGCCGAAGATGTCTTTGCGAACGACCAGCAGCGCATTCGACCTTCCCGACCACCTCGCGGCCAAGGCTGACCAGGCCTTGATCGCGGCCGACGAGCAGCACTTCGCGGCCATCGCGAAGAGCCTCGAGCAGACCATCACCGAGCTCACGGAGCGGCTCGACGAAACCCGCAAGGCACCCGGCGGCTCCGGCCAGGAGGCGCTCGACCGGGACCTGGAGATCCACCGGCTCAGTTCCCGCCTGCGCACCCTCCGGCGCTTCGGCCTGGACCTGTGCCTCGGCCACATGGTCACCGACGACAACCAAGAGGCCGTGTACGTCGGCCGTCTGGGCCTCACGGACAGCGAGGGCAACCGGCTGCTGATCGACTGGCGCTCACCCGCGGCCGAGCCGTTCTTCGGCGCGACCCACGCCAACCCGATGGGCCTGGCCAGCCGCCGCCGGTACCGCTGGACCCGCGGCCGGATCAGCGACTACTGGGACGAGGTGTTCAGTTCAGACGGGTTCGAGGGGCACGCCGCCTCGCTCGACGACCAGTCTGCGTTCATCGCCAGCCTGGGGAGTACCCGGTCGCCCCGGATGCGCGACGTACTCGGAACCATCCAGGCCGACCAGGACGCGATCATCCGGGCCGGCTCCCGCGGTGCGCTCGTTGTCGACGGCGGTCCGGGTACGGGGAAGACGGTGGTCGCTCTGCACCGTTCGGCGTACCTGCTCTACTCCGACCCGCGCCTGGAGCACCGGCGGGGCGGCGTACTGTTCGTCGGCCCCCACCAGCCCTACCTGGCGTATGTGGCCGACGTACTGCCCAGCCTGGGTGAGGAGGGCGTGCAGACCTGCACTCTGCGGGACCTGGTCCCGGAGGGGTCCGCGGCGCCCAACGAGTCCGATCCGGACGTGGCCCGCCTGAAGGCGACCGCCGACATGGTGAAGGCGATCGAGCCGGCCGCAGCGCTGTACGAGGAGCCCCCGACCAAGGCGCTGATCGTCGAGACCGACTGGAACGACCTGTACCTCAGCGTGGCCGACTGGGCCGAGGCGTTCGAGTCAGTGGACGCCGGTACGCCGCACAACGACGCGCGCGACCTGGTCTGGGAGGAGTTGCTGACGATCCTCCTCGACAAGTTCGACGTGGACGACGAGGAGGTCTCGGAGGACGAACTGCGCCGGTCAGTCCTGGAGAACGAGCAACTCCGCGACACCTTCGACCGGGCCTGGCCACTGATCGAGCCGACCGACCTGGTCGCGGACCTGTGGTCTGTGCCCGCGTACCTGCGTCGGTGCGCGCCATGGCTCGACGCGGACGAGGTCCGCAAACTGCAGCGCGAGGACCCGTACGCGTGGACCGCCTCCGACCTGCCGCTGCTGGACGCCGCCCGGCAGCGGCTCGGCGACCCCGAGGCGTCCCGGCGCGAGCGCCGGCGCAAGGCTGCGGTCGCCGCCGAACTCGAGCAGCGGTCAGTGGTCATCGACCACATTCTCGAGTCCGCCGACGCCGACGATGCCTGGGCGCCGATGCTGCGTGGGCAGGACATCCAGCGCGCGCTGGTCGACGAGGCCGGGCTGCCGACCGTCGATCCTGACCTGCTGGCCGGCCCGTTCGCGCACATCGTCGTGGACGAGGCGCAGGAACTGACCGACGCCGAGTGGCAGATGTTGCTGCTCCGCTGCCCGTCCGGCAGCTTCACCATCGTCGGCGACCGGGCGCAGGCCAGGCATGGGTTCACCGAGTCGTGGCAGGAGCGGCTGGAGCGGATCGGGCTCGACCGGATCAACATCGCCACGCTGACCATCAACTACCGCACGCCCGAGCAGGTGATGACAGAAGCCGAGCCGGTCATCCGCGCCGTACTCCCGGACGCCAACGTGCCTACCTCGATCCGCGTCGGCGACCACCCCGTGTTCCACGGCTCTACTGTGGACCTGCCCGACATCCTCGAGACCTGGCTGGCCAAGCAGGATGACGGAATCGCTTGCATCATTGGCGATCCGACGTACGAGTCAACGGCCCGCGTCCGCTCGCTCACCCCGGTCCTGGCGAAGGGTCTCGAGTTCGACCTGGTCGTCCTCATCAACCCTTCCACCTTCGGCGAAGGCATCGAAGGCGCAGTGGACCGCTACGTCGCCATGACCCGAGCCACCCAACAACTCGCGATCCTGACTTCATGAGTTGGGGTGCCGGGTCTGGTTCTCCTCGTTCCAGTGATCGAGGTTCCAGGCCCGGCCCGGCTCGTCATGCGAGCGGATGAACGCTTCGCCGATGGGGTCGGTGCCGTAGGTGCCGTCTGCTTGCAGGTGGGCTTGTAGCTGACCGAAGAGGTCACGTAGCGCGGTCGCCCGTTTGAGGTACGCCGCTTTCGAGTGGCCGTCGGCGATGGCGGCGTACTCGAGTCCATTCGGGAGCCAGGGGAGGGCGAGGAGTGCGGTCATTTCGCGGTTGCGCCAGATGCGCCAGCGGCGGTTGGCCGCAAACAGTCCTTGGACCAGGTAGCCGTACGCGGCTTGCAAGCGATCGTGGGCGACCAGCGGGTCGAGCGTCTCCCACCGCTGCTCGACGTCGCGCTCGTCGAGGTGCTGGTCGAGCCAGGTGATCGCCTCGTCGAGCTGGGCGATCCGGTGCTCATCGTCGTACGTCGAACGCTCGGCGATGAGCCTGGTCACCTCACCATCACGATCGAACGCGACCCAGCCGGCGGCAAGCTCGGCCCGCATCGGCTCCGACCACTCCGCTGTGCGCCACCGCTGCAGGTCATACCGATGAAAGTCGAGCTGGATTCCTTCGACGTCACTGAAGATGCTGTGGAACGTGTCGTCGTCCTGGCGCCAGATCGCCTCGGCCGGCACCAGATAGTCATCGTACGGCTCGAGAAAGATCGCCACGTCGATGTCCGACCCAACATGCGCCGTACCGGCCGCGACGCTGCCAATCACCACTACGGCCTTCACCGCGTCGTGTTGCAGCAGGCGGCGCTCGATGAACTGCTTGACCTGTTGGCGCTTGACCTCAGTGCTCATAGTGCCTTGGTGAACATGAGGGTCGCGCTGTCATCGTTCCGAACCATCTCACCCGGCGGCACCTGCTTACCGTCGTAAATCAGCCCGCGCCCATCCGGGACGTACCCGCGCCGCACATACATCCGCTGAGCCGTCCCGTAGTCGGCGTACAGCCCCACGCCGATCCCGACCACCTCCGACCGCTCAGCCACCCGAGCCTCGGCCGCATCCATCAGCCCGTTGCCAATCCCCCGCCGCCGAAACTTCGGCAACACATTGAAGTCCGAAATCTCCGGGATCCCGTTGAACGGCTCGTACGGCGACACCCAATACACAGTCACGTATCCCGCGAACTCCCCGTCCACGCTCGCCACCAACACATCCCGCACCCCGGCCACCTGCTCAGCCAAGTACTTCTCATACTGCCGAACCGGCTTGTCCCACCCAATCGCGGTGAACGCCTCCGAGATGACCTCCGGATCCCCCTCCCGCAACGCCCGAATCGCAACCACAAGACCCTCCCCAGCCAGCACCAAGTCCCCGCAGGCTAGCCCGCCCAACCACACAAATAGCCTCCACCCCTGTAAGAACGGGCAGCGGGGGTACGGTCTTCGCATGACAGGACCGCGGATGCGGATTGGGGCCGTCACGATCTCGGCGGCACCGGCTCCGCAAGCAGGGGAGTTGGCCAGGTTCTACGAGCGCCTGCTCGGCTGGCGGATTGTCGACGAGGGGCCGCGGGGCGGTTGGGTCCAGCTCCAGCCACCCGAGGGTGACCCGGACCGAACGCTGCTCGGCATCAACATCGAGTCAGACCAGGAGCACGAGCGCCCGGTCTGGCCAAGCAAGCCCGGTGCCCAGAACGCGACCATGCACCTCGACATAGGCGTAGACGACCTAGAGAAGGCAGTCGAGTGGGCCCTCCAAGCAGGCGCGACCCTCGCCGAAGACCAGCCCCAGGACCACGTCCGAGTAATGCTGGACCCCCACGGCAACCCCTTCTGCCTATGCCGCTGACACCACAGCCGGCCCGGTCCCGCTGACACACGAAAGGCCGGCCGCACCAGCGACCGGCCTTCGTTCTGTTCGTCCCTGTCAAGCACAAAGCTGCGCTCTGACCTGCGGGTTTTCTCTGGCGGAGGATACGAGATTCGAACTCGTGAGGGGTTGCCCCCAACACGCTTTCCAAGACCGCAATTCGACGTTCGCTCATGATCCGGACCGATGCCTGAGCGCCGACGATCGCGGACCTGAACCTTGGCGAACGATCTCGGACGGTCGCGGATGAGACCCACTTTGAGACCCTCGGACACGTCTGCGGATCCGCGCCGCCCGTCGTGTTCCAGCGGGTCTTATTGATTGGAAAACACGGCGGCGGCGCTCCTACGACTAACTTGCGACTGCCTGCTGAGGCGAGGTGCCGGACATAGCCACTGAACTCTGCCGAGCATCGAGATATTGATAGCTCTGAGGAGGGCGAGTGAGACCCAAACCACTGAGCGTCAGAGGAGTTTCTAGCGGCTGGACTCTTGCTACTTCGATTCCAGTTCCGCAGGTTCGTCCGTGATAATACTGAAAGAAGCGTTGCCTGGAAATTCCCGCGACCTTGCCAAATCTGCGCCAGAGTCGGGCTGGCGACTCGGTCACTTGCCGCCGAACTTCAAAGATGCCAACAATCGCGGAAACGGGCTGAGTCACATAGATCACGACATGCGTCACATCTGGAGCAACTGGTCGCTTTCGGAATTCGACCGTCTTTTCGCCACTCAGGATCGCATCCGCGAACTCCTGGTGTATCGACATGAGAGCTACCCGGCCAGTATGGTGCGAAGCCACTGAAACCCATCCCCTTCGCGTATCCTCATGATACTTTGTGGAGATCTTGCCATAACTCGGTGGCGAATCAATGCATTCATCGTCAATGGCGTGTCGAGGACTCTGTCGATCCGGAATCGGATTGCTAATACCTGGCCCCGAGAGCACATATCGGATACTTCGCGCGGCGTGTATACGGTGCGCCGTCCCGTGTATTCGAGAATTTGTACTGGGTCGGATGTTATCAGCGTCGACTCTACGACGCCGACAGCTCGGACTTGCTGGCGTACGCGGGTTTTGTAGAACAGTAGCGTGTCTCCAGGCTGCAACTGTCGACTAGGTGACAGACAGAGGTACGCCTTGCGCATTGCATTCCCGTGATCCGTCAGCCCCGGTGCGAGAATAGGCTGCTCGTCGGCCATGGGAAACAAGCTGGCGTGCCAGGTCGGGATGATCGGAACCATGAAGATGCGCTCTGGTCGCAAATTTCCCGGACCGTAGAGGATTTGGTATTCCAGCGCCGAGGCTGCGCTTGAGTCCTCGGGTGGGACGAGTTCTTTCGCAAATATCTTCTCTCCCGGGCGAGGTGTGGTCCCATCGATCTCGTTGAAACCGAAGGCTCGGAGGAGTGCAGTTAAGGTTTCCTCGTGAGTGAATGCTTCGATGAAGATAGTTCGATAAGGACGGCGTCTTGCAAATTGGAAGATCGCCCATAGTAGGAGCTCGCCTCTCTTTACTCCCCGGGCGGCTTCAGCCACTTTAAAGGTGCATATCTTTAGGCTTGGCGTGGCCAAACCCCACGACTGTTCACGTTCCTCATTCAAGATGGCGATAGCCTGCAGACCGTCGTCGTCTTGGATCACCAGGCAGGGGCGATGTTCCGGACCGACCTTCCCTTTTAGCCAGCGCTTGATGTCGTAGGACGTGTCGAATGTGGAGAAGACTGGGTCGTTTGGATCGAGCTGGAAGCCTTTTACCTCCTCGACGGCGGGAATGTCGATGGGCTGGGATATTTGGAGACGTAAGACGCTGAGAGCGTCGGCAAGGGTGAAGATCTGATCTGACAATCCCAGTGTTGCGGCATGCGAGTGCATGCCGCCGTCGTCCGTCACCAGCCACTGAGCGGCGCCCCGCTCCAGTGCGAGCAGGAGGGTCATGTCGACCCACGCCGAGGCTCCGAGGTTCGGCGGATAACCAGCACGGCGCCGAAAATCGCCCGGGACCCTTATCGCGTCGAGAACGTGGTAGCGCTCGACCTGCCATCGGCGTCGCAGCCTGTGTGCGGAATCTGCGTGGCGGTTGAAGTCATCATGAATGGTGCTCGCTACACACACGGAGTGGCCGAGTTGGGCAGTTAGGCGGAGAAGCTCACTCGCATCCTCGGCTCGTGGATGCCTCGGTTCTGTATCGCTTTCAGCCGCGATGAAGACGTTCGTATCGAGCAGGATTCGGATCGGCGCAGCAGTCACGTAGCCACCTCCTCCCCGCAAGCTCTTCGCCGCGCGGCTAAAGCCCCTATCGGAGCCGTGTACCTGCCATCGTGTCCTCTATTCGCGGTGGCCGCGAGCCTTTAGCGAGTCTCAGCACTGTGCGCGGATCGCGAGCCATTGGCCAAGGGGTCTCGGTGATCTTCCTTGAGTGCATCAGGACGGGTCGTGATCGGGCTATGAACCGCGCTGACAACCTCTGCAGCAGTGCGGCGGTTGCCGGGCTAAGCCGACTGCTGCTAAGGGACACGTCTGATGGGGGGCACTGCTGCACTGGGGCGGCGGCGATTCCCTGGGATCTAGTCATGACCCAGAGAAACTGCTTAACTCTGTGTGATTGACGGCTCGCCGCATCGAGCGAGTCGATGAGCGTTGGGGGGCCAATGCGGCTAAATATGTACCTGCTTCGCAAGGACGCCAAAGGGGATAACAGTGTTATTCGCACTAAAGCGAAAGTAAAAACCCTGACTTCCAGAACCAATGACCTGAATATCGCAAAGATCTTTCTGATCGAGGGCGATTCGAAGCCGCCAAAGTGGCTGGCCGACCTGGATCAGGTGGCCATGGCGCACGCAGGAGACAAAAAGTATTCGAGTCTCAGCCTGGGGGCGGTAATACTGGTTTCCGCTGCTGATCGCCTCGTGGCGGTTACTTTCGGAACAGGCTTTCATGTTCTCGAGCCCAGCTTCGTCGAACGCGGATTTGGGTTGAAGGTAACCGCGAACATCATTGCTGCCGACAAGATCAAGAGTGTCCAGACCCGAGGCATAGCCAGCAATTCGCGCGATCAGTACACCATGCTTCCAGTCGATGGGGAGTTCTCTGATCTCAATGTAGAGGTAGATGAAGAATGGTTGAGGCAATTGTCAGGAAAGGCGACAGACAAAGGCTTCGCCACCACCGTCGCCGGGGCAGACTCCCTCAGGATAGCGGTGCCTGATTTTCCGTTGACGCAGATAACCTCGAAAGTGGAGAGTGTTCTAGCGGTCTACGCGAAGGATGACTATAAGAAGAATTTTGCCTTCCTCGACCAGATAACTCCGCTTGACAAGAAGGATCCGCTGATCGAAAAGCTTGATGATGAGGTCGTCAAGCTCCTACGGAGCGGGTCGGACAAGCTTGCCTTCTCTGCGCCCGACCCATTCGATCAAGCGAATCTCGACCATTATGAGCTGGCATGTGGCCGTCAAGGACGGTTTGTTCTAGGGAGCTTGGATAGTGAACCGGTGATGAGCGTTGTTGCCGGACTTCATAGCAACAAAAACCCGCTGACGGATATCGATATATATGCCTTGACTGAGGATGATAAGCCAGTCGATCGAGTACATCCTCTGAAGTCTTATGTAATGGCTGAGATTTCCAACGGAGGCTCGGACTACCTCTTGTCTGCAGGGCTGTGGTTTGAGATTCAGAAAGAATTCAGGAAGGAGGTGAACGCGAAAATCGCTTCGATCGAAGATATCACCGATGAACTTGCCCTGCCCGTTTGGGATGTGAGCGCTCTCGATGACGACCCATCGGACGACACAATCGAAGGGTCGTACAACAAAATGGTCTCGGACAAGAAGGCTTACGGCCTACTTGACAAAGATCTCGTCTATTTTGCGCAGTATGAAAAGCTGGAGATCTGCGACTTACTCACGCCGAAAGCGGAGCTTCTCTGCGTAAAGGCAGCCTCAAACTCCCCAAGCCTCTCGCATCTTGTCGCCCAGGCTATAAATAGCGCGAAGGCGTGGGGAGACGAGAAGTACCAGAGCAAACTGAGTGATGTGTGGGAGACGATCCGTCCCGGCGATCCTATCCCTGACCGTGGGGACGTGACATTCGTTCTGGCGATCGCCACCGATAAATCAGGCCCGCTGAGCAAAAGTCTCTTTTTCTTCACGAAGGTTCAGATCGCGTATTGCCTGAAGGAGATTAGTCGCTCTAGCTTCGGGGTCGCGCTGGCTCGGATCAACGTGAAGCCGGGTGTAGTCATTAAGAAGAAGCGCAAATCAACGAAAGAGAACTCGCCTGCAGGCGAGTAGAAGGCGGACCTCTCGGGGCATGGTCAAGCGGTATCAGCACGTCACTGCGCCGGTCCGTATGGACGTTTGCCGAACGCGTCGGTGGACTGCTCTGGGCAGCCACCGAAGCGAGGGACGACGACCCGGGCGAAGCAGCCGGTGGGGTCCTCGTGCCTGTCTGAGGGGGCTGTTGAGACCCTCGTTGAGCCCCTGGGACATGAAGAGGGGCCGGACGCTCAGCATCCGGCCCCTCTGATATTCATGCCTCCACAGATCCTAACCACGCCCTGACCTGCGGAAGCGTGGTGCCTGCTTGCCTCTAGGAGACTGGCGGAGGATACGAGATTCGAACTCGTGAGGGGTTGCCCCCAACACGCTTTCCAAGCGTGCGCCCTAGGCCTCTAGGCGAATCCTCCAAGCGGAGAGGATACGCGAGGTGGCGGGGGAACCTGAAATCGGGGGCGCGAAGCCTGGTGGGGCGTCCTGGGTGCTGCTTATTGGGCTGCTGGGGGTCGGGGGGCTGATTTAGGGTCGGGGTATGGACGCGCCGGATCCCAACGTCGTTCACCCGATGCCTGAGGCGCCGCGAGTGGTGCTGTTGAAGGCGGTGGTGACGTCTCCGCTGATCGAAGTGGGCGACTACTCGTACTACGACGACCCGGGCGACCCGACTGCCTTCGAGACGACCAACGTGCTCTATCACTACGGTCCGGAGCGCCTGCGGATCGGCAAGTACTGCGCACTCGGTGAGGGGACCACCTTCATCATGAACGGCGCCAACCACCGGATGGACGGGCCGTCGACGTTCCCGTTCCCGATCATGGGCGGCCCGTGGGCGGAGCACTTCGATCTGATCACCGGGCTGCCGGGCCGCGGGGACACCGTGGTCGGGAACGACGTGTGGTTCGGGTACCGCAGCCTGGTGATGCCCGGGGTGACGATCGGCGACGGTGCGATCATCGCGTCCGGTGCGGTCGTGGTGGACGACGTACCGCCGTACGGGATCGTCGGTGGGAACCCGGCCAAGCTCATCCGCCGGCGCTTCCCGGATGCGGACGTCGACCGGCTGCTGAAGGCCGCGTGGTGGGATTGGCCGGTGGAGCGGGTCACTGCGAACGTACGGGCGATCATGGCCGGCCGGATCGAGGACCTCGAGGGATGAGCGTCGTACTGCGTCCGATCGAGCCGGGCGATGTGGATGCGCTGCAGGAGCTGATCGAGGCCGACCCTGGGCACACCGAGCGAGTCACCGGCTACCCGCCCGGTCCCGCGGACGCGCAGAGCCTGTTGATGATGCGACCGGAGGGCCTGCCTGAGCAGGCTAAGCTCGTACTCGGCGGCTTTGTCGCTGACCAGCTGGTTGCGGTCGTCGATCTGCTCCGCGGCTTCCCGAACGACCACACCGCCTTCATCGGTCTGCTCCAGGTGCACTGGAATCACCAGGGCCTCGGCTACGGCAGAGCGACGTACGACGAGGGCCAGCGGTACGTCGAGACCACCTGGCCCGAGGTACGTACGGTCAGGCTGGCGATCGTGGACACCAACGCGCAGGTAGCCACCCGGTTCTGGGAGCGGCAGGGGTTCACCCCGACCGGTGAGGAGCGCCCGTACCGGTACGACAAGCTGGAGTCGACCGTCCGTCTCTATGAGAAGCCGCTGACCTGGGCGCACCCCGCTCTGGAGGTCCGGGACTCGCCTGTAGCCGGCAAGGGCCTGTTCGCCACCCAGCCCATCGCGGCGGGCGCCGTGGTCGGCCAACTGTCCGGCCGTCGCGTCAGTACAGCGGAGCTCCAGGAGCTCCTGAAGCACCCGCCCGTCGACACCATCACGATCGACGATGACCAACACCTCGTACTCAGTAACGATCCGCGTCCTGTGGTTGCGTACGGCAACCACAGCTGCGATCCGAACATGTGGTGGATCGACGCCGTCACCCTTGAGGCCCGCCGGGACATCGCGGCGGGCGACGAGGTGACAAGCGACTACGGGACCTCGACCGGCGTGGACTTCGAGATGCAGTGCACCTGTGGCTCACCCCTGTGCCGAGGCGTCATCACTGGTGAGGACTGGAAGCGCCCGGAGCTCCAGGACCGGTACGGCGACCACTGGATCCCGACGCTGCTACGCAAGCAGCGTGGGGGCTAGAGCTCTCCACTGCTCGATCGGCTGCGGTCCAGTGACCCCTGTGATCACGTTGACCGCGACAGTGTCCGCGCCGGCATCCAGGTGCTCGCTCAGCTTGGCCTTGATGTCCGCAGGGGTGCCCCAAGCGGCTAGTGCGTCGACCATGTGGTCGGGGAGCTCGGCCTGGTCCTTCTCCGTGAACCCCTGCCGCTTGAGCGAGGCGGCGTACCCAGGGATCTGTGGGAAGAAGCCGATGGTGTCCCGGGCGATCGCACGAGCCCGGTCGGCGTCTGACTCCAGTACGACGAGGTGACTGACCGCTAGGAGCTTGTCGGGGCCGAGGACCTTGCGTGCCTCCGCTGAGTACGCAGCGGTGACCAGGAACGGGTAGCCGCCAGCTGAACGGTCGCGGGCGAGCTCCAGCATCCGCGGACCGAGTGCTGCGAGCACGCGGCGGTCCAGAGGTACGTCGACCTCGTCCAGGTACTTGTTGAGCGTGGCGAGCGGTTTAGGCCCGTGCGCGCCGCCGAGTCCGACGGTGAACCGGCCCGGCGCAGACGCTTCCAGTGCGGCGTACGTCGTACTGACGTCGGCCGCGCTGTACTGGTCGACGGCGAGAATGCCGCTGACGAACCGGATCGACTTGGTGGCCTCGATCAGGTCGACGATGGTCTGGAGTCCCGGCAGCGGACCGCCGGAAAGCCAGATCGTGGGATATCCGAGCTCCTCGGCCGCGCGGGCGGCGTCCAAGGAGTGAGGGCTGCTGTCAAGACCCGTGGAAAGACCGAACGGGCCGAATTGATGATCCGTCACCCAACCACCCTAGTCCGATTCCCGGTTGGCGCCAGGGATCCCGTACACTCGTGGCTGGTTCCCCGCGTGGCGGTATCTCGCCCAACTCCCCCAGGGCCGGAAGGCAGCAAGGGTAAGTGAGCTCTTCCGGGTGCGCGGGGAATCCTTATGTCCGGGCGAGGGTGCGTGATGGCACCGCCTAGGCTTTGGTGAGTCTGCACCGATCACCGAAGGAGCCTGATGAGCGTCGAGCGCCGCTACCTGCAGGAATTGATCATCGCCGAGCTCGGCGTGTCCCCGTCGTTCGACCCGGACACCGAGATCGAGCGCCGGGTCGAGTTCCTGGCCGACCAACTCCGGCGGACCGGGGCGACGGCGTACGTGCTGGGCATCAGCGGCGGCGTCGACTCCAGTACGGCGGGGCGCCTGTGTCAGCTCGCGGTCGAGCGGGTGCGGTCCGAGGGCGGTCAGGCGACGTTCGTCGCGATGCGGCTGCCGTACGGCGTCCAGGCGGACGAATCGGACGCACAGCGGTCCCTGGAGTTCATCCAGCCCGACGAGACGCTGGTCGTCGATGTGAAACCGGCCACGGACGCGATGGTCGAGTCGGTTCGGCACGCGGGGCTCGGCGACCGCGAGGACTTCCATGTGGGCAACATCAAGGCGCGCCAGCGGATGATCGCGCAGTACGTCGTCGCCGGCGCCCGCGGCGGTCTGGTCGTCGGCACGGATCACGCGGCGGAGGCGGTGATGGGCTTCTTCACCAAGTTCGGGGATGGTGCCTGCGACCTCACGCCGTTGTCGGGGCTGACCAAGCGCCGGGTCCGTGCGGTCGGGTCGCAGCTGGGCGCGTCCGACGAGATCACCGGCAAGGTGCCGACGGCCGACCTGGAGACCAACAACCCAGGCCTACCGGACGAGGTTGCGCTCGGTGTGACGTACGACGAGATCGACGACTTCCTCGAAGGCCGCGAGGTGGACGAGAAGGCGGCGGTCACCATCATCGCCACCCACCGCCGCACCGCCCACAAACGCGCCCAACCCCTAGGCCTCTAACCCAGGAGCCGGGGGCGCTTCGTACTTCCAGGAGGAGCGCCCGACCTGCTACACACGGCCCGCGACCCCAGCTCATCACTGCCCCTCAGGATGAGCGGGCGAGCTGGCTCATCCCTTCTTCCATTCAGGACGAGTGGGCGAGCTGGCGCACTCGGTTGGCGAGGCGTGCCAACCGGATCGTCGCGATGTTGCGGTAAGCCGGGCGCAGGACTGTTGCCAGCGGCCCCGACTGCTCGAACGTGTGCGTGACCTGGCTGTCCGGACCGATGGTCCACGTGCCGACCTCGCGGAACCCAGGAACCTGCCACGTGATCTCGATCCGATCAGCCTCGACCACCGTGTAGCGCAGCTCGCCCGCGAACCCCGGCCGGACCCGCAGCGCGTACGCCGAGCCAAGGTCCGCCTCAGCTGGTCCGTCAATCGCCAGGAATGCCTCGTTCCACTCCGGTAGCCCCAGCGCATCCAGCAAGATGTGGCGAATAGCGGTCGGGTGGGCGTGGATGGTGTCGGTGGCTGTCTCCATGACTATCTCTCCTGGGCGAAGTGGTGGTCGTCCCGCCGGCGGGCCAGCGCGGCTCCGGCGGGGAACGCGTCGGCGACGGCGCGCAGAGTGGTGATGGTCTCGTCGAGCGCCTGGCCGGCGACGAGGTCGTGCATGGTCCGATGCAGCCGGTTCTCCGCGGTGACGATGCGCCGGTGGAGTGCCCGGCCCTTCGTGGTCAGGCTCAGCGCGAGGTAGCGCCGGTCGACCGCGTCAACGCCGCGTTTCACCAGTCCCTGCGCCACGAGCCGATCGACGAGACGGCTCGGACTGTTGCCGGTCTCGCAGACCAGCAGACCGCCGAGTGAGTTCAGCGTCAGCGGTCCGTGATCGCGCAGGACCCGCAGGACTTCGGCCTGTGACGGCGTGATTCCCAGCGGGCGCAGCTCGGCGGCGAGCAGCCGGTTGCCCTCGCGCTGGATCGCCAGCACGAGATATCGCAGCTCCTCGACAACCTTCATGACCGATACATTACACGACACGTATGTCATGTCATCTGTTTTCGACAGATTCACCGAAGCCGATCGAGTGCGGGAAGAGTGCCGGAGAAAGTCCGGCTGAGGTCGTAGTCAAGGTGACGCCGCGACTGGCACAGTGTTGGCATGAAGGGTCTGATGCAGAACTACCAGCTGTCCCTGGACACGATCTTCCGCCGGGCCGAGCAGTTCTATCCGGACAAGACCGTCTACACCGGCGGTCCGGCGCCGACGAAGATGACGTACGCCGAGTGGGCTGCGCGGACCAGACGCCTGGGCGGCGTGCTGGACACGCTCGGGATCAGCCCGGACGGTCGGGTTGGGACCTTCGCCTGGAACTCAGGCCGTCACCTCGAGCTGTATTTCGGTGCCCCATGCACCGGCCGGGTTCTGCACACCCTCAACATCAGGCTGTTCCCCGACCAGGTCGTCTATATCGCGAACCACGCCGAAGACGAGGTCGTGTTCGTCGACAAATCGCTACTCAAGCTGTTCCTGCCGCTGCTTGAGCGGCTGCCGTTGGTCCAGCATGTCGTCGTGATGGACGACCTGCCCGCGGGAGCGCCGGCCGCGGAGGTGCCGGACGATCCCAGGTTCCACGACTACGAGGAGTTGCTGGCCGCCGCGGAGCCGGTCGAGTTCCACGTCGAGGATGAGAACCAGGCCGCCGCGATGTGCTACACGAGCGGTACGACGGGGAATCCCAAGGGCGTCGTGTATTCGCATCGATCCACCTGGCTGCACTCGATCGGCGTACTGACGAACGCGGGGATCGGGCTGGACGAGACGGACACCGTGATGCCGGTCGTGCCGATGTTCCACGCGAACGCGTGGGGTCTGGCGCACGCGGCGCCGATGGCCGGCGCCTCGCTGGTGTTCCCCGGGCCGGACATGACTCCGCAAGGGATCCTCAAACTGCTGCAGGAGCAGGACGTCACGCTGAGCGCCGGAGTGCCGACGATCTGGCAGGGCTTGCTGCCGTTGCTGGACGGAGTTGACCTGCCCAAGCTTCGACGGATCCCGTGCGGGGGTTCCGCCGTACCGCTCGCGTTGTCGGAGGCGTTCCGGGAGAAGCTCGGCCGGCCGATTCTGCAGGCTTGGGGGATGACCGAGACCAGTCCGGTCGCAACCGCGTCGCACGTCGCGATGCGGGATCAGGATCTCCCCGAGGAGGAGAAGGCCCACCATCGTGCTCGCGCCGGGTTGCCGCTGCCCGGCGTCGAGGTGCGCATCGTCGAGCCCGGCTCGATCACACCCCTGCCGTGGGACGACGAAGCCACTGGCGAGCTCCAGGTGCGGGGGCCGTGGATCGCGGCTGAGTACTACCGGCCTGACGACCGGGTCCAGCTCAACACCGAGGACGGCTGGATGAAGACCGGCGACGTCGCCGCCATCGACCAGTACGGGTCGGTGCGCATCGTTGACCGCACCAAAGATCTGGTCAAGTCCGGCGGCGAATGGATCAGCTCGGTCGAGCTCGAGAACCTCTTGATGGCACACCCGGCCGTCAGGGAGGCCGCGGTCATCGGCGTACCGCACCCGAAGTGGGACGAGCGTCCGCTGGCCTGCATCGTCATCCAGGAAGGCACGGAGGTCACTGGCGACGAGATCCTCGAGTACCTTAGGCCACTCGTTGCCAAGTGGTGGCTCCCAGATGCGGTCGAGTTCATCGAGGAGGTCCCTAAGACCTCCGTCGGCAAGTTCTCGAAGAAGGATCTGCGCACCCGCTTCGCCAACTACCACCTGGAGTAGGCGCGCCCCGCGGACTACGGTCGGGATGTTGCCTTCGGCATCCGTCGGCTGGACAAGGTCCACCTCGAAGTGGTCGTGGAGGTCGGCGAGGGGGGCACGTCGTCGAACTCGCTCGACCACGGTTGTCCGGTTCGCGCGGCGAGTCCGGCCAGTACTCGCCCGGTCGACCGTCCGCCAAAGCGGCCCGTGTCGGCGACGGGCCCGCACTGGCCGCTTCCTGTCCTTCGACGAAGTGCTGGGCTCCGAGCCGCGATCGGGTCGTGCGAAAGGTGGGGGGAGCGTCACGCCACAATTGCTGTGAGCTATGCCGATGGTGACCCTACGCGTCGAGTATCGTCAATCGCAATGTTCCATCCCGACGACCACAAGTCTTTGCGAAAGGAAACGATCTGCAATGGCAAAGTTGACCCCGGAAGAGATCGCGAAGCTCCAGCAAATGAACAATCGGGAACACGCGAGGAGCGGGGGTAAACCGAACCCGCCCAAGGTGGAAGAGAACAAGAAGTGGGCGAGGGCGGGGACCACGGGGCATAAGGCGCCGAAGATCGAGAAGAAGAGGTAAGGCGAGTCGAAATGACCGCCGGGGCCTGCGTTCCGCAACACGCTTCCCTGCCACCAGTCCACTCGTGACCAAGTCTTCCTCCCGGCAGGAGCTGCTGGCGCGCATCCGCGCCGCCAACTTGTCGTGCTGACGGCGGGGCGACGGCGCCTTCGCTGGCCACCGGTTGCCGGCTTAAGGATTCCGTGAGTAAGTGTGGCGGGGTCAGTGATGTGATGCGGGCACCGTGTTCGTTTTGGCGCGGCTTGCCAGATTCGGCATTTGAAGTTCGCGGTGCTCGCCGAATAAGCGGTGCTCGCCGAATAACGTGGGTGACTAAGTCCTTGTGGGTCTAGTTCTAGGGCCTTCTGTCCCCGCCCATCGACTCACATCTGTGGTTGTCACGATCTCCGGGTCCCGGATCGGGTCGCGTTCGACAAACTCGACGCGAGGATCCCTTTCGGCGGCTCGAACGCCAAGCACGCGCATGAGTATTACTCGCGGAATCTCATACAGCCTGCCGATTGGCCTGGCATTTCCTTGCGGCGGAGACCTATCGTCCCAGGGTGACGAGCCGACAGGAGGTTCTGAAGCGTGTGGTCGGGGTGATCGCCGGCGCCGCTCGGGCTCGTCCGGTGCGGGTTGCCGTCGATGGACCGGACGCGGCCGGCAAGACGACCCTGGCTGATGAACTGGCCGTCGCGTTGGCCGGCGTCCGTCCGACGATGCGGGCCAGCGTCGACGACTACATCCGGGATCAGCGCCCGCACTCTCCCGGAGTCCCCGCAACGGGGTACTTCGACGACAACTTCGACCTGCCTGCACTGATCGACGGACTGCTGATCCCGCTCGGGCCGCGAGGCGATCGCAACTATCGAAGTGCGGACGGCGCCGCCGGGACAGCGCCGTACGACGTTGTGCTGGTTGTCGATGGAGTGTTTCTGCTGCAGTCGGCGCTGCGCCCGTACTGGGATGTCGGCATCCTCCTGCACGTCGATGAGGACGAGATGCTTCGGCGCGGCGTGCTCCGCGACGGCGACCCGGTGTGGCGGGGCGGACGCCGCCCGGAGACAGTTCGAGAGGCAGTTCGTCCCCGGATGGCGCGCGTACCAGGACCAGCATGATCTGGCCGCAGCCGCGACCATCGTCATCGATCACGACGATCCGGCTCACCCTCACCCTCTGATCCGGCTACTCCCCGAATAGTGGCGGTGCGTCGTACGGGGCCCAACGGAAGTCGACCGGATCAGCAAAGGTCCCAGGCACCTTCCCGAGGCTTTGGATTGCTGTAGCGGATCCGTTGGCGTGCCCAACGGCGTACAGGTATCCGAGCTTCGTGTCCTTGTCGATGCCGAGCACCAGCGTGCCGGACTGGCCGCAGGGACTGCCTATCAAGTTCTCGAACACCTGCCAGGTGGAGGTGCGCACCGTCTTTACCGCTAGCCGCGTCGGTGCGGTCACCGGGATGCGTACCGTCTGGAGTGCGCCGGCGCGCGTCGTCAACAACAAGGTGTCGTACGTCGACGTCCGGCTCAGCAACGTCATCGTCTTGATCGCACCGAACCCCGGATAGGCGGCGGCGCGGTACGTCGAGTTGGTGATGGTCCAGCGGTAGAGCGTGCCGTCGTCACGCAGGCCGTAGAGGCGATCCGTTGCGTTCGCCGACTCGGAGCTGACTCGTCGCGAAGTGGTGAGAGTGACGAACGGACCCCAGCCGCCGCCGATGCGGTCGACGATGACTTCCCACGGTCGGGTCGCGCCGTTCTCGATCGGATAGGTGATGCGGTAGAGCACGGAGCCGATGACCACGTGACCGGTCATCACCTGGTAGCCCTGGGCCGGGCGTACCTCGAACTGTGTACTGAGTCTGACCTGGTTAGGTTCGAAAATCCTGAGCGCCCGGTTCAGGTCGTGGGCTCGGGTCGCCGGCGACGTGCCAACGAACTCCTGCGATCGATGGTCCCCGGTGGAGCGCACGGCTCCGGCGTCGATGCGGCACGCGGCCGAAGCCGCTGCGGTCGTGGTGGTTGTCGCCGTACTGGTGCTTGCCGGTACGGCGGTGAGGAGTAGCGCTGCCGCGGTTGCCGCCAGGGCGAGGTTCCGCCGTGTGGTGCCGCGCCACCCGTCGTAGCGTCCGATTTCCTGTCCTTTCATCGGCCACCCCCGGTTGTGCGATTGTGATCGTTGGACGCGGGGAGTTGCGCCGAAGTTGGGGCCGCCGTGCGCGCGCGAGGAATTGTCCGGCGGCAGCGCTAGGGTTGCGGTCGTGGAAGCACCCCTTGCGTTGTACCGCCGGTATCGCCCGGAGACCTTTTCCGAGGTGATCGGGCAGGACCATGTCACGGCGCCGCTGCGGAACGCGCTGAGCAACAACCGGGTGAACCATGCCTATCTGTTCTCCGGTCCGCGCGGGTGTGGGAAGACCACCAGTGCGCGGATCCTGGCCCGCGCGATCAACTGCGAGAAGGGCCCGATCGCCGAGCCGTGCGGGGTGTGCAAGTCGTGCACAGACCTGGCCCGCGGCGGTCCCGGCAGCATCGACGTGATCGAGATCGACGCCGCGTCGCACGGTGGTGTGGACGACGCGCGGGATCTGCGCGAGCGGGCGTTCTTCGCGCCGGTCGAGAGCCGCTACAAGATCTACATCATCGACGAGGCGCACATGGTGACCACGCAGGGCTTCAATGCCCTGCTGAAGCTGGTCGAGGAACCGCCTCCGCACCTCAAGTTCATTTTCGCCACCACCGAGCCCGACAAGGTGATCGGGACGATCCGGTCCCGGACCCACCACTACCCGTTCCGCCTGGTGCCGCCGAAGGTGCTCGGCGATTACATGGCTTCGCTCTGCGAGTCCGAGGGCGTGTCGATCGAGTCGGCCGCGCTGCCGCTGGTGGTGCGCGCGGGTGCTGGGTCGGTGCGTGACTCGTTGAGTGTGCTCGACCAGTTGATCGGTGGGGCCGGGCCGGCTGGGGTGACGTACGAGCTGGCGGTTGCGCTGCTCGGGTTCACGCCGGACTCGCTGCTCGACGCTTGTGTGGATGGGTTTGCCGCCCATGACAGTGCGGCCGTGTTCGAGACGATCGAGAAGGTCATCGAGACAGGGCAGGATCCGAAGCGGTTCGCCGAGGACTTGCTGCGGCGACTGCGTGATCTTGTCGTGCTGTCCGCCGTACCGAATGCTGTTGCGTCCGGTTTGATTGAGGCCGCTGAGGATCAGGGCGAGCGGCTGCAGACGCAGGCCGCTGGGATCGGTCCGGCGGAGCTCACCCGGGCGGCCGACATCGTTGCCGCTGGGTTGCTGGAGATGCGGGGGGCTACGGCTCCTCGGCTTCAGTTGGAGCTGATCTGCGCGAAGGTTTTGTTGCCTGGTGCGGACGATTCGACCAATGGGATTCAGGCACGGCTGGATCGGATGGAGCGGCGGCTGACGATCGGCGTGCCTGCTGCCGGTGCGTCGGATGCTGCGCCGTCGGGTCCTCCTGCGGGGGACTTCGCGGGGACGGGTCAGGACGCAGCCAGCAGCCGAGCCGCAGCTCGAGTAGCTGCCGGGGGTACGCCGACTCGCGCCGACGCGCAGGCTGCCGTCGGGGATGGAGCCTCTGGCGATGCGGCAGGGAGCGATGCCGGTGGGAGCGACACTGCAAGCGAGGCTGCTGGAGGTGCCGTTCGTGCTGATGGCCCGCCCGCAGGTGGTGCGGCGACAGATGGGGGCACGGCGAGCCATGCATCGGCACCTGCGGAAGTAGGACCCGGGCGTGGATCCGCTGATGGGGCTTCTGGTGGCGGGTCCGCTGCGGCGGCTGGTACTGGGCGTACTGGAGCCTGGGGTGATGACTCCACACCGGCCGCGCCGTCCGTACCGTCTGTGAGTGATCCTGTGGGAGAGGCTGCGGCTGGGGTTCCCGCTTCGGGGGGCGTCGGTGGGTCTGTGGGGCTCGCTGACATTCGGCGGTTGTGGCCCGAGGTGCTCGAGGCGGTGAAGAGCAAGCGGCGGTTCGCATGGATCATGCTGAGTCAGAACGCGCAGGTCATCGCCATCGACGACCAGACGCTCACGCTCGGCCTGGTGAACGCCGGCGCACGCGAAAGCTTTGCCCGCTCCGGCAGCGAAGACATCCTCCGCCAGGCCATGATCGACACCATCGGACTGAACCGCCGCATCGAGGCCGTAGTAGACCCATCAACAGACCCAGGCGGAGGCGGACAGCCCGCCGGCCGGCCGAGCGGCCCCCCATCCGGTGGCTCCAGCGGCTCACACGGCGGCGCCCCTGCGGGCCCCCCGAGTGCAGGTCCGAGCGGTGCATCAGGCAGTCCCGAGCCCAGCGGTTCCAGCAGTTCGCAAGCCGCAGCCCTGGGCGGGGTACCAGGCGGCCCGCGAGCCGACGGCGCGGGTGGTGTGTCAGTTGGAGGTCCCGGTGGTGCGCCGGCCGAGCTATCGGGTGGTTCGCCTGCCGGAGGCGCCGGCGGGCAGCCGGCTGGTGGTTCCGGAGCCGGAAACGCATCTGGTGGGTCGCAAGGTGATGCGGCCGGAGCCGGCGGGCCGGGTGCGAGTGTCGACGGTTCGGGTGCGACTGGTGCGGGCGTGAGCGGGTCGGGCGTGAGTGGGGCCGGCGTGAGTGCGGCGGGTGGTGCCCAGGGTCGAACTGGTAGTTGGGGGTCTGAGGGCGGATCCGGGGCGGGCGGAGGTGCTCGTGGGGTCGCGGGCGAAACCTCGAGTTCAGCGGTGAACGCGGTTCAGGCCGGCCAGTGGGGTGATGGCGCGGGTACGGCGGTCGCCGTACAGGAGCCGCCGCCGGATCCGGAGTACGACGTACCGCCTGAGGATCCGTGGGAGGACGGGCCGGGGGCGCGGCAGGCGCCCGGTGGGGGTCAGGCCCAGGCGCTTGGTCGGGGTGAGGGGCAGGCTGCCGCGGGTGGGCGGGAGCAGGCTGCTAGTAAGCGGCGGGCGGCGGAGGCTGCTGTTGCCGCCGAGCAGGCGCGGAAGGCAGCTGCTGCACCGTCGAGGCCGGCAACACCGCTGACGCCAGAGGAAGAAGCCGACGCGATCGGCGAGGACGACATGGTCCTGGAAGAGAACTCGCAGTCCCAAACAGACCTCCTCCGAGAGACCCTGGGCGCCCAAATCATCACCGAAGAACCCAACTGACACCTTCACGGGTTGGAAGCGCTCGGCTGTTGGTGGGCGAGGCCCGGCTCCTGCTGTCCACAGGGCTGGGGAGTGGGGTGTGGGTGGTTGCGGTGGGTGTGCACAGGGTTCACAGGGTGTGGATGGGGGATTTCCACAGGGGTGTGGACAAGTTGGGGAGAATGGTCGGTTTCTGGGGGAGCGTGGGGTTGTCGGGGGGACCGGCTAGTGTTGAGGCTCGGGCTAGACGTGGAGCGGCTGGACGAGGAGATCGCGGTGTTCGACGGTGGCGGTGCTGGGGGCTTCGACATGTCCAACCTGCTTGCGCAGGCACAGGAGATGCAGAGCCAGTTGATGGCGGCTCAAGCCGATCTCGAGAGCCAGGAGATCGAGGGCTCGGCCGGCGGTGGGCTCGTGACGGCGCTTGTGTCCGGCACGGGTGAGTTGCTGAGCCTGAACATCAAGCCAGAAGCTGTTGACCCGAGTGACACCGAGACGCTCGCCGATCTGATCGTCGCCGCTGTGCGGGACGCGTCGGAGAACGCGAAGCAGGCCGCGACCGCCGCGATGGGTCCGCTGGCCGGCGGGCTGCCTGGGTTCGGCGGTCCTGACGTTCCTGACTTCGGTGGATCCGGTGCTCCGGCCGGCTTCGCCCTCCCCGGTACGACGACCCCCGCGGTCGGCACCGGCGACGCGCCAACACCCACGCAAGAGCAGAAGCCAGGCGAGCCCACCCGCCCAGCCGACGACAACCCCACCAACAGCAGCACCACGCACGACGCCAGCAGCAGCACGCGTGCGGACGATGGGAGTGCGGCTGGTGGGGTTGGGTTTGTTAATCCGGGTAGTGGGGCCGGGTTGTCCGGTCAGAACCCGGGCTGACGTGTACGAGGGGGCCGTTCAAGACCTGATCGACGAGCTCGGCCGGTTGCCCGGTGTCGGTCCGAAGTCCGCTCAGCGGATCGCGTTCCACCTGCTCGCGGCGGACGAGACCGACGTACGACGGCTCGCGCATGTGCTCGTGCAGGTCAAGGAGCGGGTCAAGTTCTGCGAGATCTGCGCCAACGTCTCTGAGGAGACGCAGTGCCGGATCTGCCGTGACCCGCGCCGGGATCTGAGCCTGATCTGCGTGGTCGAAGAGGCCAAGGACGTGGTCGCGATCGAGCGGACCCGCGAGTTCCGCGGCCGGTATCACGTGCTCGGCGGGGCGATTTCGCCGATCGAGGGGATCGGGCCGGACGAGCTGCGGATCAAGGAACTGCTTCAGCGCCTGGCCGGCGGTGAGGTGAACGAGATCATTCTGGCCACCGACCCGAACCTCGAGGGTGAGGCGACTGCGACGTACCTGAGCCGCTTGCTGCGGCCCATGGGCTTGCGCGTGACCCGATTGGCTAGTGGACTTCCTGTAGGCGGTGACCTCGAGTATGCCGACGAGGTCACACTCGGACGGGCGTTTGAAGGGCGACGATCCATCGATGACTGAACCAACCGATATTGCAGAGCGCGCATTGGCGACGGACTCCGAAGACCTCACCGAGTTCGCCGAACAGATCGCCGACCAGGTCCGCAGCTTCCTGATCTCGGTGCGCGACATCGCGGCGCAGCCAGATGAGGACGGGGTCGACGAGGGTCTCGCTTCGCTGCCGTACCTGCTGCTCGAGGTGAGCCAGCTGCTGCTGGCCGGCGGCCGGCTCGGCGCGTTCGAGGACTTCGTCCCGGAGGAGCGCTTCGAGAGCGACGCCGGACCGGACCCGGATCTCGACACGATGCGGGACCGGCTCGCGATCCTGTTCGAGGGCCTCGATGAGTACGCCGAGGTCTTCGACCCGTACGCCGCACCGCCGGAGATCACCGTCAATCGGTTGTCCGACGACCTCACCGCGATCGCGACCGACCTCGTGCACGGACTCGCGCACTACGAGGAAGGCCGCGTTGTCGAGGCGCTGTGGTGGTGGCAGTTCTCTTACGTGTCCACCTGGGGTGCCGCGGCGAGCGCCGTACTGCGGGCGATCCAGTCGCTGATCGCTCACGACCGGCTGGAGCCGGCCCACGACCCCGAAACCGAGGCCACCGATCGCGAACTCGTCGAGGTAGCCGAGGAAGCAGTCCAGCGCCGCTGAAGTTATCCACAGGCCAACTCCGACCGGCCCCACGCGGGGGTCCTCAGCGACTACGTTGAGGACTCGTTCCCGGTCAGGAGGGCCTGCGGTGCAAGAACAACTACAGCAACAACAACTACAGCAGCAGCAACTGGATGTCGGCGCGACGTTCACCACCACCCGCACCCGCCCAGCCGTCCTGGCGGGGATCACGACCTTCTTCTTCCTGTGGATGGTGGCGACGGACAACTTCGCGTATGGCGATACGTGGACAGCCGAACGGACCGCCGAACTGTTCGTGAACCTGATCGAACTGCTGCTCCTGCTCGCAGCCGTCCGGCCCTGGATTCTCGTTCTGCGACGGCCGACCGAGCTGCGGCTGACCCCGGCTGCGTTGGCCATCAGGCGCGGTGGTCGTGAGCTGAGCATCCCGTGGGGGCTGGTGAATGAGATCCGGATGGGCGGCGGTCATCGGCGGCCGTGGGTAGTGGCTCAGGTGGATCCGTCGGTCGCCGGCATTCAGCTGCTGGGGTCTCGTCGACGGGATGGCAGCCACCGGATCTTTCCGATCGCGCACGGGCGTTCGGTGAAGAAGCGGAATGCGCAGATCGTGGCGGTTCGCGGCGCGATCATGGAGTTCGGGCGCCGGTGGATCGAGCACGACCTCTGATCCGCGATTGAATGTGCGGGTGTCTGTTTTCGAGGTGATTCAGCGGCTTCCGGACGTGCCCACCGTGAAGCGGGTGAGTCGTGCGCTGGCGGTGCTGGACCTGATCCTCAATGAGGACGAGGACATCCTGAACTTCTTCGCGTTCGATGCGCGGTGGTCGGAGACCGAAGAGACCGCGTTGATGCGGGACGGGTCGGGGAACGAGTACTCGATCGTGTTCTCGCCGGCGGGTGCGTTCGCGTACGGGTTCGATCACGAGTCGCCGATGTCGCCGTACGTGAACGGGATGCGGACCTGGCCGGGACTACTCGACGGTGTGCCGGAGGTCTTTCACGGAGCGCGGGACGAGCCGGCGTTCAGTGACGCCGTACCTCGGGCGACGGTGTGTTTCTGGCGTACGACGGATGACACGGCCTGGCGGTGTGGTCCGGTGCAGGACGTGGCCAAGGACGGCGCGGACTATCTGTTCGAGGTGATCGCGGACGGGCGGCCGGAGGCGTATCTCTCGTTCGCCGAGGACTACTACGAGGTCGCCCTCGACCTCGAGGCGGTTCGCCATGTTTACGCGCTGATGCCGTTGACCGAGTACGTCGTCACTTCACTCAATCGGCAGCGCCGTCTGACCGATCTGGCGGATGGGATCGCCGAGATCGGTTACCCGCGCTCCTGAAGCGCGTTAGCGTGACGCCCGATGACAGCATCGAATGGCGACAGCTCATCGCGTCGGGGTCACCCGCAGGATCCGGCGGTGATCGGGTCCTTCACGATCCAGGGCCGGCTCGGCCGTGGCGCGATGGGTGCTGTCTATCTGGCCCGCTCGCCCAGCGGCCGTCTGGTCGCGGTGAAGGTGGTTCGCGACGAACTGGCTGATGACTCGGCCTTCCGGGCCCGGTTCGCTCGGGAGATCGACGCTGCGCGGAGGGTCGGTGGGACGCATACGGCGGCGGTTGTCGATGCCGATCCGGATGCTGAGCGGCCCTGGTTGGCGACGGAGTACTTGCCGGGACCGACGCTGCAGAAGGCGGTTGAGACCTCGGGGCCGCTGGCCGCGGACGGGATGCGGGCGCTGACGCGTGGGCTGGCCGAGGCGTTGATAGCGATCCATGGGAGCGGAGTTGTCCATCGCGACCTGAAGCCGTCGAACATCGTGCTGACCGACGACGGTCCGCGGGTGATCGACTTCGGGATCGCTCGTGCGCTCGAAGAGGCGAGCCTGACGGCGACCGGGGTTGTGATCGGTACACCGGGATATCTGTCGCCGGAGCAGATCACGGGTGCGCCGGTTGGGCCGGCGAGCGATCTGTTCGCGCTGGGTGCGGTGCTGGTGTTCGCGGCCTCTGGTCGTGGTCCGTTCGCGTCCGGTAGTCCGGCGTCGTTGATGCATCGGATCATCAATGAGCAGCCGCAGCTTCCGGCGTTGCCGGAGGTGCTCGAGGACGTCGTACGCCGTTGTCTGGCAAGGGATCCCGGTCATCGCCCGACTCCGGCGGAGGTTCTGCGGTTGCTTGAGTCGCCGGCCGGTGCCGCTCTGCCGGCGGAGACGGTCGCGCTCATTCCGCCGACGAAGGTCCTCCCCAGCGAGCCACCGGCGCCCGAGCCGCAACCGCTCCCACCACCGGTAGGCCAGCCATATCCCGACCAGCCGCACTGGGTCCCTGTACTGCCGCAGCCGCAGTCCCAACCCCAGCCGCAGTCCCAACCCCAGCCGCAGTCGCAGCCCCACCTGCAGTCCCAGTCCCAACCCCAACTCCAGCCGCAGTCCCAGTTGCAGCCGCAGCCCCACCTGCAGTCCCAGTCCCCTCAGTCGCAGCCGACCGGGGCTATGTTTCGGACCTCGCGGATGCGGCCCGCGGTGCTGGCTGTGGTTTCGACGGTCTTGTTCTTCGGGATCTATCCGAACGATCCCGGGTTCCGGTACCTGCATCCGTCCATCACGTTTTTCCTCGGCGTCTTAGACCTATTTGTCCTCGGCTACGCCGTCCGGTGCTGGGTTCTCACGCTCCGCCGGCAGGTCGAGCTGCACCTGTCTCCGCATGGGCTGACGATCGTGCGCGGCGCGAAGCAGGCGACGGTGCCCTGGTCCGGGGTGACGCGGCTTCGGGTCGGCGGCCATCGGAAGCGGCCGTGGCTGATCGCGTGGCTGGAGCCGCCGTACCAGTTCGTGCTGCCGGTCCCGGTCCGGCCGCATCACGGCGGCCTGAAGATCTACCCGATCGCCCACGGCGCCACCGCCAACAGCCGCACCCGCCAGGTCGACGAACTCCGGGCAGCCCTCAACTGGTACGCCGGTTACCTGCACGACAACTCGTACTAGCGTTGCCATCGTGAACGTGCGACCCGCCACCGAAGCCGATCGCGAGGCCATCGGCGAACTCCTGCTCGTGTCCTGGGGCAGCCACATCGCGGTCGCCCACGGCACGGCGTACGACGCGACGACGCTTCCGGCTCTGATTGCGGAGCAGGACGACCGGATCGTCGGGCTGCTCACGTACACGATCGAGGACGACGCGTTGGAGGTCGTCACGCTCGATGCGCTGGAACGGCGGTCTGGCGTCGGGAGTGCATTGATGTCGGCAGCGGTTGACGTGGCTCGGCGGGCGGGGGTTCGCAGGCTTTGGTTGATTACTACGAACGACAACCTGGATGCGCTGCGGTTCTATCAGCGGCGTGGGTTGCGGATTGTCGGGGTTACGCCCGGCGGGGTGGACGCGAGCCGAGAGCTCAAACCGTCCATCCCGCCGACCGGTGCCTACGGCATCCCCCTCCACGACGAACTCACCCTCGAACTCACGCTCTAACGAGCGAGTACGCAGTTTGCGGTGACGGTGACTCGCAAGGTCTGGAGGCTGGTGTTGCGGAACCTGACTGACCAGGACCTGTCGCCCTGGGGGCCGTTGCTCCAGACCTGCAGGCTGGCCGGGTCGATCATTCCGTAGCCGCCACCCAGGACCACCTTGCCCTCCGGGCAGACCGCCAAGACCTGGATGAACGCCCCTTTGACGATGTCGTTCGTCGCCACCACCTGCTGGTACCCCGACACTCCGGGAGCCCCCGTGGCTCCCACAGCACCAACCGGCCCGACCGGACCAACAGGACCGACTGCGCCAGCAGGACCCACTGCACCAACAGGACCCACCGGCCCCACCGGACCAACAGCACCCACCGGACCAACGGGACCGCTAGGACCAGCCGGCCCACGAATCGCCCAGCTCAACGCATCCTCACCCGACGTACACGAACCGCCCGCCGCAACCACCCGGATCGTCCCCTTGCCGATCCCCAGCAACCCCCGGCTCACACAAGCGTGAACCTGTTCGTCCCCCACCGTAGAAACCGCCAAAGCGGTGCCCCCAGCAACGACCGACAGCACGGTCGCCCCGACGGCAATCCGCCGTCCTACCCGCCCAACTGATCCCATCTCGAACCCCTCCCAGAAATATGCGTCGAGCACATCCTGCGAGCACTCCTTCAGAGATTCTTCAGACCAGCTTCTAGTCCGGAAGCATCGGTACCGTCAGCCCCTGATCCCGGCCGAGCAGGATCCCGCGCGTGATCGCGTTCGTCCCGAACTTGTCCTTGACCTGGTCCATCGCACTGTCCAGCTCGTCGTTCGACGCCTTGTCGAACGGCAGCGCCAGTTGTAGTGCTGCCTCGTTCTCCAGGTTGCCGACCGAGATCCCGATCATCGTGATGCCCTGCGAGGTGATCAGCGGTCGCGCCGCGGTCAGCAACGCTCGCGCGGTGAGCAGGATCGCCCGCGTCTGGTCAGTTGCCTGAGGCAACGTATGTGATCGGGTCGCCCGGCTGAAGTCGTCGAACCGCAGCCGCAGCGTGACCGTCCGCCCGGATCGTCCCGCTGTCCGCATCCGCCGCGTGACCCGATCGACCAGCCCGGCCATTACGGCGTCCAGCGTGGCCGGCGACTTCGGCGAACGACCGAGTGCCCGCTGCGACCCGATCGATCGCCGGCGTCGCCCGACCTCGATCGGCCGGGGATCGCGGTTGTGCGCGAGCGCATGCAGATGCCGCCCGGACGCGCGCCCCAGCATCGCGACCAGCGCGGCCTCGGGCAGCATCGCGACATCGCCGACCTTGGTGAGCCCGCGGTTCCGCAGCTTCTCCGCGGTCACCTCACCCACACCCCAGAGCCGCTCGACCGCCAACGGATGAAGGAACTCCAGCTCCCGGTCCGGCGCGACCTCGAGCAGACCATCCGGCTTCGCGACCCCGCTCGCGACCTTCGCCAGGAACTTCGTCCGCGCGATCCCGACCGTGATCGGCAGCCCGACCCTCGACAGCACCTCTGCCCGCAGTCGTTGCGCGATCTCCAACGGCGTACCGCGAATCTTCCGCAGTCCGCCGACGTCGAGAAACGCCTCGTCGATCGACAACCCCTCGACCAGCGGCGTGGTGTCCTCGAACACCTTGAACACCGCCTTGCTGGCCTCCGAGTACGCCGACATCCGCGGGTCGACCACGATCGCGCCAGGGCAGCGGCGGAGCGCCTGCCCACCGTTCATCGCCGTACGGACGCCGTACGCCTTGGCCTCGTAGCTGCAAGCCAGGACGACGCCGGCGCCGACGATCACCGGGCGCCCGCGCAGGCGTGGGTCATCCCGCTGCTCGACCGACGCGTAGAACGCGTCCAGGTCGGCATGCAGGATATTCGCCGCGCCAATGTCCGACACGAACATATGTTCGCATAGGCCGCCGACAACAAGATAGGGAGAAATGCCGACGCGGCCGATGGGTTTGTCAGGACAGAATGCTGCCTATGGACCTGACGTCGTACCGCGATCTCTGGAAGACCCACGGCGTCATGGCGCTGCTGGCCTCAGCCCTGATCGCGCGGCTGCCGGTGATGGCGACGATGGTGCCGCTGTCGTTCCTCGCCAAGGATGCCGCCGGCAACTTCGGTTGGGCCGGTGTCGTCGCGGGTGCCTACTCCGTCGGTACGGCGATCGCGAGCGTGGTGTGGTCGCGGTTGGCGGACCGGCGTGGGGCGCGGCGGGTCCTGATCAGCACCGGGATGGCGTGGGGTGTGCTGATGGCGGTTGTCGCCGCACTGCCGGACAGCTGGTACCGGGTGCTGCCAGTGGCGGCGGCGCTGGCCGGTGTGTTCGTCGCACCGGTCACGTCGGCACTGCGGGCCAGCTGGCCGCGGCTGGTACAGGGTCCGCGGCTGCGGGCCATCTACGCGCTGGATGCGACCGCGCAGGAGCTGTTGTTCGTTGTCGGCCCGATGCTCGGTGCACTGGCGGTCAGCTTCGCCAGTCCACGAGCCGGTCTGCTGGCCTGTGCCGCGACGGCGGCCGCAGCGATCTGGTGGTTCGGTCTGAAGCAGCAGCCGGGGACCATGCACGACGAGGCCGACGGCGTCCGGCCGACCGTACGCGAGTTGCTGATCCACCGGCACCGGCTGCCGTTGCTGTTCGCTTTCGCCTGCATGGTCATGGGTTTCGCGTCGATGTCGCTCGGCATCGTCGCATTCGCCGACGAGCACGGCAACCGGCTGATCGCCGGTCTGATCGAGACCGTGGCCGCACTCGGCAGCCTGACCGGCGGCCTGGTCGGCGGTGCACTGCCCGGGAAACGCGAGTCCCATGTCTGGCGACGGATGCTCACGATGACGCTCCTGGTCGTCGGCTGCGTCTTCGCCACGTCGTCGGTCATCGCCCTGTCGGTGATGATGTTCGCGGCCGGCGCCCTGATCGCGCCGACGATCGGCGTGATCTACGAACGCCTGAGCGTGCTGACCCCGGCCTCGGCCCGCACGGAGATCTTCGGCTGGATGCTCAGCGGCGGCATGATCGGGTCAGCGGCCGGCTCCGCGATCGCTGGGGCCCTGGTCGAGGCGTACGGCGTCCGCTACGCGTGGGTCCTGATGGCCGGGCTCGCACTTCTCGGCACCCTGTCCGTGCTGCGCGTGCCACCCCACCGACCGGCCGACGTCAGCGACTTGGAAGGTGCCGCGGTCGGCGCGTAGTGCACGCGGTAGCTGGCCTCCAGTACGCCGCCATCGCGCGCACACATCGAGATCAGCCGGAGCGTACGGCGATCCAGCAGCAGACCACGCCCGCCAGCCACTGGGTGGATGAGCAGCGACACCTCATCGAGCAGCCGCCACCGCAACAGTGAACGGACCAGGGCGAGGCTGCCGACCACATGCAGGTCGTCACCCGGTACTTCCTTCAAAGCCGTCAGTACCCGGCGGGTGTCGCCCTGCAGCACCTCGGTGTGCGGGCGCGCGACCACTGGCCGGGATGCGATCACCAGTTTGCGGACGTGGTCCAGGCGCGGGACAGAACCGGCGTACTGGTCGAACGTCTTCCGTCCGAGCAGCACTGTCTCCGTTCCGGTCAGCAGCTCGTCGAGTGCCAGATCGGCGTCGGGAAGCCATTGCTCAGGCCGGTCCACGATGCCGTCTTCGGTCATGCTCAGGCGGGCGACGATGTTGCGCATCCGAAACTCCTCTGGGTGTCCTACCAACCCAGATGCACCGAATCGGCCGAAGGTTCAGGTGGGATTGCGGCGGCCGCGATGGATCTCGGTCTCGAGGGCGTCGAGGCGGTTGCTCCAGAACTTGCGGTAGCGGTCGAGCCAGGTGTCGATCTCGCGCAGCGGCCCGGGATCGACGGCGTACAGGCGGCGGGTGCCGTCGATGGTGACGGTGGCGAAGCCGTTGTCGCGCAGCACCCGCAGGTGCTGGGAGACGGCCGGCTGGCTGATGCCGAACTCGGCGCCGATCGAGGCGGCGATGCTGCCGGCCGGCAACTCGCCGTCGGCCAGCAGTTCCAGGATCCGGCGCCGGACCGGATCGCCGAGGATGTCGAACGCATGCACGCTCGCAGTATTTCAGTGATGACTTATATGAACAAGGGCCTCGTCCGGCCGGACGCCTTCCGGTCCGTCCCCACCCCGGCCGTGGAACCTTCCGGCCGCGTCCGGATCGGCCGGACGGGTCGACCAGGTCCTGGTCAGGCGGTAGGCAACGAGCAGGTCACGGCTAGAATGACCCCGAATCAACTACGCCTGGTGCAACGCCGCACGGCGTACCGCAACCAGTGGTTTGAGGAGACACAGCTGTGGGACGCGTCGTACACAAGTACGGCGGTTCTTCGGTCGCCGACGCCGATTGCATCAAGCGCGTGGCCCAACGGATCGTCGCGACGAAGAAGGCCGGGAACGACGTGGTGGTGGTCATCTCCGCCATGGGTGATACCACCGACGAATTGATGGACCTGGCCCAGCAGGTCTCCCCACTACCCCCGCCGCGTGAACTGGACATGCTGCTCACCTCGGGTGAGCGGATCTCCGCGGCGCTACTGGCGATGGCGATCGCCAACCTGGGCTACGAGGCACGCAGCTTCACCGGCTCGCAGGCCGGCGTGATCACCACCTCCCGGCACGGCAACGCGCGGATCATCGACATCACGCCGGGCCGGATCGAGGAGGCGCTGGGCCAGGGCCACATCGCGATCGTGGCCGGGTTCCAGGGCGTCGCCCAGGACACCAAGGACATCACCACGATGGGCCGCGGCGCCTCCGACACGACCGCGGTCGCACTGGCCGCGGCGCTGGAGGCGGACTACTGCGAGATCTACACCGACGTGGACGGCATCTTCACCGCGGACCCGCGGATCGTGTCGGCCGCCAAGCAGATCCCGAAGATCTCCTACGAGGAGATGCTCGAGATGGCCGCCTGTGGCGCCAAGGTGCTGCACCTGCGTTGCGTCGAGTACGCGCGGCGCTACAACGTCCCCGTCCACGTGCGTTCCTCCTTCTCGCAGAAGGAAGGCACCTGGGTCGTCGATGCGAAGGAACTGGATCAAATGGAACAGGCGATCATCTCCGGCGTGGTCCAGGACCGCAACGAGGCCAAGATCACGGTGGTCGGCGTCCCCGACAAGCCCGGTGAGGCGGCCCGGATCTTCGAGACGGTCGCCGGCGCCGAGACCAACATCGACATGATCGTGCAGAACGTGTCGGCCGTGGCGACCAACCGCACCGACATCTCTTTCACGCTCCCGCGCGCCGACGGCGCCCGGGCGATGTCCGCGCTGGCGCGGATGAAGGACGAAGTGGGCTACGAGCAGTTGCTCTATGACGACCAGATCGGCAAGGTGTCGGTGGTCGGTGTCGGAATGCGCTCACACCCGGGCGTATCCGCGAAATTCTTCTCCGCGCTCGCTGACGCAGGCGTGAACATCGAGATGATCTCCACCTCGGAGATCCGGATCTCGGTGGTCGTGGACGAGAACCTGGTGGACGCTGCCGTGACCGCGGCGCACACCGCATTCGACCTGGACGACGAGCACACCCAGGCTGTCGTGTACGGAGGAACGGGACGGTGACCCCTGTGAGCGCTGTGGAGAACACGATCGAGGACCGGACGGGTCTGCCCTCGCTGGCGGTGGTCGGTGCGACCGGCGCTGTCGGCTCGGTGATGCTGACCCTGCTCTCGACCCGGGAGAACGTCTGGGGAGAGATCCGCCTGATCGCATCCGAGCGCTCTGCGGGTAAACGCCTGAAGGTCCGCGGCGAGGAGGTCGAGGTCGTCGCGATCAGCGAAGAGGCCTTCGACGGCATCGACGTGGCGATGTTCGACGTACCCGATGCGGTGTCGGCGCACTGGGCGCCGATCGCGGCCGCCAAGGGCGCCGTGGTGGTGGACAACTCCGGCGCGTTCCGGATGGACCCGGACGTCCCGCTGGTGGTGCCCGAGGTGAACGCCGAGGCGGCCCGGAACCGGCCGAAGGGCATCATCTCCAACCCCAACTGCACGACGCTGTCGATGATCGTGGCGATGGGCGCACTGCACCACCGCTACGAGCTCGAGCAGCTCGTGGTGGCGTCGTACCAGGCCGCTTCCGGGGCCGGGCAGGAAGGGATCGACACGCTGTACGACCAGCTGGCGAAGGTGGCCGGCAATCGCGAGCTCGGCACCACGCCGGGTGACGTACGGCGGGTGATCGGCAACGGCCTCGGCCCGTTCCAGGCCCCGCTGGCGCTGAACGTCGTACCGTGGGCCGGCTCGCTCAAGGACGACGGCTGGTCGTCCGAGGAGCTGAAGGTCCGCAACGAGTCCCGCAAGATCCTCGGGCTGCCGAACCTCAAGGTCTCCGCGACCTGTGTGCGCGTCCCGGTCGTCACCACGCACTCGTTGTCGGTGCACGCGCGGTTCGTCCAGGAGGTCGACGCTGACGGCGCCCGGGAGGTACTGCGGGATGCGCCGGGCGTGCTGCTGTTCGACAACCCGGCCGAGGGTGAGTTCCCGACGCCGGCCGATGTCGTCGGCACCGACCCGACCTGGGTCGGCCGGATCCGCAAGTCCCTCGACGACCCGAACGCCCTCGAGCTGTTCGTCTGCGGCGACAACCTCCGCAAGGGCGCGGCCCTCAACACCGCGCAGATCGCCGAGGTCGTGGCCAAGGAGTTCACGCCCGCCGCTTCCTGAAACCAAAAGCAAACAACCCCGCCCCCGAGCTAAGCGAGGGGGCGGGGTTGTTTTGGAGCCGCAACCGGTGGGCTCGGTCGCCCCACGACGACAAGCAACCAGTGGACCTCGGTCAGAGCCAGTTCTCGCGGGCTGCGTGGAGGGCCAGCTGGAAGCGGGTGCTGGCGCCGGTGCGGTTCATCAGGCGCTCCAGGTAGCGGAAGAAGGTCCGGCGGCTGATGCCCAGCGTGCGGGCGATGGTGTCGTCGGCGGCACCGGTCGCCAGCAGCGCGAGCAGCCGGCGTTCGATCGGCTCGAGCCGATCGTCCTCAGCGCCGACCGAGGCGTGCAGCGGCAGCGCGTTGCGCCAGCAGAGCTCGAACATGCCGATCAGCGCGGTGAGCAGACTGCTCGGCCGGATGATCAGCAGCGACCGGTTCACGTCGGTGTCGCGCACCGACATCGACACGTACGCGATCGAGCCGTCGATGATGGTCAGCTTCGCGGGTACGTCGGGCAGCACCCGGGCCTGCTCGCCGGCCTCCACACACGGGAGGATGTTCTCGGTCAGGTACCCGGGCACCTCGACCGACTCGGGGGAGTAGACGACCCGGTACGCGACCCCGCGGCGGAGGTGGTCGATCTCCTCCTGGTTCGGGCCGCCGATGTAGTACGGCGGGGAGTCGATGGCCAGGATCTCCCGCTGCGCGCCGCCCTTGATCTGGTGGATCCGCTCGACGATCGCGCTGCCGGTGACCACCTCGAGCAGGTGCGTGGTCGACTCGTTGTTCACGGTCCGGCGGAACTCGTCGTACGCGTTCAGGACCTCGATCCGGGCCTGCTTCAGCTCGGACTCGCGGCGCAGTGTCATCGCCTCCAGGCCGGCGTCCGGGGGCACCGGCAGGAACCGGGAATGGTCCGAACCGGATCGCCGCGCCAGGCCCGCCTGGACCAGGCCACCGAGGATCGTGTCGATACTGGCCGCCCGGTCGGGAACCACCTCGTCCAGTTCGGTGATCGACGTCGGACCGGTCCGCAGCAGGTGCTGGTAGACCCTGATCTCGTCGTCGCTGAGCCCGAGCACCTTGAGATAATCAGCACGCTCCGTGTCCGTTGTGCTCACAACTCCACCCTCCCTTCCGAGTGCCGTCACCGACCGCTACCTTTCGATCCAGGGTAGAACGCCCGACGCAGCACTGTTCGCACTGTCCGTGTCGACCCGTTCGCGCCCAGCGATATTTGTTGTCCTGTCAGCATTATTGTGCCGTGTCACCATCTGGCCACCATTTTCGCGCAGTTGTGAGCGACAATTGAGGTCCAGCAGCCTGGCGACGGACCACCTGAGCGCCGCCAGGCTGCTGTTCCAATTCTGGCCCGAGTTGGCTGCCACGTCAGGCGAGCCCGTTTCGGTTGGGTCTCGATCCCGGCGCATCGGTGCCCTCGCACTCCCGTGCCATCACCGGCTGTGCTGGTGGGTGTACAAACTGTGCATCTCCATCGTGAGGCCGATGAGGAGGAGAGTCCGATGCGACCGGTTCCGCCGTGCGCCACCGCTCGTTTCGGTACTGCCGTCCCCACCGCCGCTGCCCGGGCATCTTTGCAGGGATCCCAAGCAGCGCAGCCTTCCCCCGGCCTCCGGCCCGTCCCCATGCCTGCTGCGCGCACCTGCCGGCGATCGCAGCACGTCTGGGGACGAGCCTACGAAGGTGCGATGACCGCCGCCCTGGTCATCGTGCCGCCCGATCCGGCGCGCGCCCGGCCTGCCACCGCCCGCGGCGGCCGCGCACCCGGATCACGAGTGAGGCCCCGGGAGATGCCGAGCGGAGCTCCGTGGATGGTGAGGCTGTCCATGGGGAGCGCGGACGACGCGTCCGCTGCCCGGCACGCCCCGGCCAGGACGCATCTTCTGGGGTCTCACCGGTAACAGCAGTACTCACCGCCCACCACCGTTACGCCCGCGGTGGGCCACGTCACGCCGCTGCCGCGAACTTTGCCGCCGGACGGCTCGTCTTACCGTCGAATTAACGTGCGCTGTAAGGCGTTTTGGCCGTCGATGGCTGTCAAATGTATATTCCGGATAACGATCGGCGAAAGACTGCCTCAAGTAAAAGGCTGGCGCGGTGGTGAAGCTGGCGCAGTCGGGTGCGAGGGTTGGTAGCCGTCTGTACGTCGTTGCTCACTATGGAGGACCACTGTGTCGTCGGCATTGACGCCGATCCGCTACTCTGCTTCCCGGTCTGCGTGGCCCGCCGTCGTACCGGGCGGCAGCTGTCGGCACCCAGGTGATCGGCCAACCCGTGGACACGACTTCCGGCAGAGAGAGGCGTCGCCTGAATGAACGCGACTAGCGTCGACGAGGAGTTCAACCCGTCGGTGCATGTGTACGAACCACACAAGGTCGGCCTGCCGGCGCTGCGTCCTTATTTCAAGGCACTGTGGCAGCGCCGGGAGTTCGCAGCCGAGATGTCCCGGACGAACATCCGGGCGGCCAACACCAACACCTTCTTCGGACAGGTGTGGCTGGTCCTCAACCCGCTGCTGCTGGCCCTGGTGTACTACCTGCTGACCGACATCATCGCCGGAGGTAGCGCGAAGGTCGGGGCAGCGGAGCGGTTCGCGCACATGTGCGGCGGCCTGTTCGCCTTCTACTACTTCTCCGGCGCGATGACCGCCGGGGCGGCCAGTGTGGTCGGCGGCGGCAAGCTGCTGATGAACCAGTCGTTCCCGCGGATGCTGCTGCCGCTGTCGGCGGTGCGGACGGCGTTCTTCCGCTTCCTGCCGACCCTGGTCGTGTACTTCGCGATCCACCTGGTGATGCGGCAGCCGCTGCACTGGGCGATGCTGCTGGCCCCGGCGTTCCTGATCATGCTGACGGTCTTCGCGGCCGGCATGGGCATGATCTTCGCCGCCCTGCAGGTGTACTTCCGCGACACCACCAGCTTCCTGCCGTACTTCGTCCGGATCTGGCTCTACATGTCCCCGGTGCTCTGGTTCGCCGAGCAGGCGCCGCCGAAGTTCAAGGGCTTCATCCAGTACAACCCGCTGTACTCGCTGCTCGGTGGCTGGACCGATCTCCTGGTCAAGGGCCACATCCCGGTTGCCAAGATGTGGCTGGGCGCCGGGTTCTGGGCCGTCCTCGCCTTCGTGGTCGGTTCCTTGTTCTTCATGTCGAGGGAGCGTGAGTTCGTTGTCCGTCTCTGAGACCGAGAAGAAGCCGATGCAGAAGACCACGTCGGACGTTCCGGCCGTCAAGGTGCAGGACGTATCCATCACCTACCGGACCACGTTCGAGCGGGTGCCGACCTTCAAGAGCGCGCTGGTCCGGTTCGGCCGCGGCGAGCGCGCGGTCCGCGAGGTCAAGGCCGTCCAGAACGTCTCCTTCGACGTCAACCACGGCACCACGATCGGCATCATCGGCGCGAACGGCGCCGGCAAGTCGACGCTGATGCGCGCGGTGGCCGGCATCCTGCCGCCGACCTCCGGCCGGATCGAGGTGCACGGCCGCGTCTCCACGCTGCTGTCGCTGGGTGTCGGCTTCAACGCCGCACTGTCCGGCCGGGAGAACGTCGTCCTCGGTGGACTCGCGGCCGGTCTGAGCCGCAAGGAGATCCAGGCCCGGTACGAGGAGATCGCCGAGTTCGCCGAGCTCGGTGACTTCATGGAGATGCCGATGCGGACGTACTCGTCCGGCATGTTCAGCCGGCTGGCGTTCTCCGTCGCCGTCCACATGGACCCGGACATCCTGCTGATCGACGAGGCGCTGTCCGCCGGTGACGCGTCGTTCAAGAGCAAGGCCGCGGCCAAGATGTCCGAGCTGGTCACGAACAGCCGGACCATGTTCCTGGTCAGCCACGCGATGAGCAGTGTCCGCGAGATGTGCAACGACTGCATCTGGCTCCACAAGGGCAAGCTGATGATGCGTGGCCAGCCGGACGAGGTGATCCAGGCCTACACGAAGTTCCTGCAGGTCGGCGAAGCGGAATCCGTCTCTCTCGAGGACCTCTGACCATGCCCAATCCCGGGTCACGCAGTGCGGCACCGGACGTGGGGATCATCACGACCGGCCACGACGTGGCCGACGCGCGCCTGCACAAGATCACCGCGGCCCTGCAGCACCGAGCCCTGAGCGTCGAGCTCTGGGGCCTCGGTGAGCCGGACGGCGGACCGGCCGGCGCCGTCATCCACGCCGGTCCGCGCGGCAACCTGGTCCAGCGGCTGGCGCGGACCGCGGTGCTGCCCTGGCGGACCAAGGCCAAGGTCGTGATGACGGTCGATCCGGACATGATCCCGATCACCCGCCTCGTCACCACCCTGCGGCGGCGCAAGATGGTCGCCGACATCCACGAGGACTACACCCGGTTGCTGGCCGACCGCGCCTGGGCCAAGGGCCCGGCCGGTCTGCCGGCCCGGCTGATCGTGCGGGCCAGTTCCAAGCTGGCCGCCGGCGCCGACCTCACCGTCGTCGCCGACTCGCACCTCGCCCCGCATGTGGCGAAACAGCGGCTGGTCGTGCAGAACTTCCCCTACATCCCGTTCCTCGCCCCGGCCCCGCCGTCCGGGACGCCGCGGGCGGTGTACGTCGGGGATCTGCGCGCCAGCCGTGGTCTGTTCGACATGGTCGAGACCGTCGCCGCGGCGCCGGACTGGTCTCTCGATCTGATCGGCCCGGTCGCACCGTCGGACCGGGACCGGCTGGAGGCCCGGATCGCGCAGTCCGACCTGGCCGGCCGGGTCCGCCTGCACGGGCGCCAGCCACCGGCCGACGCATGGCGGATCACCCAGGGTGCCTGGGCGAGCCTGGCCATGCTGCAGCCGACACCGGCGTTCGTGGAAGCGATGCCGTCGAAGATCTACGAGTACCTCGCCAGCGGATTTCCGGTCCTGTCCACCCGGCTGCCCCGGCAGTCCAAGGTGATCGAGGAGTCCGGTGGCGGAGTCCTGGTGGACTCGGTGACGGAGGCCTCCGAGACCCTGCGGCGCTGGTCCGCGGATCCCGGCGAACTGGAGAAACTGCGCGACCACGCGCTTCAGTGGGCGGCCGATCATCTGCCCGCGACCACGCCGTACGACGAACTGGCCGACGCGATTCTCAATCTCTTACGAGCCTGAACCTGCTGGAAGGAAGGGCATGACCGACCGCCCACACATGCTGTACGTCGCCTGGGGCTACCCGCCCTGTCGAGGCGGCGGCGTCTACCGGGCCCTGGCTACGGCCAACCGGTTCGCCGCGCTCGGCTGGAAGGTGACCGTGCTGACGGCCGACCGCGACACGTTCCACCGGTTCACCGGTGCGGACCTGACCCTGGAGGAACGGATCGACCCGGCCATCGAGGTCGTCCGGGTCCCGTTCGAATGGCCCATCCTCGAAGCCGACCTGCGCAAGTGGTCCAAGGCCCGGGCGTCCAACCCGAAGCTGTGGAGCAAGTGGCGCACGAAGCAGGACCAGATCCCGTTCCCGGAGACCGGGTACGGGCCGTGGCGCTCGGTCATCGAGAAGGCCGCGGAGAAGATCCACAACGAGCACAAGGTCGACCTCACGGTCGCCACCGCGAACCCGCACGTCGCGTTCACCGCGGCGTACCACCTGCACAAGAAGTCCGGCGTCCCGTACGTGATGGACTACCGCGACGCGTGGCTGCTGGACGTGTTCACCGGTGACCGGCTGCACGAGCCGAACAGCCGGGCCGCGAAGTGGGAGAAGAAGCTGGTCGAGTCCGCTCGCGAGGTCTGGTTCGTGAACGACCCGATCAAGGAGTGGCACGAGAAGCTCTACCCGGCGCAGGCGGCCAAGATGCATACGGTCGCCAACGGGTTCGACCCCGACCTGGTGCCGGACACGCACGACCGTGGTCCGGTGACGGACCGGCCGCTGGTCTTCGGGTACGTCGGGACCGTGTCGCCGAAGGTGCCGCTGGCCGAGTTCGTCGAGGGCTGGAAGCTCGCCAAGGACGAGTCCGAGGAGATGGCCGGCGCGAAGGCGAAGATCCACGGCTACCTCGGGTACTACGCGCAGCCGCGGGCGGACATGCTCGGGACGATCAACAACGCGTCCGAGGCCGGCGTCAGCTACGAGGGCCCGGTCGGCAAGGCGGAGATCGCCAAGGCGTACGACGAGTTCGACGTGCAGCTGCTGATGCTGGGCAAGGGCCGGTACGTGACGAGCGGCAAGGTGTTCGAGTACCTGGCGACCGGGTTGCCGGTCGTGTCGGTGCACGACCCGGAGAACGCGGCGTCCGACGTACTGCGCGGTCATCCGTTGTGGTTCCCGGTCTCCGAGGTCACGCCGGAGGCGATCGCCGCGGCACTGACCGAGGCGGCGCACGCGGCGCGGACCGCGGACGAGGGAATCCGGGCGAAGGCGCGCGAGTTCGGTGCGTCGTACCGGCGTGATCTGCAGCTGGATCCGCGGATCGAGTCGCTGGCTGCGTCCGTGCAGGGGGTGGCGGTGTGAAGAGCGTCGTATTGCTGAGCACGCGCCGGTTGCCGGTCGCGTACTTCGACACCGTGCGTGAGGACCTGGGTGACCCGAACGTCATCCTCGACGTCGTTGGTTGGGTCGCTCCCGCTGGTCCCGTCGCCGACAAGGTCAAGAGCTTCACCCTCATCGGCCCTGGTCGCATGCCGGTCGCACCTGCTCCCGAGCCGGTGCCTGACCCCACAGACGAAGCCCCCGACGCGGTCATCGCACCCGAGGCAGTTGCCGAGCCGGAGGCGGTGGTTGGTGAGGCCGAGGTTGCACCTGCTGCGGCTGAGGTGCCTGCGGCTGCGGCGGAGGAGGTTGCTGCCACAACCGCCGCTCCCGCCGATGGAAAGAACGCTGGTGCTTCTACCAGTTCTCCCACCACTCCGCCTGCTGCGGCGAAGCCGCGGCCTACTGGGGTTCGGCGGGTTAAGAAGGCGGTGGCTTGGCGGGCTCGGCGGGCTCGGAAGGTTGCCGGGCGGATGTTGCCTACGGCAATTAAGACGTCGGCGCCGGTGAAGTTCCTGCGTGGCAACCGGGCCAGCAAGGATCTGGGCAAGACCTACTGGGACCGGGTGCTGAGTCGTCGCGATGTGATGGCGACGATCGAGCAGGCCGATGTCGTGGTGGCGCTGGACGCCGGCGCGATCTGGGCCGGCTGGAACCTGGGACAGCGCCGGGCGAGCACCCCGGTGGTGCTGGGTATTCCGGCCGCCCGCCGGGAGCTGGACCAGTTGAAGGCCCCGGCAGGTAATGGGTGATTCGATGACGGTGTCGCGTTCGATCCGCGAGCACCTGCCGGCGCCGTTCGCCCGGACCGCGGGTGCGGTCCGGCGGCGCCTGCGCGGCTTGCGGTACTCGTACGCGCAGCTGCCGGCGTTCCCGCCGGCAGCCACGACCCCGGTCCGGATGCTGGTCGGCCCGACCAACTCCGCCGGTCAGGGCTACGCCTGGGCGCAGGCCGCCCGGACGATCCCGGAGGTCAGTGCCGTCTCGTTCGCCTTGCACCGCAAGGGTCAGTTCCACTCCACCGACGACTACGGTGTACCGCTCGCGTGGTTCGGTCAGCCCCGCTGGCAGCGCGCGCAGGAGCAGCACGTGCTGTCGTCGTACACCCATGTCATGGTCGAGTCGCTGCGGCCGATCTTCGGCGCCCGCGGCTACCCGGACGCCGAGGCCGACATCGCCACGATGCTCGAGCAGGGCATCAACGTTTCCCTGTTGTTCCACGGGTCCGACATCCGCCTGCCCAGCCGGCACGCGAAGCGCGAGCGCTGGTCGCCGTTCACCCCGGGTGACGACCTCACCGAGCGCCTGGAGAAGCAGGCCCGCCGGCACGCCGAGCTGGTCGAGAGCCTCGGGCTCCCGGTGTTCGTGTCCACGGTCGACCTGCTCGACGACGCACCGACGGCGCAGTGGCTGCCGGTCGCGATCGACCCGGCGCCGTGGCAGCAGGCCGCCCGGCCGCTGTTCAGCGGGGAACGTCCCGTGGTGGCGCACGCTCCGTCGAACGCGGCCCTCAAGGGCACCGCGGACATCGAACCGGTCCTGACCACTCTGCACGAGCGCGGACTGATCGAGTACCGGCGCATCACCGGCGTACCGAATCACCAGATGGCGAAGGTGATCGGCGACGCCGACATCGTTGTCGATCAGCTCCGGATCGGCCTGTACGGCGTGGCGGCCGCCGAAGCACTGGCCGCGGGGCGGATCGTCGTTTCGTACGTCGGTGACGCGGTGCGCCAGCGGGTGCGTAGTCTGACGGAGCGAGAGGTGCCGATCGTGGAGGCGGATCCCGACACCCTGGGTGACGTCGTCACCGGCCTGATCGCCGATCGTGACGCCGCCGCCGAGCGGGCGGCCGCCGGTCCCGCCTTCGTGGCGGAGCTGCACGACGGACGACGCTCGGCCGAAGTACTCACCAGTTGGCTCATTTCGAAGGAGACCTTGTGACGTCCCGCATCGCGCCGACCGCCGACGTCGACGACAGCGCCCAGATCGGCGCCGGTTCGTCGATCTGGCACCTGGCCCAGATCCGCGAGAACGCGGTCCTCGGCGAGAACTGCATCGTCGGCCGGGGTGCCTACGTCGGGACCGGGGTCCGGATGGGCAACAACTGCAAGATCCAGAACAACGCCCTGGTCTACGAGCCCGCGTCGCTCGAGGACGGGGTGTTCATCGGTCCGGCCGTGGTGCTGACCAACGACTACTTCCCGCGCGCGGTGAACCCGGACGGCTCGCTGAAGAGCGGGCACGACTGGGAGCCGGTCGGCGTCACGATGAAGGAAGGCTGCTCGCTGGGTGCGCGCAGCGTCTGCGTGGCACCGGTCACCATCGGTCGCTGGGCCACCGTCGCCGCGGGTGCGGTGGTGACCAAGGACGTGCCAGACTTCGCGCTGGTCGCCGGGGTTCCGGCCCGCCGGATCAAGTGGGTGGGCAAGGCCGGGGTTCCGCTGCTCGACGTCGGGAACGGCGAGTGGAAATGCCCGAACACGGGCGAGATGTACATCGAAACCGACGGGCGGCTGCGGCCGGCCGAAGACAGCATGGAGGAGAACTGATGGTGCAGCCGATTCCGGCCGCGAAGCCGATCATCGGGAAGGAGGAGCGCGAGGCCGTCGACCGTGTGATGCAGTCCGGCATGCTGGCCCAGGGCCCCGAGGTGGCGGCGTTCGAGCAGGAGTTCGGCGCAGCGCTGGTCTCCGGCCGGGCGTGCGTCGCGACCAACTCCGGTACGTCGGGCCTGCACCTCGGCCTGCTGGCCGCGGGAGTCGGTCCGGGTGACGAGGTCATCGTCCCGTCCTTCACCTTCGCCGCGACCGCGAACAGCGTCGCGCTGACCGGTGCGACCCCGGTGTTCGTCGACATCGAGCCGACGTACTTCTGCCTGGACCCGGCCGCGGTCGAGGCCGCGATCACCGAGAAGACCAAGGCCGTCATGCCGGTGCACCTGTTCGGTCACCCGGCCAACATCACCGCGCTGCAGGCGATCGCCGACAAGCACGGCATCCAGATCTACGAGGACGCCGCGCAGGCCCACGGCGCCACCTGGAACGGCGCCCCGGTCGGTAGCTTCGGCGAGTTCGCGATGTTCAGCCTCTACCCGACCAAGAACATGACGTCCGGTGAGGGCGGCATGAACTCGGTCGCGAACGCCGACCTCGAGCGCCGGATGCGGCTGTTCCGCAACCAGGGCATGCTCAAGCAGTACGAGAACGAGGTCGTCGGCCTGAACAACCGGATGACCGACCTGCACGCCGCCATCGGCCGCGTGCAGCTGACCAAGGTCGGCGGCTGGACCAAGCAGCGGCAGGAGAACGCGGCCTTCCTGGACGCGAACCTGGCCGGTGTCGGCGTCCCGGCGGTGGCCGACGAGGCGACCCACGTGTACCACCAGTACACGATCCGGGTGACCGAGGACCGCGACGGCTTCGCCAACGCGCTGCGGACCGAGTACGGCGTCGGCTGCGGCGTCTACTACCCGATCCCGAACCACCGGCTCCCGTCGTTCCAGCGTGAGCTCGACCTGCCGGAGACCGAGAAGGCCGCGGCCGAGGTGCTCTCGCTGCCGGTCCACCCCTCGCTGTCCGAGGACGACCTGAACCGGATCGTGGCCGCGGTCAACACCGTGGCGAAGGCTGGTGCGTGAGATGGCGAACCTGCGAGCCGGCCTGATCGGCCTGGGCATGATGGGGCGTCACCACGCCCGTGTACTCGGCTCCCTCGACGGCGTCGACCTGGTCGCCGTCGCCGACCCGGGTGGCGACAAGTTCGGCGTGGCCGGCGGTCGTCCGGTGCACGAGAGCATCGAGCAGCTGATCGCCGAGAAGCTTGACTACTGCATGGTCGCGGTCCCGACCCAGTACCACGCGGAGATCGCGAAGGCGCTGGCCGAGGCCGGCGTGCACGCGATGATCGAGAAGCCGCTGGCCGGTTCCTCGGCCGAGGCGACCGAGATCGCCAAGGCGTTCGAGGCGGCCGGTCTGGTCGGCGCGGTCGGTCACATCGAGCGGTACAACCCGGCGCTGCAGGCGCTGCGGGTGCGTCTCGAGGCGGGCGAGCTGGGCGACATCTACCAGATCACCACCCGTCGCCAGGGCCCGTTCCCGGCCCGGATCGCCGACGTCGGCGTGGTGCTGGACCTGGCCACCCACGACATCGACCTGACCGCCTGGGTGACGCAGTCGCCGTTCGTCACGGTGGCCGCGCAGAGCGCGCACAAGAGCGGCCGGCAGTACGAGGACCTGATCGCGGTGACCGGCAAGCTGGCCGACGGCACCGTGACCAGCCACCTGGTCAACTGGCTGTCCCCGATGAAGGAGCGGCTCACCGTCGTCACCGGTGAGAAGGGCGCGTTCATCGCCGACACCCTGCTGGCCGACCTGTCCTTCCACGCCAACGGCACGGTTGCCACCGCCTGGGACGACGTCGCGCACTTCCGCGGTGTCAGCGAGGGTGACATGATCCGCTACGCGATCAGCAAGCCGGAGCCGCTCCGCACCGAGCACGAGGCGTTCCGCGACGCCGTTCTCGGGAAGGACACCGACATCGTCACGCTGCAGCAGGGTCTGCGGACCGTTGCGGTCGCAGAAGCCGTGATCCAGTCGGCCGCCGAGGACCGCACCATCCAGATCGCCGGGGAGTCTGCGTAGTCATGAAGGTCCTGAGCGTCGTCGGAGCACGCCCGCAGTTCGTCAAGCTGGCACCGGTGGCGGAGGCGTTCGCCGCCGCCAAAGAGCAACATGGACACCAGCACGTGATCGTGCACACCGGGCAGCACTACGACAAGAACATGTCCGACGTGTTCTTCGCCGACCTCCGGATCCCGGATCCCGACGTCCACCTGGGCGTCGGATCCGGGAGCCACGGCGTCCAGACCGGTGCGATGCTGGCCGCGATGGACGCCGTACTGGACGAGCACAAGCCGGACTGGGTGCTTGTGTACGGCGACACCAACTCGACGCTGGCCGGAACGCTGTCGGCGGTGAAGATGCACCTGCCGGTGGCGCACCTGGAGGCCGGGCTGCGGTCGTTCAACCGGCGGATGCCGGAGGAGCACAACCGCGTCCTGACCGACCACGCGGCGGACCTGCTGCTGGCCCCGACCCAGGTGGCGATGGACCACCTGGCCAACGAGGGCCTGACGGACAAGTCCCGGCTGGTCGGCGACGTCATGACCGACGTGTGCTTCCGGGTCCGCGACGCGGTCAAGGACAAGCCGCTCGACCTGCCGTTCAAGCAGGGCGAGTACCTGGTCGCGACGATTCACCGGCCCGACAACACCGACGACCCGGAGCACCTCGCCGGAATCATCGAGGGCCTGGCGAACGCCGGGCGTCCGGTGGTCCTGCTGGCGCACCCGCGACTGGTCGCGAAGTGCGCGCAGCACGGGATCAAGCTGGAGCGTCCGGACGGTTCGCTGCACGTCCGTGAGCCGCTGGCCTACCCGGAGATGGTCGCGGCCGTGCTCGGCTCGGCCGGTGTGGTCACCGACTCCGGTGGTCTGCAGAAGGAAGCCTTCCTGCTCGGCCGGGTGTGCACCACGCTGCGCACCGAGACCGAGTGGGTCGAGACGCTCGACAACGGCTGGAACGTCCTCACCTCGGACGTCAGTAAGCTGCCCGAGCTGGCCGCCCGGCCGGCTCCCGCGGGGGACCGCCCGATGCCCTATGGCGATGGCCAGGCCGCCGGCCGTGTCGTCGCCGCCTTAGCGGAGTAACCACATGACAAAGGCCGCCGAAGAGGACCAGCAGCAACCGCCGACCCAGGAAGCCCCTGGGCCGGTTGACGTGGCGTCCCCGCCACCCGGCGCGCCTGTCAGTGCCTTCCCCGGGGAGTCCGGCCCACCGCCGACCCACCCGCGGGCACGGTTGCCGCGGGTGGAGTCGCTCACCGGTCTGCGCTGGTGGGCGGCGTTCTTCGTGTTCTGCCACCACATGACCAACCTGGCGCCGCTGCCGATCTTCGACTTCCTGAAGTACGGCACCTCCGGCGTCACGTTCTTCTTCGTGCTGTCCGGTTTCGTGCTGACCTGGTCGGCCCAGCCGGGCACGAAGATCCGCACCTTCTACCGGCGCCGGTTCGCCCGGATCTTCCCGCTGTACTTCCTCACCCTGGTCGCGGCGTTCTTCGTCTTCTACCGGGTCGACCCGCCGGCCGGGATGTCCTGGATCAAGCCGATCTCGGTCAGCGTCCTGGTGCTGTCGGCGTTCCTGCTGCACGGCTGGTCGAACAACCCGACCATCCTGTACGGCGGTAACCCGGCGGGCTGGACGCTCTCGGTGGAAGCGTTCTTCTACGCGTACTTCCCGTTCGTCTGGCGCGCCACCCAGCGGCTGAAGGTGGCCGGCGGCCTGATCATCTGTGTCGCGGTGATCGTGCTCGGCGGGGCGTACCGGCTGGCGTTGTTCCATTACAAGGACGTCGTACCGGTGCTGCCACAACCGGTGCTGCACTCGGTCGCGTTCCTGTTCGGCATCGGCCTGGCGATCTCGCTGCGGTCGGGCTGGAAGCCGCGCATCCCGGTGTGGTTCGCGTTCCTGGTCACCGGCGGCGGCCTGTACGTGCTCTGGTACTCGGGCTCGCACCCGACCCAGTTCCCCGGCGCGATCACCATGGGCCTGTGTCAGAAGGAAATCCTGACCCTGCTGTACGGCTTCCTGATCTTCGCCACCGCCGCCCGCGACACCCGCGGTGGCCGGTCACTGCTGCGCAGCAAGCCCATGGTGGCGCTGGGCCAGTGGTCCTACGCCTTCTACCTGGTGCACGCCACCATCCTGTACGCGATCAAGGAACACCACGGTGTGGCCGGGCCGATCGGCTGGTCCAACCTGACGTGGTACGCCGGTGTCCTGGTCATCTCGATCATCGCCTCGTGGCTGCTCTACAAGTTCGTCGAGCACCCGCTGGAACGGAAGCTCCGAGGCCCCCGATGAAGAATCACTACCTAGTGGAGTTCCTGTGCGTGTCAGTGTTGTTGCCTTAGGCAAGATCGGACTGCCGTTGGCGGTCCAGTTCGCGGCCAAGGGTCATCAGGTGGTCGGCGTCGACATCAACGAGAAGTTCGTCGAGTTGGTCAACGCCGGTCAGGAGCCGTTCCCGGGTGAGGCGCACCTGCAGGAACTGCTGTCCGAGACCGTGGCCGACGGCCGCCTGCGGGCGACCACGGACTACGCGGACGCCATCCCCGGCAGCGACGCGGTCGTCGTGGTCGTGCCGCTGTTCGTGGACGAGCAGACCGGTGAGCCCGAGTTCGGCTGGATGGAGAACGCGACCCGTTCGCTGGCCGAGCACCTGAGCCCCGGGACCCTGGTCAGCTACGAGACCACCCTGCCGGTCGGTACCACCCGGAACCGGTGGAAGCCGATGATCGAGGAGATCTCCGGCCTGACCGAGGGCACCGACTTCCACCTGGTGTTCTCGCCCGAGCGTGTCCTCACCGGCCGGGTGTTCGCGGACCTGCGCAAGTACCCGAAGCTGGTCGGCGGCCTGTCCGAGGAGGGCGCCAAGCGCGCCACCGCGTTCTACGAGGCCGTGCTCGACTTCGACGACCGCCCGGACCTGCAGCGCGGCAACGGCGTGTGGGACCTGGGCTCCGCGGAGGCGGCCGAGCTGGCGAAGCTGGCCGAGACCACCTACCGCGACGTCAACATCGGCCTGGCGAACCAGTTCGCCCGGTTCGCCGGCGAGAACGGCATCGACGTCCACCAGGTCATCGAGGCCTCGAACTCGCAGCCGTACAGCCACATCCACCGTCCGGGGATCGCCGTCGGCGGCCACTGCATCCCGGTCTACCCGCGCCTGTACCTGTGGACCGACCCGGAGGCCACCGTCGTCCGCGCCGCCCGCGAGGCGAACCTGGGCATGCCGGAGTACACCGTCGGCCTGCTCGAGGGTGCGTACGGCGACCTGACCGGAGCCAAGGTGGTCGTGCTCGGCGCGGCGTACCGTGGTGGGGTCAAGGAAACCGCGTTCTCCGGGGTCTTCCCGGCCGTGGAGGCGCTGAAGGCCCGCGGTGCGGAGGTGTCCGTGCACGACCCGCTGTACACCGACGAGGAGCTCCAGCAGCTCGGCTTCGCGCCGTACGCGCTGGGGGCGCCGGTGGACGCGGCCGTGCTGCAGGCCGACCACGCCGAGTACGCGCAGCTGACGCCGGCCGAGCTGCCGGGTGTGAAGGTGCTGGTCGACGGTCGTGACCGCACCGACGCAGCGCGCTGGGCGGGCGTCCGCCGGATCGTGATCGGAAGGTCGGTCAGCCAGTGACAAATGCCGACCTTCGGGTCGTGATGATGGTCGCCAACGACGTCACCAACGACAGTAGGGTCCGCAAAGAGGCCGCAGCACTGGCCGAGACCGGAGCAGAGGTAACTGTGCTCGGGGTCTCGGCCAGCGGCCTGCCGTCGAGGGAGATGCTCGACGGCGCGCTGATCGTCCGGGTGGCGGTGCCGTTCGCTCTGCGTGAGGAGCGCAAACGCAGCCGGAAGGCGCGGCGCGACTGGCGGCCGCCGTTGGTGGGGTACAAGTACCGCTCGACCTATGTGGCCCGCAGTCAGCGGGTCCAGGCCGAGCTCAAGGAACTGAAGGCCGACTCGGGGCACGCGATCGCGCGGGCCAAGGCCGGCAAGGGAAATCCGCTCAAGTTCAAGCTCGGCGTGGCCACCCGGCTGCTCCGCCGCTCCCGCTGGCAGGCCGCCAAGAAGGCGACCTGGGTGCGCAAGGGCGTCGGCAACAAGGCCGATACCCCGTTCAAGTTCGGGTGGCGTGCGTACGACGGCGTCATCCACCGGATGGGGTGGCCGGCACCGTGGCGCAAGCTGCACCCCGAGGCGCTGGACCTGGAGATCGCCTTCGGTGATCTGATCGACCGGCTCGAGCCCGATGTCGTGCACGCGCACGACATGCACGTGATCGGGGTCGCCACCCGCGCCGCCGGCCGGGCGAAGCTGCGCGGCCGCAACCTCAAGGTCGTGTACGACGCGCACGAGTACGTGGCGGGCCTGTCCCGGTACGGCGCTCGCACGCGGCGCTCGATCTCGGCGTGGGCCAACCACGAGGCCGAGTACATCGCCGAAGCAGACCGGGTGATCACCGTCAGCCCGGCCATCGCGACGCGACTGCAGCGCGAGCACAAGCTGGATCACGAGCCGATCGTGATCATGAACACGCCGAATCCGGCGGACGTGTCGGTCGAGGTGTCCGACATCCGCAGCCAGATCGGTTTGGGGTCCGAAGTACCGCTGCTCGTCTACAGCGGTGGTGTCACCCGGGCCCGGGGTATCCAGACTGCGGTCCAGGCGCTGGTCGACCTGCCGGACGTGCACCTGGCCGTTGTGTGCGTGCCTGGCGTTGCGACCGACGCCGTACGCGAACTGCAGGCGCAGGCCGTGGCGCTCGAGGTGCAGGACCGGTTGCACTGCCTGGACCCGGTGAAGCCGGACGAGGTCGTCGCGTTCCTGCGGACAGCGGACGTCGGGCTGATCCCGATCCTGCGCTACCCGAGTCACGAGATGTCGCTGCCGAACAAGCTGTTCGAGTACGCCTTCGCGGGCGTGCCGGTGGTGGTCAGCGACATGCCGAGCATGAAGGAGTTCGTCGACCGGACCGGGATCGGCGAGGTGTTCGCCGCGGCGGACGCGCACGACCTCGCGGCCAAGGTCCGCACGGTCCTCGGCGACCTCGACACCTACCGCGAGCGGGTGGCTGACCCCAGCTACCAGCAGGAGGTGTCCTGGTCCGGGCAGGCGGAGAAGCTCCGGGCCCTGTACGGCGAACTCTCCGGCCGGCAGCTCGCGGTCGTGCAGCCTGGCGGCCGCGCGATCAAGGACCACCGCCGGCTCCTGCTCGGTCCGGTCAACAGCGCCGGTCAGGCGTGGTTGTGGGCGACCGCGCTCGAGCGGGAAGTGCCGGACATCAAGGCGGAGTCGCTGACCACGGGCAGTGGTGCGTTCGACTTCCGCGTGCACCGCACCGGGACGTACCGGCAGTACCGGTCCGACCTGCGTTGGCAGCTGGAGCTGACGGCGTACGCGTTGCGCGAGGTCACCCACGTGCTGTTCGAGGCCGGCCGGCCGATGTTCGGGCAGCAGCGCGGGCAGATGTGGACGAACGACGTACCGATGCTGGATCAGGCCGGGATCAAGCACGGCCTGGTGTTCCACGGGTCGGAGATCCGGGATCCGGCACTGCACCGGGCCAACTACCGGTGGTCGCCGTTCCGCAACCCGGACGACGAGCTGACGTCGCGACTGCAGTCGGCGAACGACCTGATGCGCCGGCACCTGGAGGGGTACGAAGGCCCGATCTTCGTCACCACTCCGGACCTGCTGGAGTTCGTCGAGAACGGTATCTGGCTGCCGCTGACCGTGGACGTCGGCGAGTTCGGGTCGACCCAGCCGGTGCTCGAGCGGGAGGTGCCGGTGGTGCTGCACGCACCGTCCGCCTCGGCGTTGAAGGGTTCGGCGTACGTCGATCCTGTGCTGACGGACCTGGATGCGCGGGGCCTGATCAAGTACCAGCGGGTCCAGGGTGTTCCGCATGCCGAGCTCGCCGAGATGGTGAAGAGCGCCGACATCGTGGTCGACCAGCTGCTGCTCGGTTCGTACGGCGTCTTCGCCTGCGAGGCGATGGCGGCAGGCCGGGTCACCGTCGGGCATATCGCGGACCCGGTCCGCGACCTGCTGCCGACCGACCTGCCGATCGCGGAGGCGACGCCGGACGACCTGTCCGAGGTGATCGAGCGGCTGGTCGCCGAGCGCGACACCGCGCGCAAGATCGCCGACGCGGGGCCGGAGTACGTGCGGGACCTGCATGACGGACGGAAGTCTGTCGAGGTATTGCTGCCGTTCATGAACAACGAACTCGTGGTGGGCGGCGAGTAAGTGCGGATTCTGATGATCGCGCAGTCCCCGATCGCCGGGGACTCGCGGATCTTGCGGGAGGCAACGGCTCTGGCCGCGTCCGGTCACACGCTGCATGTGATCGGCCGCGATGTCCCGGACAGATTCGAGATTGGTCCGGGCATCACGGTCGAGTCGGTCTCCCGCTCGGCCGGACTGCGGTCGGGTAACGGTGGGCTCGCGGTCGGGCACGGGCGGAACGGGCCCAAGGTGCTCGTTCAGCGGTTCGGCCGGTGGTTGCTGCTGCCGGAGCACCGGAACCGGACCGAGAAGCAGTGGCGGATCGCGGCCGCTCCCCGGGTCGCCGCCGCCGGCCCGTTCGAGGTTGTGCACGCGCATGACTTCAACACGTTGGAGCTCGCCGCCGAGTACGCCGAGAAGTGGTCGGCGGAGCTGGTCTACGACACGCACGAGCTGTGGTTCGACCGGGCCTTGCCGGGTCGGCCGACGCCACTGTGGCGGGCGCGTGGGCGGCGGTTCGAGGTTTCGCTCGCGTCGAAGGCGCGGTTCGTCATCACGGTGTCGGACGGGATCGCGGAGCGGTTGCGGTCGCGCGGGTTGCCGGACGTTCGCGTCGTACGCAACACGTTCCCGCGGGCTGACGACGTACCGGCTGCGCCGGATCATCCGGAGGGTCTGCTGTACGCCGGTCGCGTCGGCGCCGGCCGGGATCTGCCGACGGTGGTCGCGGCCGCACGTCAGTTGGCGCCGTTCCGGACGGTGTTGATGGGGTCGGTGGATCCCAACTATCGCTTGGATCTGGGACCGGTCGAGACGGTCGCGGAGCGCTCGATCGACGAGGTCGACGACACGCTGCGCTCGTACGGCATCTCGCTCGTCACGCTCACCAACACCTGTGAGAACCATCGGCTGGCGCTGCCCAACAAGCTCTTCCACGCCGTCCGGGCCGGCGTCCCGGTGGTGGCGGCCGATCTTCCGGAGATGCGTGCTGTTGTCACGCAGTACAAGCTCGGCACTCTCTACGAGCCGGGCAACTCGGCATCTCTCACAGCAGCAGTCCAAGCCCTGATCGAGAGCTATGCCACGTACACCGACGGAGTACGAGCCGCAGCCGCAGACCTCAACTGGGAAAAGGATTCCGCCACCCTGGTGGCTGCTTACTCAGAGCTGTGAAACTTTCTGTGCCCGCCCGGTATCTAGGTGAGTAGAGCGTCCCGCGACGCCGAAGGGGACGCGGAGGGCAGGGGACATGAAGCGACGCATCGTGGCTTGGGTCGGGGGCGCCGCTTTGTCGGCGGCCGCGCTCACGCCTACCGCGGCCCAGGGCGCGGTCACTCCGGGAACGACCGCGCAGAGCGCTGCCGCGGTCTGTGAAGTCTGGCAGGGATCGGTGACCGCGACGGGACAGCACACGTCGTCGCAGCTGACCGCGACCACACCGCCGACGGTCGTCGACAAGCAGACCGCGGAGGCGGTGTTCGGGCCCGGGCAGGTCCGGCTGAGTGCCCGCACCACGCAGGAGCCGGACATCGCCGGCTTCGACCGCTACGGGTACGTCGTGATCGGCGACGCGCTCTACTGGAGCAACTACACGGTCGACCCCGGCACCGGCCAGATCGATCCCACCAACCCGCCCTTCCTGCGGCGGATCGGTGGCGGCTGGGCGTCGTTCAGGACGCTCGAGACCACGACGTACGAGACGTTTACCGGCCCCGTCGGCCGGTCGGCGGCCTACGCGCTGCGGAATGACGGGACGCTGTTCCGTTGGACGATCGTCAACGGCACCTGGCGGGCAGCCGGTTCGTATCCGGGGTTCTCGTCGGTCAAGTCGATGACGCTGATCAGCAAGACTCCGACGTACGACACGTTCCTCGCGAACAGCCGCGGTGGGGTGCTGTACACGATCCGGATCCCGTCCTCGTCGCCGCTGAAGCCGGTCGTCAAGCAGGTGCGGACCCGCACCTGGCAGGGCTTCGAGGAGCTGTCCGCGATGGCGTGCGGGAAGAACGGCACGCTCCTGCTGGGCATCGACAGGGACACGAAGACGGGCTACCTGTACGCCGTCGGCCACGCGAACGGCCTGTCCACCGTCATCCAGTCCCGGGGTACCGTCCCCGGTACCTTCGACGACCCGGTGTACTTCCGCTGGGTGCCTATTGCTGTCTACGACGTCGCCAATGGCGAGTGATCCCTCTGAAAGGACATCTGGATGTTCCGTAAGACCATCGGTCTGATGAGTGTCGCGGGTCTGGTGCTGACGCTTCCGACCGCCCAAGCGGCGCAGACAGCGCTGGCTACGCCGACCGCGCCCACCAGCCTCGCGGCGGCCTGCGCACTCGGGGTCGGCTCGTTCAACCAGCAGTGGGGTCAGAACAGCGAGGTCATCACCGCCACCACACCGCCGACCGAAGGCCCGATCCTGTCCACGCCGAACATCTACAAACCGCCGTTCGGTCTCGGCAGCACGCCCACCACGTTCACCACCACTCCGATGACCGGCGGGCGGACGGCCCGGGTCGGGAAGATCGTGATCGGTGGATATCTCTACGACAGTTCGGCCATCGTCCGTTCCGACGGTTCGCTGATGGCGGGCTCGGCCGTCCTGAAGAAGTACGGCGGCGGCTGGGGCGGGCGCTTCCTCGTCCAGGCGCGGTACAAGGCCTCGGCGGCGAGCAAGCCGACCCGGACGACGCTGTACCAGCAGGAGGCGAGCGGCAAACTCGGGCGCTGGACCGATGTGGGTGCGGGCTTCCGGAACACCGGCTATGTCACCGGCCTCAGCACGATGAAGGCGTTCGCGCTGATCGCCACGACGGCGACGTACGACATGTTCCTGGTGAACAACCGGGCCGGCGGGCTGTACACGTTGAAGATCCCGACCACCAGCCCACTGAAGCCGGTCGCGACGCCGGTGCGTACGTCGAGCTGGCAGATCTTCGAGAAGATGATCGCGGCCCCCTGTGGAACCGGCTCGATCGTGCTCGCGATGGATCGCGACAACGGCACCTACTACATCTACTCCGTCAGCCACGCGAACGGCACCAAGACCGCAATCAAGAACCTCGGCAAGGTAAAACTCAACTGGGGCGACTTCGACCAGTTCCGCTTCGCCCCCGCCTACGACCCCCTGAACGGCGGCTGATCACACCACGAGTTGGAGTGTGACTGGGGCTACGCCGATTTCTAGGCGTTGGCCCCAGGTTACGGTCAGGGTGTCGGATTCCATTCCGTCGCCGAAGACGACGAGGTCGGACTCGGCCGTGATCGTCAACGTGTCCGGGGCTTTGAGTAAACCTTCGGTATTGTCGGTCCCGGTCGCCGGTGACGGCCAGGCCTCGCGGACGAACCAGCACAACGCCGGATCGGTCGGCGCCGGCAGGGCCAGCGGACTGCGCCGTTCCTGCCACGCCGACCGGCACCAGCCGGTCGAACCGGTGCCGGTTCCGACCAGGACGCCGGACGACGACTGACGCTCGGCCAGGCTCTCCGGCGAGCTCAGCCGGTACCGTGCGGACTGGTGTGAGTGGTGCCCGACGTACACCTCGTTCAACGCGATCAGCTGCTGCCCGTCATCGGTGCTCGCGGCAACCATCGTCCGCGCCGTCACGTTCGGCACGGCCAGCAGGTCGGCGATCGCGGCCGGTTCGTGCGGCACGAGTACGCCGGGATTGCGCGCCGGCTCGGGGTTGATCCCGATCACCGGCTGGCCGTCCAGGTACTTGGCCACGTTGGCGACCAGCCCGTCCTGACCGACCGCGATCACCACGTCCTCCGGGCCGAACCCGAACCGGTCCAGGTCGTTGCGCTCAGCAACAGCTCGGCGCCAGTCCAGCGGGATCGCGGCGCTGACTGTCGCGAGGGCGTCCTGCTGGGCCTGGTGCCGAGCGTCGAGCTCGGCCAGGTCCCGGCCGCGGCTGGTCAGGAAGAACCCGGCCTGCTGCCGGGTCCCGTGCCGGGCGACCAGCTCGGTGAGCTCGGTCGCCCGGTGCACGATCACCGCCCTGGGTGGCAGGCTCATGCGGTCAGCCTGGCCAGCAGCGGAGTGAGCAGATCGGGGGTCAGGTTCAGCGTGCCGATCTCCGGCAGCGCACCTTCCTTGATCGCCATCGCCAGGATGGTCCCCTGGTCGAGCTCGGCGTACGCATCGAGCATCGCCTTCTCGGCCGCGGCCGCCGCCGCACCGATCACCCGCTTGGCATCGGCTTCCGACTCGCTGAGCGCCCGCTGGCGACCGGCCGCGGCTGCGGTCTCGATCTGACCGGCGGCTGCGGCTTCGGTCGCGCGCATGCGCTCGTTCTGGCCGCGTTGGTTGACCAGTTGCTCCTCGCGGCGGGCGAGCTCGATCTGGTTCTGGAGTTCGTTCTCCGCGATCGAGCGCTCCCGCTCGACCGCCATCGCGCGACGTTCGTACGTCGCCTTGTCCGCGGCCTGCTGCACCATCTCGCGGGTGGGAGTCTGCAGCGCCTTCTCGACATCCCGCTCGGCCCGTACGGCGACCACGCGGACATCCTCGACTCCGATGCCGAGACCGGTCAGCCGCTGATCCTCACGCAGCCCGGTCCCGACCGTCTGCCGCAACGAGGTCATGCCCTCGGAGAGTGCCTCGGTCAAGGTCATCCGGGCCAGCAGGTCCAGGGCGGTCTGCTGGGCAAGCTCGGTCAGCAATCCGCCGAGCTGCTCCAGCGGAGTGGATCGCCAGAGCCCGGTGTCCGGGTCGATCCCGAAGTCGAGCCGGCTCGCGGCCAGCGCCGGGTCAGTGACTCGGTACGTCACGCTCGCCTGCACGGCGACGTCCTGGAAGTCCTGGGTGCGGCCGTGGAACAACAGCGGCTGCTCGCGGTCGTCGATCGGGATCTCGCTCAGCGACGAGTTCAGCGCGCGGAACCAGAACGCCTGGCCGGCGCCGTCGTGCGCGACCTTCCCGTTGCGCAGATGCCGGACGTGGGTGGTCGGATTGGCCCGCAGGTGGCTGATGAAGCGGAAGCGGGTGATGTCTGCCATCGATCATTCTCCTTTGTCGTCACTCTGACGATAAGCCCGTATGTGACTTCTCGTCAAGGTGACGATTACACTCGGCCCATGGACTTCGAGCCGCTCGGCCTGGCCACCGACCTGGTCATCCTGACCGTCCGCGACGGCGGCCTGCACGTGCTCCTGATCAGTCGCGGCATCCCGCCGTACCAAGGCCGGTGGGCGCTGCCGGGTGGGTTCGTCCGACCCGACGAGGACCTGGAGTCGACCGCCCGGCGCGAACTCGCGGAGGAGACCGGCCTCTCCTCGGAGCGCATCCACCTCGAGCAAGTGGCGACGTACGGCGCTCCCGAGCGCGACCCACGTGGTCGGGTCGTCAGCGTCGCCTACCTGGCGCTGGTCCCCGATCTCCCCGCCCCGGTCGCCGGGTCCGACGCGGCATCAGCGAGCTGGGTCGAGGCGATGGAGCTCCTGGCCGATCCGGACCGGCTGGCGTTCGACCATCACCAGATCCTCACGGACGCGGTCGAGCGGGCTCGGGCCAAGCTCGAGTACTCGCCGCTGGCCACGGCCTTCTGCCCGCCCGAGTTCACCATCTCCGAACTGCGCGGCGTCTACGAAGCCGTCTGGGGCACCCCGTTGGACCCGCGCAACTTCCACCGCAAGGTCACCAAGACCGCAGACTTCGTCGCGCCGGTCGGCACCACCACAACCCGGGACGGCGGTCGCCCGGCCCAGCTCTTCCACCGCGGCACCGCCACCACGCTTCATCCACCGATGACTCGCGGCTAGATGTATTGCCGGGTCCAGAGCGCCAGTTCTTCGGCGGTGATGAGGTTGGCGTGGGTGCCGGGCGTGGTGCAGGCCCAGGCGCCGGCGACCGTGCCGGCCAGCGCGGCGTCATGCCAGGAGACGCCGTCCAGGAAGCGGGCCAGGAACGCGGCCACGTAAGCGTCGCCGGCTCCGTTGGTGTCGACCACCCGGCGATCCGGGAGATGGATCGCGGGGAGGTGCCGGGTGGGCTGGTCGCGGACGTGTAGGTAGCTGCCGTTCGCGCCGGACATCGCGACCACGACCTCGGCACGGCCGTTGGCGAAGATCCAGTCGACCGCGTCCTCCGCGAGCGCACCGGTGGAGACGAAGACGATGTCGGCCGCGGTCGCGAAGTCCTTGTGGTAGTCGTTCCGGCCGTCCCAGTCGTGCAGGTCGGTCGAGACCGTGCACCCGGCCGCGATCGCGTCGCCCAGCGCGTACCGGGCGAAGTCCATGATCGAGACATGGACGTGCCGGGCATGTACGACGTTCGTCCGCCAGAGGTCCGGGTCGACCCGCAGTCCGGCCGGGTGCCGCCGGTCGTACAGGGAGAGGCGCTGGCCGTCCGGCGCGACCAGGTTTACCGATCGACGGGTTCCGGCGGGATGCAGAGCGACGTGGAGGGGGAGCCGGAGCTCGGCGTACGTACGGCGGATGCGGTCGCCCTCGACGTCGTCACCGATCACATCGACCAGGCCGGCCTGCAGCCCGAGCAGGTGGCAGCCGAGCGTGACGCCGTGCCCCGTGTGTCCGAGGTACGACTCGATCGGCTCGACACCGATCGTCTCCGCTTCCTTCAACGGCAGGCTCGGCACCCGCACGATCGTGTCGATCCCGACTCCGCCAATCACCAGCACATCCAGCTCCACCTGTCCCGTATACCCGACTTTCGACAGGGATGACAGATGTCTTCCGGGAGCTGAACGCACTCTTACGCGAGAGGAGAGTCGACTCATGCTCACCCGACGCCTCCTGCTCGTCTCCACCGGCGCGACCCTGCTCACTCCGTTCGCAACCCCAGGTGCCCAGGCCACCACTCGCCGTACCCCTGTGTCCCTCCGATTTCCGCGGCCGACCGGGCCGTTTCCGGTCGGTACGACGGAGTTGCACCTGGTCGATCCGGACCGCGACGACCCGTACGTGCCGGAGCTGGGGCCGGCGGCCGGTGGTGGTGTTCTCACCCGGCTTCGGCGTACCGCGTGGGCTCGCCTCGATCAGTGTCGCCGAGCTCGCCGGCCGCGGATATGTCGTGGTCACCGTCGACCACACGTACGAGGTCGCCGGCGTCGAGTTCCCCGGCGGCCGGCTCGAGGTGCAGACCCTGCCGGAGGGCTCGTACGCGTTGATGGCTCGGGCCGCGCGCCTCGCCGACCTCCGGTTCGTCCTCGACGCCGTCACCAAGCTGGCCCACGGTCAGAACCCGGACGCCGAGCACCGCCACCTGCCGGCCGGTCTCGGCGAGATCCTCGACCTGCGCCGGGTCGGCGCCTACGGTCACTCGGCCGGCGGTCTCAGCTCGATCGACCTGCTGGACGTCGATCGCCGGGTCCGCGCCGCGATCAACCTCGACGGTCCGCTCGGCTACGGGTACGACGATCCCGCCGACGCTCCGACCGTGGCGCACGGGACCGATCGCCCGTTCCTGCTGATGGGGTCCGCCAAGAGCGGCCCCTTCGGCCCGATGACCCACCGGGACGAACCGTCCTGGGGTCTGTTCTGGGACCACTCGACAGGCTGGAAACGCGACCTCAACCTCCCGAACGGCCGCCACTACAGCTTCATCGACCACCAGGCGCTGGTGCCGTGGTTCCAGCGGTTCTTCACCGTCCCACCCGAGCTCATCGAGACCGCCGTCGGTACGGCGAACCCGGCCAAGGTGCTGTTCGCGCTCCGCACCTACCTCCCGGCCTTCTTCGACCAGCATCTCCGCGACCGTCCCAACCATGCCCTCTGGCGCCGGGCCCTCCCCGAGACCAAGATCATCGACTGACACCGGGGCGCCGCCGCTCAGGGAGTACTCCTTCGACTCTGCGTACGGGCCGTCGGTCGGGAACATGCCCGGCCGACGGGCCAGCGCCTGCGGGTTGCGGCGTACCCATCCGACGTAATCCACGCTGCGGCCTCCTCGAACTCGATCGAGTTCGAGCCTCGCCGCGAGGGCCGGTCCGGCACATCTGCCGAACGCCCTATCTCCCGGTCCGAACTACTGCTCCAGCAGTCCGTTCCGGTGCGCCACGGCGGCGGCCTCGGTGCGGGTGGCGGCGCCGAGTTTGGTGAGCAGCCGGGACAGGTGGATGCCGACCGTGCGCGGCGAGATGAACAGCTCGGCGGCGATCTCACGGTTCGACTTCCCGGCCGCAACGACCCGCAGTACGTCGTACTCCCGGTGTGTCAGCCCGAACGGCAACGCGTGCGCCGCCGGCTCGTCCTCCAACCGGGCCCGCCGGGCGAGCTTGGTCAAGTGGTCGAGCAATGGCGGTGCGCCGATGTCCGTCGCCAGCTCGATCGCCTCGCGCAGCCGGAGCCTGGCGCCACCGCGGTTGCTGTCCGCCAGCGCGACCTCGGCCGCCCGGGTCAGCGTCCGGGCGAGCTTCCAGCGTGCGCCGAGTCCGCGCCAGTAGTCGCCGGCCGCGTCCCAATCGGCGAGCTTGCCGGGCCCGAGCTCGGCGTCGAGAAGCAGCCGGTGTCCGTCGTCGTACGCGAGCGGGTCGACGGTCAGCCGGGTCAGCGCGCGGTGTCGCTGGGCTACCTGTTCGATCACCTGCTGATCGCGGGGATGGGCGGCCCGCCACGCCCGCAGCATCCGCGCCGCGTCCACCACCGCATCCAGCGGGACCAGATCATCGCGACCGATGGCAAGGAACTCGCCGAGGTGACGATCGGCGGTGCGGTAGTCGGCCTCCGCGGTGGCCAGTCCGATCGAGAGCTGCAGCCAGTCCACCCGGAACAGGACCTCGAGGTCGTCGCCGATGAGTCCTTCCACTCGGTCCAGGTCGGTCCGGACCGCGTCGAGGTCCCCGCGGCCGAGCATGATGTGGGCGCGATTCAGCCGGAGGTAGGCGTCGTACACGGTCGGCAGCTCTGGGTCGTGCTGGTCCTCGATCAGTTCGAGGGCGGCGTCCCAGCGGCCGAGCGCGAACAACCGGGTACTGGCGGAGCTGGCCAGGATCGCTCCCCGGGCCCGGCGCATGCCGACCTGCTCTGCGATGTGCACGGCATCCATCAGCTGGTGAACTTGAGCGCTGAACGGCGCGTGACCCCAGCTGATCGCGGCCTCCCACAGCATCGCCGTGAGCGCGGTGTAGTGATCGCCGCAGTGGGTGGCGAGCCCGCGGGCCCGCTGCAACAGCTCTCGGCCCAGCGCGGCGTCGTGGTTGGGCGCCCGGCCCTCCAGCAGTCCGCGGATCGCCAGGGCCATCGCCCGAACTGAATCGTCGCCGACCACCGCGGCGAGCTCCGCTGCCTCGACGGCGGTAGGCAGGGCCTCCGCGCCTCCGCCGGTCATCGAGAGGGTGCTCGCCGTCGTGCAAAGGATGCGGGCGCGGATGTGCGGTTCGGTCGCGAGCTTCAGTGCCCGCCGGAGGTCATCCAGACCACTGAGATCGGTCTGGATCTTCAGCCGGGTACGCCGTTCGAGCAGCCGGGCGACGCGATCGGGTTCGTCGGCAGGATCGAGCAGCGCGAGCGCCTCGGTGCAGGCGTCGATACCGGTGCCCGACTCGGCCGCGAACTGGGCCGAGGCCGCGACCTGCTCGAGCACCGTGACCCGGTCGGTGCCGATCACGCCGGCCGGATCCTCGACCCGGTCCCACAGGTACAGGACCCGGGTCAGCAGCCGGACTTCCTCGGCGTACCCGACGTTCGACCGCGCCTCCCGGGCGGCGGCGTACGCCGTCCGGAGTGCCTCGTCGGGTACGTCGGCGGCGTACCAGTGATCGGCCAGCTCGGCGGCGGGTCGGGCGTGGGTGGACAGGTTCGGTTCGTCGGTCAACGCGCGGGCGAAGGCGGCGTGGAGGCGGGTGCGTTCGCCGGGCAACAGATCGGCGTACACGGCTTCGCGGATGAGGGCGTGCCGGAAGGCGTAGCCGTCCTCGGTCACGATCAATTGGTCGCGGTCGACCAGCAAACGCAGGGCGTCGACGGCGAAGGGGTGTACGGCGGCGAGCAGGCCATCGCTGACCGGAGCGCCGGAGACGGACGCGGTGGCGAGCAGTTGCCGGGCCGGTTCCGGCAGCCCGGCGATCCGGCTGAGCAGCAGCCCGCGCAGGGTGGCGGTCCCGGTGTCCTCGGTCTGGGCCAGTGCCTCGACGAAGAGCGGATTGCCGCCGCTGCGGGCGTGGATCCGCTTGGCCGCGGTCGAGTTCTGGTGGCCGGTGATCGCGGTCAGCTGGCGGCCGACCGCGCCCTGGTCGAGCGGGCCGAGATCGAGGGAGATGACCTCGTTCCGCCGCCCGAGCTCGGCGAGTAGCCGATGCACCGGATGACCGACGTCGACCTCACCGGTCCGGACGGTACCGATCACCAGCACCGAGCCGGTCTCGAGATTGCGGGCCAGGTAGACGAACAGCTCACGCGTGGCCGGGTCGGCCCAGTGCAGGTCCTCGATCACCAGCACGACCGGCCGGTCGGCCGCGATCCGTTCGAAGACGCTCAGCACCTCGCCGAACAGCCGGCCGCGACCCTCCGCGCCGGTCCCGGCGCTCGGCGGGAACAGCTCCGTCTCGCCGAGCATCCGGCGCAACTGCTTGCCGACAGCAATGAACGGGACGAACGCCGCACTCTCACCACCGGTCTCCAGACATCCACCGGTCAGTACGACGGCCTCGTCCGGCAACCCCGTGGTGAACTCGGTGAGCAGCCGGGTCTTGCCGATCCCGGCCTCACCCGACAGCAACACCGTGACCGCGCGCCCGCTGCGCGTCTCGTCGTACGCGGACTGCAGCTTGGCGAGCTCGTCCGACCGCCCGGCCAGAACCGGGCTGACGGTCCGCACGACTACTGCTTGATCGGTGCGCCGGTCTTGGACTGGAGGTCGTCGAAGGTGACGCCGTCGGCGAGCTCGACCAGCTTCAGCCCGTCCTCGGTGACATCCAGTACGGCGAGATCGGTGATGATCCGGTTGACCACGCCCCGGCCGGTGTACGGCAGGTCGCACTCCTCGAGGATCTTGTGCGAACCGTCCTTGGCGACGTGCTCCATCAGCACGATCACCTTCTTGGCGCCGTGGACCAGGTCCATCGCGCCGCCCATGCCCTTGACCATCTTGCCGGGGATCATCCAGTTGGACAGATCGCCCTTGGCCGACACCTGCATGGCACCGAGGATGGCCGCGTCGATCGCGCCGCCCCGGATCATCCCGAACGACAGCGCGGAGTCGAAGAACGAGGCGCCCGGCAACGTGGTGACGGTCTCCTTGCCGGCATTGATCAGGTCCGGGTCCTCTTCGCCCTCGACCGGGTACGGGCCGACGCCGAGGATCCCGTTCTCGCTCTGGAGTACGACGGTGACGCCGTCGGGGATGTAGTTCGGGACCAGGGTCGGCAGGCCGATACCGAGGTTCACGTACTCGCCGTCGGCCAGCTCGGCGGCCGCCCGGGCGGCCATCTGCTCACGGGTGAGTGGCATGGCTCAGGCCCCCTTCTGGACGGTGCGCTTCTCGATGCGCTTCTCGATGTCCTTGCCGACAGCAACGACACGCTGGACGTAAACACCCGGCAGGTGGATCTCGTCCGGGTTCAGCTCACCAGGCTGAACCAGTTCCTCCACCGAGGCGATCGTGACCCGGCCGGCCATCGCGGCCAGCGGGTTGAAGTTGCGGGCGCTCCGGTCGAACACCAGGTTCCCCTGGGTGTCGCCCTTGAGCGCGTGCACCAGCCCGAAGTCCGTGGTGATCGACTCCTCGAGCACGTACGTCGTGCCGTTGATCTCCCGGGTCTCCTTCGCCGCCGAGGCCTTCGCGACCGAGCCGTCTGTGTTGTACAGCTGCGGCAGACCACCGTCGGCGACCTGCGTGCCGACGCCGGCCAGCGTGTAGAAGGCCGCGATCCCGCAGCCGCCGGCCCGGAGCTTCTCGGCCAGTGTGCCCTGCGGGGTCAGCTCGACCTCCAGCTCACCGCTGAGGAACTGACGGGCGAACTCTTTGTTCTCCCCGACGTACGACGAGGTCATCTTGGCGATCCGCTTGTCCGCGAGCAGGATGCCGAGGCCCCAGTCGTCGACGCCGCAGTTGTTCGACACCACGCTGAGCCCGGTCACCCCCTTGTCGTGCAGGGCGCTGATCAGCTCCATCGGATTGCCGCACAGCCCGAAGCCGCCGACCGCGAGGCTCGCGCCGTCGCCGATGTCGTCGACCGCAGCCTGCGGTGACTCGTACGTCTTGTCCATCAGCTGCTCCGTTGCAGTCAGGGTGCCGGTAGCCCCGACTCTAACCAGCCGGGTGCAACTCCCGCGATGTGTCCGCGACCACAACTGTCACGAACTGTCACGCAGAGGCTTCGGAGCTGATCAGCAGGTTCAGTTCGTGCAGCGCCTCGTAGCGGGCGTCCTCCAGCTCGTCCGAGTCCTTGGACAGCACCCGGGCCAGGTGCTCCCTGGCCGTCAGGAGGTCGCCACAGCACCGGGCGACCCGGGCCAGGCCGATGTGCGCGGCGGCAGCGGTCTCGGCCAGGTCCGCGTGTTCAGCCAGCGCCAGCGCCCAGCTGAAGTCCTCGCCGGCCGCATCCAGGTCGCCGCGGCGGCGGTAGAGCTCGCCGCGCTGGCAGAAGAGCAGTCCGGACTCGTCGTCGGCCCGTAGCTTCTCGGCGAGCTCCAGGGCCTCGCTGATGACGTCGACGGGGTCGTCGACGATGTCTCGGAGAGCTGTCAGGGCCAGGAACATCCCCCAGCGGTCGTCGAGCATCCGGAAGCGTCCCAGCGCCGTACGCAAGGCCTGAGCGGCGTCACCGGGAGTAGCCGACGTCAGGCCGGGGTAGCCGCGGCACAGCTCGACCGCCGCCCGGGTCCAGGCGTCACCGTCCTCGTTCCGCTCCAGGACCTGCTCGACCACCGCAGCGGACTCGAACGGCCCGAAGAGCAGCGACCACAGCAGGACTGTGACGGAGTACCGGAACGGGCCGGTGGTGGCGAGGACGATCTGCTGGGCGAGCTCCAGTTGTTCCTGCTCGGCGGATCCGGCTCCGTGCAGCACCGCGAGCAGGTACTCCTCGTCCATCCCGACCGGCACGGTCCGGCCGAGCATGCTCAGCACTCGTTCCGCGGCAGCCGCAGCCTCGTCCTGCAGGCCGTTGGACCACCAGTAGCTCGAGTACTCGGCGACGAGTCGCACCGCGGCCCGGGGATCGCTCTCGCAGGCGCGCTCGATCGCGCTCACCACCTGCTCGCCGTAGCTGTCGCCCCCTGAGTCCACGTACCTCATTGTCACTCGGGGGTGTTAACGCCCGGTCACCGGGTCAGAAAACGGTCGCCGGGTCAGAAACGTCGCCGGGTCAGAAACGCAGTACGCCCCAGCGGTCCGGCAGGTGCATGTCCTCGACGCCCTGCGGCGACCAGACCCAGAACTCGAGTTCCGTCCCCTGCACGTACGCGCCGTCGACGACCTGGTGCGGCCACTGGCACCGCATCAGGTTCATCCGCCATTCGTCCCCCGGCTTCGGCGGGGTCGCGCGGCCCTCGTTGTAGGACTCCAGGTCGGCCCACGGTACGGCGAGTTCGACCGACCAGCTCTTGTCCGTATCGGACGGGTCGTTCACCGTGCCGTCGACGTGGATCGCGGTCCGCAGCCCGGGCAGGTTCGTCGGGTCGATCGGTACGCCGCCGTCGACGTACGGCTTGGGCAGCGTCAGCTCCCAGATCGTGCCGAGCGGGTTGATCTCGAACTCGTAGTAGTTCAGGCCGTCGCCGTCCGGGTCGAGGAACAGCTCGAAGTTGTTCTGGTGGAAGAGCTTGCTGTTCTTCTCGGTCATCGTCGACCAGACGTGCGGCTCCTCGAGCAGGCCGCCGACGTACAGGTACTCGTCGTCGTACATCAGCTTCGACCGGGTCTGGAACCGCGGCGGCGGGCCGTCGTGGATCGGGACGAAGTCGGTGGTCCAGGGCGCGACCGCCCAGGCGGGGTCGGTCAGGGTGCCGTCGAGGTTCGGCGCGGTCGGGGTCCGCGGGCACTCGTAGACGGGCAGGTCAGGCATCAGCACGCTCCAGCAGTCGGGCGACGAGATTGGCGAGCAGGAAGGTGATGGCGGTCAGAACCGGTACGACGGCCAGGGTCCAGGGCGACGAGAGCTGTCCGGTCAGGAACGCGAGTACGACGACCAGCATGAACGCGACCCCGAGGAACGCGATCAGCCGGGGGTGCGGCATCGCCAGCCGGCTCAACGCGAGCCCGCCGAGCACCATCGTCACGACCACGATCACCAGCAGCAGCGGGAACCCGAGCGGACCGCAGTTCGAGGTGTCGCGGAACCGCTCGCAGCTCCGCTCACTCAGCCACACCCCGGCGACGGACACGAACCCGCACAGCAGCCCCACCACCCCAAGGATCAGCAGGGGTGGCAACGGGGGAGCATCGTCGCGGCTCATTGCGGCAGGTTATCGGGCTCCCAGGGACTGCGCGACGGCATCGCGCACGTCGGCCTCGGTCGGAGCCGGTACGCCGCGCTCCGCCGCCAGCTCGGCCAGCGACACCATCGTGACATCGTGGAGGCCGCAGCTCGTGAACGTGTGAAAGACGGTCATGTCCGGGTCGACGTTCACCGAGAAGCCGTGACTGGTGACGCCGCGCCGGATCCGCATCCCGATCGAGCAGAGCTTGCGACCGTCCTCGGTCCACACCCCGACGAGGCTGCTCGCCCCCTTCGGCGTATCTCGTCGTACCAGCGGAAACCCGAGTGACCCGAGCGCGTCGATCAGCCCGTTCTCCACCCACCGGACGATGTCCACCGGGCCCCGCTGCTTCAGATCGACCACCAGATACCCGACCAGCTGCCCGGGCCCGTGGTACGTCGCGAACCCACCCCGATCGACCGCCACGGCAGGAATGCCGGCTGTCTCCGCCGGCAGATCATCGAGCACTGTCCGCGGGCCGTAGGTGATCACCGGCGGATGGCTCAACAGGAACAGCCGGTCCTCCGCCGTACCGTCCACCCGCTCCTCGACCCACCCCCGCATCTCCTTGGCCGCGACCTCGTAATCCACTTCGCCCAGATCCACACGCCGCATGCCATTCAGCGTACGTTTCGGGGTATGCGCTTCGATCGCTACACCGTGATCCTGCTGACGCTGAGACCGGACGCCCCGCTGCTGACCGACGCCGAAGCGGCCGAACTCCAGGACCGGCACCTGGCCCACGGCGCCGACCTCCAGGACCGTGGCCTGATCCTTGCCCGCGGCCCCCTCACCGACCAGGACGACGAGAGCCTGCGCGGCTTCTCCATCTGGTCGGTCGACCAGGCCACCGCCCGCTCCCATGCCCAAGCCGATCCGGCGGTCCGGGCCGGCCGCCTCGCCGCCCAGGTGATGACGTGGATGATGCCGGCCGGGAACCTGCAGTTCACCAAGGTCCGGCCGCCCAGATCACTGGCCGAGGCGAGCGAGGACTGACAACGGGAACGCAAAAGGGCGGTGACTGGAGTCACCGCCCTGCTACGTGGTCGGGCTGACAGGATTTGAACCTGCGACCTCTTCGTCCCGAACGAAGCGCGCTACCAAGCTGCGCCACAGCCCGAAGTCGCCGTTAGCTTACATGGGCCGACTGCTCCGGCGAAATCGGGTTATTCCGGGGCACGAGGGTGAGCAACGTCGCCTCCGGACGGCACGCGAAACGCACCGGTGCGTACGGCGAAGTGCCGAGGCCGGCCGACACATGCAGCGCGGCCTGGCGGCCGTCGTATCCCCACGTGGACAGGCCCTTCACCCGCGAGGTGTCCAGGTCGCAGTTGGTCACCAACGCCCCATAGATCGGAACCGCCAGTTGGCCGCCGTGCGTGTGCCCGGCCAGCACGAGCGGGTAGCCGTCTCCGACGAACCCGTTCAGCACCCGCTGGTACGGCGCATGGGTCACGCCGATGGACAGGTCCGCCGTCGGGTCCACCTCGCCCGCGACCTCGTCGTACCGATCGCGCTTGATGTGCGGGTCGTCCGTGCCGGCGAAGTCCAGCCGCAGGCCGTTCACCTTGAGCGTTGCCTTCGCGTTGTTCAGGTCGGTCCAGCCGGCGCCGCTGAACGCGCGCCGCATCTCCTCGAACGGGAGGTCCGGCCCGTGCGGCTTGTGCCGCTGCTTGTGCGCGGGCAGCAGGTACTTCCCCGGGTTCTTGAAATGCGGCTTCCAGTAGTCGTTGGAGCCGAACACGAAGACCCCGGGCAGGTCGAGCAGATCGCCGTACGCACGGAGCAGTGGACGGACCGAATCCTCGTGGGAGAGGTTGTCGCCGGTGTTCACGATCAGGTCGGGCTGGAGCGCGGCCAGGTCGTTGACCCAGTTGATCTTGCGCTCCTGGGTCGGCATCAGGTGCAGGTCCGACAGGTGCAGCACCCGGAGCGGCGCGGAACCCTGGGGGAGCACCGGGACCGTCACTCTGCGGAGCGTGAACCAGCGCACCTCGATCCCGGCCGCGTACGCGACGCAGGCGGCACCCACGGCACCGACGACCGCCGTGGTCTTCAGGGTGGTGGTGACAAGCCCGCGCAAACTCATTCCTCCAGCCTGCCACAATCATGGTCATGTCCAACTCCGGAATGAAGCAGCGCCTGCACGACGACATGACCGCGGCCCTGAAGGCCCGCGACGAGATCCGTAAGTCGACCCTGCGGATGGCGCTGACCGCGGTCACCAAGGCGGAGGTGGCCGGTAAGGAGGCCCGCGAGCTGAGCGACGCGGAGATCCTCGACGTGCTCGGCTCGGAGGCGAAGAAGCGCCGTGAGTCGGTCACCGCCTACCGCGACGCCGGCCGCGCCGAGCTCGCCGACAAGGAACAGGCCGAGGCGGACATCCTGGCCGAGTACCTCCCCGAGCAGCTGAGCCAGGAGGAGATCGTCGCCCTGGTCACCGAGACCATCGCCGCCACCGGCGCCGCCGAGCTCGGCCCGCGCGGCATCGGCAAGGTGATGGGCGCCCTCCAGCCCAAGGTCAAGGGCAAGGCCGACGGCGGTGTCGTCTCCACCGAGGTGAAGCGCCAACTCGGAGCCTGACAACTCGTTGCAACAGAAAGGGGCCTCGATCGATCGAGGCCCCTTTTGACTGTCAGCAGTTGGGGTACTTCGGGTTCCACGGTGGACAACCCCGTGGAGGTTTGGTGCCGCCGGGCGGTTTGGTGGTGTTCGGCGGCGGCTTCGGAGCGTTCGTCTTCGTGGGCTGGTTCGGCTGGTTGGTCTTGCTGCCGTTGGAGACGTAGATCGTCACCAGCGAGCCCTCCGCGGCGCCGTCGCGCTGCCGTGGGTCGGTGTAGGCGACGGTGCCGGCGTTCTCCTCCGAGTTCACCGTGCCGGAGGCGATCGCGACGTCGAAGCCGGCCTGCCGGAGCTTGTTCGCGGCGTCGTCGGGGTTCATGCCGTTGACGAACGGGAGGTTCTTCACGTCGCCGCGCTGGGTCTTGTCCGACGGCGCGACGAAGTGCGTGGTCGGGTAACCCTGCAGTGCGGCCTGCATCGCGGTCTCCCAGATCGGGCCGGCGGTGCCGGAACCGGTCGGGTCGTTGATGCCGTGCCCGTTCAGCGTCTGGCCCTGCAGTTCCTTGTACGGCGGGGAGGCGTCAGCCACCGTGGCGGCCGCGGCGAGCTTCGACGAGTAACCGGCATACCAGACCGCCTTGGCCTCGTTGATGGTTCCGGTCTTACCGGCCAGGTCGCTCTTGCCGAACTTCAGCTTGCCGCCGGTGCCGTTCGGCTCCATCACCTGGTGCAGGACCGCGTTCACGCCGTCGGCGACCGCCGGATCCAGGACCTGCTTGCAGTCCGCACCGGGAGCCTGGATCGACTTCCCGGCCGCGTTCTTGATCGAGGTGACCAGCCACGGCGTGCAGTACATGCCGCGCGCGGCGAACGCGGCGTACGCGTTCGACAGTTGCAGCGGCGAGATCAGGTCGATGCCCAGAGTCATCGAGGGCACCTGCTCGAGCGGTTCACCCGACTGGGCCTGGTACATCCCGAGGGCACCGGCGATCTTGGCGATCGGGCAGAGGCCGGTCCGCTGCGAGAGCTGCAGGAAGTAGGTGTTGGTCGACTTCTGCGCCGCCTGGATCATCGTCGGGTCCGGGACGTTCTTGGTCGAGTTCTGCGGGTCGTACTTGCCGAGGATCTTGTACGGGCCGCTGCAGGTGCTGAAGGTCTTGCCACCCAGCGAGATCGGGCTCGGTGAGTTGATCTTGTAGTTGAGCGGGATGCCCTTCTGGATCGCGGCCGCGATCGTGAACGCCTTCATCGTCGAGCCGTTCTGGAAACCGCCGTACCCACCCGCGTAGCTCTTCGGGACGTTGTAGTTGTACGACGTCTGGCCGCGCTTGTTGCCGTACTCCCGGCTCTGGGCCATCGCCTTCACCAGTCCGGTCCCCGGCTCCACGATCGTGATCGCGGCGATGGCCTGGTCGGTCGGGTTCGAGTGGCTGTTGATCGAGTTCTGCGCGGCCTTCTGGATCTTCGGGTCCAGCGAGGTCCGGATGGTCAGACCGGCGGTCTTGAGGAAGTTGGCGCGCTCGACCGGGGTCTTGCCGAAGGCCGGGTTCTTCTCGAGCTCGGAGACGACGTACTCGCAGTAGAAGGGGTACGGGCCGTTCGCGCAGCCGAGTTTGTTCGGGCGGACCTTGTTCGGGTTGATCACCGGAGCCTTGAGCGCGGAGTTGGCCTGGCTGACCGAGATGACCTTCAGCTCGAGCATCCGCTTGATCACGACGTCGCGGCGGTCCTTCGCGCGCTTCATGTTGTTGGTCGGGTCGTAGCCGGTCGGGTTCTTCACCAGGCCGGCCAGCAGCGCGGCCTGCGGCAGGGTCAGCTGGGACGCGTTCACGGAGAAGTAGTGCTGCGCGGCGGACTGGATCCCCCAGGCGCCGTCGCCGAAGTTCGCGAGGTTCAGGTACTTCTCCAAGATCTCGTTCTTGGAGTACTCCTTCTCGACCGCGATCGCGTAGCGCAGCTCGGCGACCTTGCGCTGGTACGTGTCCGCGGTGGCGTCGGCGACCTCCTCGGGCGTCTTCGCCTTCTCGACCAGGCTGACCTTCACGTACTGCTGGGTGATGCTCGAGCCGCCCTGCTGGATCCCGCCCGAGGACTTGTTCTGCAGCAGCGCGCGCAGGGTGCCCTTGAGGTCCAGGGCGCCGTGCTCGTAGAACCGGTCGTCCTCGATCGCGACGATCGCCTTCTGCATGATCGGCGCGACCGCGGCGAGCTTGACCGGGACCCGGTTCTGCTCGGCCAGGGTCGCGATCAGCGTGCCGTCGGCGGCGAAGATCTGACTCTTCTGTTTCACCGGCACTTCGTCGAACTGCTGCGGCAGGTCCTGCAGGGTCTCCGATGTCTTCTCGGTGGTGAAGCCGGCGAGCCCGGCGAAGGGGATGGCGAGACCGGCGGCCAAGGCCCCCGACAACACGCTCACCCCCAGGAACATGACCACCGATTGGACGACTCCCCGGTCACCCTTCTCCCTGCTGCGCATGGTTATAGAGACTACGGGATCGCCTGTTTGGGTTACCGCCTCGAATGTGACCTTGACCACGGTCGCTGGACAAAGTTCATCCAAAAGGACGAGGGCCCGAGCAGCTGGCTCGGGCCCTCGGTCTTTTCAGCGATCAGGCGGCGTACTGGTGAGCGTCGACCTGCGCCGGTACGAGCGCCAGTTCGAGCACCTCACGGACGTCGCTCACCGGGTGAACGGTCAGCTCCTTGAGCACGGACTCCGGTACATCTTCCAGGTCCGGCTCGTTCCGCTTCGGGATCAGGATCGTGGTCAGCCCGGCCCGGTGGGCGGCGAGCAGCTTCTGCTTCACCCCACCGATCGGGAGCACCCGTCCGGTCAACGACACCTCACCGGTCATCGCGACCTCCGAGCGGACCGGCCGCCCGGACAGCAGCGACGCCAGCGCCGTCGTCATCGTCACACCCGCCGACGGTCCGTCCTTCGGAACCGCACCGGCCGGCACGTGGATGTGGGTGTTCCGTTCGGCCAGATCGCTGACCGGCAGACCCAGTTCCGCGCCGTGCGAGCGCAGGTACGACAGGGCGATCTGCGCCGACTCCTTCATCACGTCACCCAGCTGCCCGGTCAACGTGACTCCGGTCGGACCGGTCTCCTTGTCGGCCAGTGACGCCTCGATGAAGAGCACGTCACCACCCGCACCGGTGACCGCAAGCCCGGTCGCCACACCCGGAAGCGCCGTACGTTCGGCCGACTCCGGAGTGAACTTCGGCGAACCCAGGTACGCCTTCAGGTCACCGGACCCGATCCGCTGGGTGCCGACCTCCTCGCCCAGGGCGATCTTGGCCGTCACCTTCCGCAGCACCCGCGCGATCGACCGCTCCAGCTGTCGTACGCCGGCCTCCCGCGTGTACTCGCCCGCGAGCAGGCGCAGTGCCGTGTCCTCGAGGGTCACCTCGTCCGCCGTCAGGCCCGCCCGCTCCAGCTGACGCGGGAGCAGGTGGTCACGGGCGATGACAACCTTCTCGTCCTCGGTGTACCCGTCCAGCTGCACCAGTTCCATCCGGTCCAGCAGCGGCCCCGGAATCGAGTCCAGCACGTTCGCCGTGGCCAGGAAGACCACGTCGGACAGGTCAAGCTCGACCTCCAGGTAGTGGTCCCGGAAGGTGTGGTTCTGCGCGGGGTCGAGGACCTCGAGCAGCGCGGCCGTCGGGTCACCCCGGTAGTCCGCACCCACCTTGTCGATCTCGTCCAGCAGTACGACGGGGTTCATTGACCCGGCCTCGGTGATGGCCCGGACGATCCGGCCCGGCAGCGCACCGACGTACGTCCGCCGGTGGCCGCGGATCTCGGCCTCGTCGCGGACGCCACCCAGGGCGACCCGGACGAACTTGCGGCCCATCGCCCGCGCCACGGACTCACCCAGCGAGGTCTTACCCACACCAGGAGGACCGACCAGGGCCAGTACGGCGCCGCTGCGACGCCCACCGACCACACCCAGACCGCGGTCCGCGCGGCGACGCCGTACGGCCAGGTACTCGGTGATGCGTTCCTTCACGTCGTCCAGTCCGGCGTGGTCCGCGTCCAGCACGGCCCGCGCCTCGCGGATGTCGTAGCTCTCCTCGGTCCGCTCGTTCCACGGCAGCTCGAGGACGGTGTCCAGCCAGGTCCGGATCCAACCGACCTCGGGGGACTGCTCGGAGGTCCGCTCCAGCTTGTCGACCTCGGCGAGCGCCGCCTTCGCGACGTGCTCGGGCAGGTCGGCCGCCTCGACGCGGGCCCGGTAGTCCTCTTCCTCGGACTCGGCCTTACCGTCCAGCTCGGCCAGTTCCTTGCGGATCGCGGCCATCTGCTGGCGCAGCAGGAACTCCCGCTGCTGCTTCTCCATACCCTCCTGGACGTCCTTCTGGATCGTCTCGGAGACCTCGAGCTCGGCGAGGTGGTCCTTCACCCAGCCGATCAGCTTCTCCAGCCGCTCGGAGACATTCGCGTTCTCCACCAGCCAGGACTTCTGCTCGTTGGTCAGGTACGAGGCGTAGCCGGCCAGGTCGGCCAGCTCCGCCGGGTCGTCGACCTGCTTGACGGAGTCGATCACCTGGTAGGCGCCGCGACGCTGCAGCACCGAGGTGACCAGGGTCTTGTACTCGCGGGCGAGCTCGGCCGACCTGGAGTCGGTGATCTCGTGCAGTTCGGTGGCACTCACCCAGAGGGCGGCACCCGGACCGGTGGTCCCGGCGCCGATGAGGACGCGGGAAGTCCCGCGAATGACGGCCGCCTGGGCTCCGCCCGGCAACCGGCCGATCTGCTCGATCTCACCGAGCGTCCCGGCCTTGGCATATTTCCCGTCCAGCCGCGGCACGAGCAGGATCTGGTCCGAGCCGGCGGCCTGGGCGGCGTCGATGGCCGCCCTGGCCTCGGAGTCGGCCAGTCGGACCGGCACGACCATTCCCGGCAGGACCACGATGTCGTCCAGCGGCAGAACAGGAAGATTCAACGTATCGGTCACGCTGTCACACCCTTATCTCAAGATTGAGTCTGACAGGCTCAACCGTTGACCTCACCAGGTCATTCCCGGCGGTACTGGGCGTTCGCTGACGGTGAAATCAGGCGGACTACGCGGCTGCCGCGGCTCAAGCGGTCAGCAGGTCGCCGATCTGGCGTAGGCCGGTCAGGTCGTGCACGTCGTCGGCCAGGGCCGGGACCTCGGCGGTCGGGATCGCCCGGTGGCTGCGGCGGAACCGGTCGGCGCGCTTGTGGTCCCCGACGACCTGCTGCATCTTGTCCGCGTGCAACCGCAGTACGGCGGCAGTCAGCGGTGACTTGTCCGCCTCCTCGAGCCGCTCCGCCGCGGCCAGTGAGCGCTCCGCCGACAGATCCGGCGCCTGTGTGTTCGTAACCCGGTTCAGCACGACACCGGCCAACGGCATGCTCTCGGCCCGCAACCGCTCGGCGAAGTACGACGCCTCCCGGAGCGCATCGTTCTGCGGCGCGGCCACCACGAGGAACGCGGTGTGCGGCTCCCGCAGCAACGCCACTGTCTTCTCGGCCCGCACCCGGAACCCACCGAACAACGTGTCGAAGGCCGCAACGAACGTCTGTACGTCGGTCAGCACCTGCGTGCCGAGCACCTTGTTCAGCACGGACATCGCCATGCTCACCCCGGCGGACATCAACTTGAACGGCCCACGAGCCGGCGCGAGCAGCAACCGGAGGAACCGTCCCTCCAGCAGCGAAGCCAGCCGCTCCGGCGCATCCAGGAAGTCCAGCGCGGACCGCGACGGCGGAGTGTCCACCACGATCAGATCCCAGTCGCCGGTCTGCTCGGCCTGCTTGTGCAGCTGGCCCAGCTTCTCCATCGCCATGTACTCCTGCGTCCCGGCGAACGACGAGGAAAGCGCCTGGTAGAACGGGTTCGCGAGGATCTGCTCCGCCTTCTCCGGCGTCGCGTGCTGCAGCACCACGTCGTCGAAGGTGCGCTTCATGTCCAGCATCATCGCGTCCAGCCGGCCGCCGTTCGCGGTGTCGACCTGGGCGACCGCCCGCGGCGTGTTGTCCAGCTCGGTCAGCCCGAGCGACTGCGCCAGCCGCCGGGCCGGGTCGATCGTGAGTACGACGACCTTCCGCCCGCGCTCGGCGGCCCGCAAACCCAGTGCGGCCGCGGTCGTCGTCTTGCCGACCCCACCGGCACCGCACGTGACGATGATGCGCGTGGCCGGGTCGTCGATCAGCGCGTCGAGATCCAGGGCCGTCATGGGCGCAGCTCCTCGGCCAGGTCGGCGAGGGCGCCGTGGTCGATGCCCTCCGGCAGCAGCGCCAACTCGGTCACCTTCTTGCCCAAGGCATCTATTCGGTCGCGGTTCTCGCGTTCCAGACCGATCCGGATCGCGTGATCGTGTGCCTCGGCTGCCAGCGTCTTCACCAGGCCGTCGGCGACCGTGACCCCGGCTGCCCGCAGGCCCTTGGTCAGCTCGGCGATCGGCAGTTTCTCCTTCACCGCAAGGGCAAGCGCGTCGTCGTCGAGCGGACTCTTCCGGACCATGTTCACCACGATCGAGCCGATCCGGAGGTCGAGTTTCTCGAGCTGCTCGACCGCGTCCAGCGTCTCCTGGACCGGCATCTCCTCGAGCAGCGTGACGAGGTGGATCCGGGTCACGTCGGACCGCAGCATGCCCATGATCGCGTCGGCCTGGTTGCGGATCGGCCCGACCTTGGCCAACCCGGCGACCTCGTGGTTCACGTTCAGGAACCGCGCGATCCGCCCGGTCGGCGGTGCGTCCAGTACGACGGCGTCGTACGCGAGTCGTCCGTGGGACTTCCGCCGGGTCGCCTCGTAGACCTTGCCGGTCAGCAGTACGTCGCGCAGCCCGGGAGCGATCGTGGTGACGAAGTCGATCGCGCCCACCTTCTCGAGCGCCTTCCCGGCCCGGCCTAGGTGGTAGTACATGTCGAGGTACTCCAGCAGCGCGGCCTCGGCGTCGACGGCCAGGGCGTACACCTCGCCGCCACCTGGTCCGTGCGCGATGCGGCGTTCGACGTACGGAAGCGGGGGTACGTCGAAGAGCTGGGCGAGGCCCTGGCGTCCCTCGACCTCGACCAGGAGGACGCGCTTACCCTCCTCGGCCAGGGCGAGTGCCATGGCGGCAGCAACAGTCGTCTTCCCGGTGCCCCCTTTACCGGTGACCACGTGCAGTCTCGCCATAGGCCCAGAGTAGGTGGTGTCCCACGACACATCGGTCCTGACCGGGGCGGTGGGGCACGGGAGGGATCAGTCCTGACCGGGGCGGTGGGGCGGGGAAGGTGTCAGTAGAGTCCACCTCATGAAGAAGTTCGAGTACTTCACCGCGCCGCTGCTGGTCCACTCGACCAAGGAGATCCTGGACAACTTCGGCCAGGACGGCTGGGAGCTGGTCCAGGTCGTCCCGGGCCTGAACCCGGAGAACCTGGTCGCCTACTTCAAGCGGGAGATCGAGGACAAATGAGCCACCCCGAGGAGAACCTGGCCGCGCTCGGCCTGAAGCTGCCCGACGTGGCCAAGCCGGTCGCCGCTTACGTTCCCGCCGTACGGACCGGTGACCTCGTCTACACGTCGGGTCAGCTGCCGCTGCGCGAGGGCACCCTGATCGCTACCGGCAAGGTCGGAGCCGAGGTCACCGCCGAGGTCGCGAGCGAGTGCGCCCAGCAGTGCGCTCTGAACGCGCTGGCCGCAGTCAAGGCCGAGATCGGCGACCTGGCGAACGTGAAGCGCATCGTCAAGGCGGTCGCGTTCATCGCGTCCACGCCGGACTTCACCGGTCAGCCGCAGGTCGCGAACGGCGCCTCCGAGCTGTTCGGCCAGGTCTTCGGCGACGCCGGGCAGCACGCCCGCAGCGCGGTCGGCGTACCCGTCCTGCCGCTGGACGCGCCGGTCGAGGTCGAACTGATCGTCGAGGTCGGCTGACAACCCGGTGCGGGACCTGACCTCCGAACTGATGTCCGGCCGCATGGCCGAGACAGCACTGACCCACGTCCGAGAGGCCAGAACCCCAGTCCCCCCACGCCCAGCCTCCACCGTAATCCTCCTCCGCGACACCTCCGAAGGTTCGCCGGAGGTCTACTTGCTTCGGCGGCAGCGGACTATGGCTTTTGCTGCGGGGATGACGGTGTTCCCGGGCGGCCGGGTCGACCCGGGCGATGCCTCGATCGCCGACTCCTGGTTCGGCCCGCCGCCGGCGTTCTTCGCGACCCGGCTCGGGTGTTCCGAGGACCTGGCCGCGGCGTACGTCGCGGCCGCCGTGCGCGAGACCTTCGAGGAGTCCGGCGTACTGCTGGCCGGTCCGACCGGCGGCGAAGTGGTGGGCGACACGACCGGCGCCGACTGGGAGGCCGACCGCCGCGCACTCGAAGCCGGTGAACTCCACTTCGCCGACTTCCTCCACCGCCGCGGCCTCCTGCTCCGCGCCGACCTGCTCGGCCCGTGGGCGCACTGGATCACCCCGGAGTTCGAGCCCAAGCGGTACGACACCTGCTTCTTTGTCGCCGCCCTCCCGGCCGGCCAGCTCACCCGGGACGTGACGAGCGAATCCGATCAGGTCGCCTGGATGCGCCCGGCCGACGCCGTCGCCGCGGTGGACGCAGGTGAGTTGCAGATGCTGCCCCCGACGTACGTGTGCTGCCGCGAGCTCTCGTCGTACGACGAAGTTGCCGCGATCCTGCCCGCGGCGGGGGACCGGGAGATCCGGACGATCCTCCCGACCGTCCGGGTGGACGGGGACGACGCCTACTTGGAGACCATATGAGAGTCACCGACTACGCGAGCCTGATCCGTGCCAACAATCCGGGTCCGATGACGCTGGAGGGCACCAACACCTGGATCCTCCGGGCGCCGGATGCCGACCAGTCAGTGGTGGTCGACCCCGGTCCGATGCTGGAGGACCACCTCCGCGCCGTACTCGACGAAGCAGGCAAGGTCGCCGTCGTCCTCCTGACCCACAAGCACCCGGATCACTCGGAAGGCGCCGCCTGGTTCGCCAACCAGGCGGGCTGCGGGGTCCGTGCCGTCGACCCGGCTTTCCGGATCCCCACCGACCACGCGCACGGCCTGTCCGAAGGCGACGTCATCACCGCGAGCGGCCTCCGCATCGAGGTCCTGCCGACCCCCGGCCACACCCTCGACTCCGTCTGCTTCTGGCTCCCGCAGGACGGCTCGCTCCTAACCGGCGACACCGTCCTGGGCCGCGGCACCTCCGTCGTAGCCCACCCAGACGGTGCCCTGGGCCCCTACCTCGACTCCCTCGAGAAACTGAGCGCCTTCGCCAACTCCCCAGCCGGCGTAGCCCGCCTACTCCCCGGCCACGGCCCCGTCATCGAAGACCCACCCGCAGTCCTCACCTACTACCTGACCCACCGTCAAGAACGCCTCGACCAGGTCCGCGCCGCCGTGGCCGCCGGCCACACCACCCCCGAGTCGATCGTCGAACACGTCTACGCCGACGTCGCCCCCACCCTCTGGCCCGCCGCCCAACGCTCCGTCCAAGCCCAACTCGACTACCTGAACGGATAACCCCTCGAGTTGCCGGTTCTCCCGTCGTGACAAGAGGGGAGAGGGGCAACCTCCGGAGATATCCCCCCCAGTTGTTTTCCACAGATCTGCGTTGGGGCCGCCGTGAGGGTAGTTGGGCGGGGATGCTGGTCGGATGAACCCGAAGTTGAAGCTGCTCGCCGAAGCTCAGGGAGGGGTGTTCAGTCGGCGGCAGGCGCTGGCGAGCGGTTACACCCCGCGCCAGATCGTCGAGCGCCTTGGCGACGGGCGATGGGAGCGGCTCAGGCGCGGTCAGTACGCCGAACGCCTCGACCTTGCCGCACTCCCGCCCTGGGAACAGCAGCGGATCTCCCACCTCCGCATCGTCCACGCGGTGATGAACTCACTCCGAGCCGGCACCGTCGTGATCAGCCATCAGTCCGCTCTCGCTCTGCACGGCCTGCCGCTGTGGGGTTTGGATCTGACCCGGGTGCATGTGACCCGCGTCGATGACCGGGCCGGTGGCCTCGTTGCGGGAGTCCAGCACCATCTGGGTGAGCTCGTCCCGGCCGATCTGACCCACGCAGCTGGTCTGCCAGTAACGACCGTGCCGCGAGCCCTGGTTGAAACCGCCTGTACGACGTCTTTCGAAGCCGCAGTCGTCACCGCTGACGTCGTACTGCGTGAAGGGCTTGTCGACGCGGATGAGCTGCATCGCCTGCTGATGGTGACCGAGTTCTGGCCAGGTAGCCCGACGGCGCGGGCAGCGCTGGGGTTCGCGAACCCGCTGTCCGAATCGGTCGGCGAATCGCGCCTGCGCGTGCTGATGCACCGGTTCGGCCTACCGGAACCAGTGCTCCAAGCGGAGTTCGCCGACTCGGACGGCTTTGTGGCACGGGTCGATTTCCACTTCCCGTCGTACCGGACGGTGGTCGAGTTCGACGGGATGCTCAAGTACGGCGATGGATCGCCGGAGGTCCTGGTCCACGAGAAGCGTCGCGAGGACCGGCTGCGCGCGCTGGGACTTCAGCTGGTCCGAGCCACCTGGGCAGACTTCAACCGCCCGGCGCACCTCGCAGCCACCATCCGCCAAGCCTGCTGGGTTAGCGGGCTCGGCGTTGGAGGCGGTCTACGTCCAGGAGGACTACGGAGCGGGGTTCTAGGCGGACCCAGCCGCGGGAGGCGAAGTCGGCGAGGGCCTTGTTGACGGTTTCGCGGGAGGCGCCGACGAGTTGGGCCAGCTCCTCCTGGGTGAGGTCGTGGTGGACGTGTACGCCGTCGTCCGCCGTCCGGCCGAACCGGCTGGCCAGGTCGAGCAGGGCCTTGGCGACCCGGCCCGGTACGTCGGAGAAGACAAGGTCGGCGACGACGTCGGAGACCTTGCGGAGCCGGGAGGCGAGCTGGAGCAGCAGGCCGCGGGCCACCTCGGGGCGGCCGGCCAGCCAGCGGAGCAGCTCGTCGTGGGTCAGCGACATCATCGAGGCGTCGGTGACGGCCGTGACGGTCGCGGACCGCGGTCCCGGGTCGAACAGCGACAGCTCGCCGAACATCTGGCCCGGGCCGAGCACGGCGATCAGGTTCTCCCGGCCGTCGGCCGAGGTGCGGCCGAGCTTGACCTTGCCCTCGACCACGACGAAGAGCCGATCGCCGGAGTCACCCTCGTGGAACAGCACCTGGCCGCGGCGCAGCCTGCTCTCCGTCATCGACGCGGTCAGCGCGGCTGCCGCCTCGTCGTCGAGCTGACTGAACAGCGGTGCCTGTCGGAGCACTGCGGCATCCACTTTGGGCCTCCTAGGACCTTCGACCACGACTGCGAACGGGGGATCCACCCCGTCCGGCACCGGATCGTTCACACCCGGTTGCCCCAAAACCGTAGCCCCTCCGGTGTCGGACCCGCCACGTAGGCTTGCCTCCATGCCATCCCCGCGTGTCGCGCAGCCGGTCCTCCAGCCGGTCGCGACGGTCTCCGTGAAGCTCCCCCGCAAGGCGCCGGTGTTCGCCGACGAGACCCATACCCAGCTGGTCCGCCGGGCCCGGAAGATGCACAAAGTGCTCACCGAGACCTATCCCGACGCTCACTGCGAGCTCGACTTCACCAACCCGCTCGAGCTGCTCGTGGCGACCATCCTGTCGGCCCAGACCACCGACGTGATGGTGAACAAGGTGACCCCGACCCTGTTCGCGAAGTACCCGACCGCGCAGGCGTACGCCGAGGCCGACCGGGAGGAGATGGAGGCGATCCTCAAGCCGACCGGCTTCTTCCGGGCCAAGACCAACAGTGTGATGAAGCTCGGCCAGGCTCTCGTCGACGAGTACGACGGGATCGTGCCGGGCAAGCTCGAGGAGCTTGTCAAGCTCCCCGGCACCGGCCGCAAGACCGCCAACGTGGTGCTCGGCAACGCCTTCGGTGTCCCCGGGATCACGGTCGACACGCACTTCGGCCGGCTGGTCCGCCGGTTCGGCTGGACCACCGAGGAGGACCCGGTCAAGGTCGAGCACCTGATCGGCGCCCTGTTCCCGAAGAAGGACTGGACGATGCTGTCGCACCGGCTGATCTTCCACGGCCGCCGCCGCTGCCACGCCAAGAAGCCGGCCTGCGGAGCGTGCCCGGTGGCCCAGTGGTGCCCGTCGTACGGTACCGGCCCGACCGACCCCGAGGCCGCGGCGAAGCTGGTGAAGGTCCCGGCGTGAGACTCCGTACGACGCTGTGCGCGACCAGCTGGCTTGTCGCCGGACTGGTCCTGGCGTCGTGTGGCACCGAACAACCCGGCGCGACCGCGTCATCCCCGCAGGTCCCCGGTGCCGACAAGCTCGCGCCCTGTCCGTCGACACCGTCGAAGCCACCGGTGAGCAAGGGGCTGCCCGACCTCAGCCTGCGGTGCCTCGGCGCCGGCCCGGATACCCGGCTCGCCGATCTGCGCGGTCCGCTCGTCGTCAACGTCTGGGCCCAGTGGTGCGGTCCGTGCCGCGACGAAGCGCCGTACCTGGCCCAGCTGGCGAAGTCGGGCCAGGTGAAGTCGGGGAAGGTGAAGATGCTCGGGATCGATTACGCCGATCCACGGCCCGAGCTCGCGGTGACCTTCGCGACCGAGCAGGGGCTCGACTACCCGCATCTCGTCGATCAGGACAAGACGATCCAGCAGGCGCTGAAGGTCGGCGGACCGCCGCTGACCGCCTTCATCGACAAGGACGGGGCGGTCGCGTTCGTCCACCGGGGTGTGCTCACCTCACAGCAGCAGCTGGATGACTTGGTGCGCGACAAGCTGGGAGTGAGGCTGTGAGGTTCGAGGATGTCGAGATCCCGGATTGGCTGCATCCGCTGGCGAAAGCGTCGGCGGAGGTCGATCCGAACCAGCTGTCCCGCTTCCTGCCGCCGGACGATCCGTCGGTGCGCAAGTCCGCCGTCCTGATCGTGCTTGCTGAGGGCAACGAAGGGCCGGAGGTGCTGCTGACCGAGCGGGCCTGGACGCTGCGCAAGCACGCCGGGCAGATGGCGTTCCCGGGCGGCGGCGCCGACCCGGAAGACGGGACCGGTGACGAGGGCCTCGTGCGGACCGCGCTGCGAGAGGCCGTGGAGGAGACCGGGCTCGATCCGGCCGGCGTCGTACCGTTCGCGGTCTGGCCGGCGCTCTGGGTCCCGGTGAGCAACTTCGGCGTGTCGCCGGTGCTGGCCTGGTGGCGGGAGCCGTCGCCGGTCGCGGTGGTCGATCCGGCCGAGGTCGCCTCCGTGCACACGGTCGCGCTGAGTGCGCTGGCCGACCCGGCGAACCGGATCAGCTGCCTGCACCCGTCCGGATTCTCCGGACCGGCGTTCACTGTCGGTGACCTCTACATCTGGGGTTTCACCGCCGGATTGCTGGACAAATTGCTCCTGCTCGGCGGGTGGGCGCGCGACTGGGACCCCTCGGTCGTCGTACCGTTGCCCGACCGACTGGTCGAGGCGGCCTGGCGGAGCGAGGGGCGACGGCCGGAGGACCTCCGACGGCTGACCGCGATCGAGCACGACCTCGGGCACTCGCAAGATGCTGAGCCGGAAGGTGTGGAGTGAGCAAGCTCGATTGGGCGCTGCTGATCGTCACAGCGCTGGTGGCGATCTCGGGATACATCGAGGGCTTCGTGCTGGGGGCCTGCGCCACCCTCGGCCTGCTCGGCGGTGCCGCGATCGGAGTCTGGGGCGTCCCGCGGATCCTGGACAACTTCTCACCGAGCGTGTCGGTGTCGTTCGCGGCCCTGGTGCTCGTGGTGGTGCTGGCCTCGATCGGGCGAACACTCGGCGCCCTCCTCGGCGCGAAACTCAGGAACAAGGTCTCCTGGCGGCCGGTCAAGTTCCTCGATGCTCTCGGCGGTGCCGCGCTGGCGGCCGTGTCGGTGCTGATCGTGTCCTGGGTGCTCGGCGTCGCGGTCAGCGGCGCGCGGATCCCGAGCGTGACCTCGGCGGTCCGCGGCTCGCAGGTGCTCGCGAAGGTCGACGAGGTCTTGCCGAGCCGCGCCGACCAGGCATTGCAGGCCTTCAACGACGTGGTGAACACCGATCTGTTCCCGCGGTTCCTCGACCCGTTCGTGCCGGAGCGGATCCGCGAGACCCAGCCGCCGGACGCCGCGATCGCCCGGCAGAAGCCGGTCCGGGACGCCTACAGCCGGATCGCGAAGGTCACCGGGGTCGCGAGCTGCTCGCGCGGCCTCGAGGGCAGCGGGTTCGTCTACGCCAACAAGCGGGTGATGACGAACGCGCACGTGGTCGCGGGCGTGAGCTCGCCCCAGGTCGAGGTGAACGGAAAGTCGTACGAGGCGACCGTCGTCCTGTTCGATCCCGAGGTCGACATCGCCGTCCTGTACGTGCCCAAGCTGGAGGTCGCGCCGCTGACCTTCGACCTGGCCGGCAAGGCGGACGACCCGGCCGTGGTCCTCGGCTACCCGGAGAACGGCCCGTTCGACTCCGAGCCGGCCCGGATCCGGTCCGAGGAGCGTCTCCGCGGCCCGGACATCTACGGCGACCGCACGGTCACCCGCGAGGCCTTCTCGATCTGGGCCTCGGTGCGCCCCGGCAACTCCGGCGGTCCTCTGCTCTCCAACAAGGGCACCGTGTACGGCGTGGTCTTCGCCGCCTCGGTCGAGGACAACCGCACCGGCTACGTCCTCACTGCCGAACAGGTCTCCGACGACGCCAAGTCCGGCGCCTCCGCCACCCAAGAGGTCTCCACCCAATCCTGCACCTGACCTGATGCAGCAGATCCCGCCTCCCGTCGCGTTGTAAGGGTGTGACGGTGACGACGGGCGGGACGGGGCAGACGTTGTCGTTCGACGAACTCGTGGTCTCGAGCGAGCGGCGGCTGCTGCGGCTCGGCCTGATGCTGACCGGGGGCGAGCACAGCGCGGAGGACCTGGTCCAGACGGTCTTCGCCCGCGCGCACCGCAAGTGGGACCGGATCAAGTCGCTGGACAACCCCGAGGCGTACCTGCGAACCATGGTGGTCAACGAGTTCCTCAGCTGGCGCCGCCTGCTGAAGAACCGGGAGCTACCGGTCGCCGAGCCGTCCGACCGGCCGTCCGTCGAGGACATCGGTGCCCGGCAGGCCCAACGCGACGCCACCTGGCGACTGCTGGCGGAGTTGCCGCACAAGCAACGCGCCGTCCTGGTGCTGCGGTACTACGAAGACCTGCCGGACGACGAGATCGCCGCCGTCCTCGGGTGTACGCCGGGCACGGTCAGATCCAACGCCTCCCGGGGACTGGCGACCCTACGCAACAACCTGCCCGCCGAGGAGGAGAGCTGATGGCCAGGCCGACAGACGAAGAGCTGGAGCAGCTGCTCCGGGAAACCTTTGCGGACAAGGAGAAACTCGTCGACACCTTGCCCCAAGCAACCAAGGGGCGACGCCCGCTCGCCCCGGTCCTCTTGGCGGCCGCGGCGGTCATCGTCGTACTCGGCGGCATCCTGTACGGCGTCAACCGGACCCGCGATGTGGACCCGGCACCACCGGTCGCGACGGCGCAGGCCGGCGACGACGCGCAGATCTGGGCGTCGGCGATCACGGCGATCACGCAGAGGTTCCAGTCGGACTACCAGCTGAGCACGCTGCTCGTGCAGGCGCAGACGGCCACGATCGCCGTCGCCGGCCCGGAGAGCGTTCCGCAGCGATATGCGGGTCCGATCCAGGAGTTCTCCGGGGCCGAGAAGGATCAGATCGCGCAGCAGGTCGTCAGAGCAACCCGGCTTCAGGTCGAATGGGTCAACGCACAGGCGCCGGCCGAGAGGGACAAATGCGCCCGGGAGCTCGCGCGCATCTCGGTCGGCAACGTGGTCGACCAGGGCGATCATCGGGAGGTCCGGACGCTGATCACCTACAACTGCGGGTGGATGTACACGTTGACCTATCGCCTCGAGAAGCGTGCTGACGCCTGGACGGTGACAGGCACGGTCGGCCTCGGCCAAGGGGTGATCCCCGCAGGAGGCTGCCCGTTCAGTGGAAAGACGCCAACCACCGCAGAACCTGGCTGTTGAACAGGTCGGGGACCTCTTCGTGGGGGAAGTGGCCGGCCGGGGTGATGAGTTCGTGGGTCAGTGGCGCTGTGACCAGGTGAGGTGGGGTCACCGCGGTCGGCGACACGGCCGGGTCCTGAGCTCCATGGAGTTGGAGCACGGGTACGGCGACCGGCGTACGCATCCGTGCCGAGTACTTGCGGCCGTCCGGGCGAAGCCGGGAGCGGGCGAACCAGCGGTGGTACTCCAGGGCGCAGTGTGGGGCCGGCCAGACCTGGAGGGCCGCGCGGTAGCGGCGGGACGCCTCGGCATCGGGGAACGTCCCGCCGGGCGCGGCCCAGGCCCGGAGGAGTCGTTCGATGTGGATGCCGTCGTGAGCCAGCAGCCGCCGCTCCGGGAGGATCGGCAGCTGGAACCAGGCAGTGCGGGTCAAGGCCTTCCGCTGACCGGAGCGGGTCAGCAGGAGCGGGTGCGGCGCCGAGACGGCTGCCAGTCCGCGGACCTGTCGTGGTGCGAGTACGGCGGCCGACCAGCCGATGAACCCACCCCAGCCATGCCCGACCACGACCGCATCCGCGGCACCGAGCGACCGGATCACGCCGGAGACATCAGCGGCCGCGGTGTAGGGGTCGTAACCACGTGGGGTCTTGTCGCTGGCGCCGTACCCGCGCAGGTCCATCGCAACGGCGCGGTACCCGGCCGCGGCGACCACCGGCAGCTGGTGCCGCCAGGCCCACCAGAACTCGGGGAAGCCGTGCAGGAACAGGACGAGCGGATCGTCCGCGCTCCCGCATTCGGCGACGTGGAACCGGGCCCCGTTGGCCGCGACCAGCGAGTGCGACCAGGGCCCGTCGACCAGCAGGTCGACGACACCCGCCGGGCTCAGCGCCGTACGTCCGATACGGGCAGGGCCTTCTCGTCCTCGGAGTCCTTGCCGATCGCCTTGAGCACCTCGACCGACTCCTTCGACGTCTCGATCGCGCGCTCCGGACCCTTCGCGCCCTTCAGCGCCCGCATCCCGACGAACACCAGGACGGCGGCGATCAGCACGTAGATCCCGGACACGATCAGGAACGCGATGGCCGGGTGCAGGCCGAGCGCTGTGAATCCGTACGCGGCGGCGATGGACAGCAGGATGATCACCAGCAGGAGCAGGAACGCGGCGGCCGCGAACATGCCGGCCCCGGTTCCGGCCTTGATGGCGGTCTTCTTGAGCTCGGTCTTCGCCAGCTCGAGCTCGCTGCGGACCAGGCTGGACAGATCCTTGCTGGCATTCGCGACGAGCTGGCCGACTGTGGGCCCATCCCCGTTCTGCCCCATCGACATGGCACTCCTTCCACAGGTCCGTCCCCCGACACTACCGCCGTACGCACCGAAGCCCGTGTACCCAGGGCTCAGTCGGCGTACTCGCGATTGCGCCGGGCGAGTAGGACGGCCGCGATCAGCGCGGCCAATACGGACGCGATCAGTACGGCGGCCTTCGCACGCTCGACCTGGTCGGCGTCGGACGCGAATGCGAGTTGCGCGATCAGCAACGCGACCGTGAACCCGATCCCGGCCAGCACCGAGACGGCGGCGACGTCCCGCCAGGCGAGGTCCGAGTTCAGCTCGGCCCGGGTGAAGCGCGCGGTCAGCCAGGACCCGCCGAATACGCCGATGGCCTTGCCGACGAGCAGCCCGGCGACGATGCCGATCGCAACGGGATCGGTCAGCAGCTCCCGTACGGCGCTCCCGCTCAGCGTCACCCCGGCCGCGAACAGCGCGAACAGCGGTACGGCAAGGCCCGCGGACCACGGCCGAAGCCGGTGCTCGATCCGTTCCGCCGGCGCGTGCTCCTCGCCGGGATCCGCGACCACCCGGGTGACGAACCCGAGCGCGACACCGGCGATCGTCGCGTGGATCCCGGACTCGTGCATGAACCACCAGGCCCCGATCGCGATCGGGACGTAGAGGAACGGGGTCCGGATCCGGAATCGCTGCAGCACGAACCACGCCGCGATCAGCGCGACCGCGGCGAGCAGCGACAGCAAGTGGAAGCCGTGCGAGAAGAAGACCGCGATCACCAGGATCGCGCCGAAGTCGTCGACGACCGCCAGCGTGAGCAGGAACGCCCGCAGTGCACTCGGCAGCGAGGACCCGACGATCGCGAGGACGGCGAGCGCGAATGCGATATCCGTTGCCGTCGGCACCGCCCAGCCGTGCGGCTTACCGCCGTCGGCGGTCAGGTTCACCACCACATAGATGATTGCCGGGAGCACCATTCCGGCGAAGGCCGCGACCACCGGGACGACCGCCTCGCTCAGCTTCGACAGCGTGCCGACGACGAGCTCACGCTTCAGCTCGACCCCGGCCAGGTAGAAGAACAGGGTGAGTGCTCCGTCGGAGGCCCAGCCCTCGACCGTGAGCGGTCCGAGGTGGGTTTCGCGCAGGTGGTGGTACGTGTCCTGCCAGGGTGAGTTGGCCCAGATCAAGGCCACCACGGCGGCAACGAGAAGCAGCAGGCCGCCGGTGGTCTCGGCCCGGAGCGTGTCAGCCAGGAAAGCCCGTTCTCGGCCGAGAATCCGCGGAAAAGCGCGTTTCTTCTGCCGGATCCGCGGAGTCTGGCTCATGCTCGGGGCCCTTTGTTCGGGGTCGCTTCGGACACCGCCGACCAGACTTCCCGGCACACCCTGTGATCAGGTCGCCGTGTCCGTCCGACGGCGAATCTGACCGTGCGATTCTAACGCGACAAAGTCCTCGACGATGAGATCCGGCGCCAGGAACGCCTTCGGGTACGGCGTGTTCCGCCGGTCGATGTAGAACCCTCGCAACCCGGCGCGGCGGGCGCCGTCGATGTCCCACGGGTGGACGGCGGCGAGGCCCATCCGTTCCACGGGCACTCCGCAGACGTCGGCGGCGTACCGATAGGCGTCCGGGTGCGGCTTCCAGCGTTGCGGCGTGGCCACGTCGAGGCGGTGCTCGAGCAGGTCGATGATCCCGCCCTCGGTGAAGACGCGCTCCGACATCGCCGCCGATCCGTTGGTGAGCGTGACGATCCGTACGCCGGCCTCGTGCAGCCGGCGCAGACCTGGCTCGACGTCCGGATGCAGTGGGAGCCGCGTGAAGTCGGACAGCACTTGGCCGATCGTCTCCTCCGTCGGCTCGATCCCGGCGGCCGCGAGCTGCGCCGCCAGGACATCGCCGCCGATCGCGCGGAAGTCGGCGTACGCCCCGGCCGCGGTGAGCGCGAACCCGTCCCGCAACGTCGCCGCGAACCACGCGTCCAGGCTGTGTCCGGGCAGCCCGGCCGCGGCGAATCCGTCCCGCAAGGGCTCGAGATCGGTCAACGTCTCATTCACGTCGAGCACCAGCACGTCGATCATCACGGCTCCCGGGTCGTCGATCGAATGTTGTTCTTGGATCGTTCGTTCCAAGATAAGATGACGGGTATGGCGGATGTCAAACACTTCGACGAGGCGGCGGCGCTGGCCGCGGTGGAGCTGCTGTTCTGGCGGCGCGGGATCGCCTCGACCGGGATCCAGGACATCGTCGCCGCGACCGGGCTGAGCCGGTCGAGCCTGTACAACGCGTTCGGTGGGAAGGACGAGCTGTACGCGGCGGCCGTCCGGCGCTACCTCGACGAACGGTCTCGGCCGATGTTCGACCGGATCGTTGCGGACGGCCGGGGGCTGGCGGCGGTCACCGCGTTCTTTGATCGGTTGCTGCGGTTGCGGTGTGTGGGGGAGTTCGCCGGCTGGGGGTGTCTGGTCTCGAACGCGAACGCCGATAATCCGCCGGATGCCGCGCTTTCTCTGCTGGCTGAGCACCACGCCGCGCTGAAGGCCGCGTTCCTCGCGGCGCTGGAGGTTGCTGAGAGCAACCAGGAGTTGCGGGCCGGAGTCGAGCCGAATGGTGCGGCCGAGCTACTCACGCTGCTCGCGTACGCCGTCAACCTGCGATCACGCTCGGGTGCCTCACGGGCTCAACTCGAGACCGCGGTGACAGCCGCCGTATCCGCGCTGGCGGCCTGATCAGCTGAGCCAACCCTGGGGATCTGGGCCTTTGGGGACGATGCCGGTGGGGTTGATGGTGTCTTGGGTGACGTAGTAGTGCCGCTTGATCTGGTCGAAGTCGACGGTCTCGCCGAAACCGGGCAGCTGGTACAGCCGGCGCGCGTACGCCCACAGGTTCGGGAACTCGGTGAGCTTCTGGCGATTGCACTTGAAGTGGTTGTGGTACACCGCGTCGAAGCGGGCCAGGGTCGTGAACACGCGGACGTCGACCTCGCGAAGGGTCTCGCCCATGAGGTACTCGCGGTCTGCCAGCCGATCCTCGAGGACGTCGAGTCGCGCGAAGAGAGCGTCGTACGCCTCTTCGTATGCCTCTTGGCCGGTTGCGAAACCGGCGCGGTAGACGCCGTTGTTCACGTCGCGATAGATGTCCTCGATCAACGCGTCCATCTCGGCCCGGTCGGTCGGGATCAGTTGTGGCGCGTCGGCGCGGTGGTAGTCGGTCCACTCGGTGGAGAGGTCGAGCGTGATCTGCGGGTAGTCGTTGGTGACGACGAGTCCGGTCAAGGTGTCGACGATCGCGGGCACCGTCACGCGGTCGTCGTACGACGGATCCGTGCGCAGGTAGGCCTCGGACAGGAACTCGATCCCGAGCACCGGATCGCGGCCGTCCGGGTCGAGGGTGAACCGCCAGCCGCGCTCGTCCCGGATCGGGTCGACGATCGCGAGGGTGATCGCGTCCTCGAGCCCAAGCAGGCGCCGGACGATCACCGAGCGGTGTGCCCAGGGGCAGGCCAGGCTGACCACGAGCCGGTAGCGACCGGGCTCGACCGGCCAATGACCTTGGTCGTCCGGGCCCTCGCCGGGGGTCGACTTGGAGTCCCGGGTGATCCGGCCGGTGAATCGATTGCCCTGCCGTTTCCACTCACCCGGCGGTGAGCTCGCAGGCACGAACTGTCCGCTGGTCATAGCGATAAAACTACCCGGGCCTGAGATTGGGGGTGCTCACTGGCCGTGAGGTGACAGCAGACGTTACAGTCGGACTGACAAGGTCGTTCGTGACAGTGGGGTTACGAAAGACCGAAGCTCGGAGAAGACCAGGAGCACGATCGCGGCTCGCGTTCCCCGGCAACCGGTTTGCCGGGCCCATCCCCAGGGATACTGACCTCATGGCCCGCCCAAGGAACAACCCCGGCGATCTCGCCGAACTCCCCACGGAGCTTCGGACCGATCGACCGAAGGGTGACCAGATTCGCGAGATTCTGGAGAACCTCACCCGCTCGCTGGCCGTCGGCACGGTGCTGCCGTCCGAGCGCGTCCTGGCCGAGCGCTTCGGCGTGGCCCGGATGACCGTGCGCCAAGAGGTGGACCGGGTCGTTGCCGAAGGCCTCGCGGCCCGGCGTCCCGGCGGCGGCACCTTCGTCGCCGAACCGCGGCCGTCGCGGATGCTCGCGTCCTCGTTCAGCCAGGACATGATCAACCGCGGCATCAAGCCCGGCGCCAAGGTGCTCGAGCACCGGGTCGGATCTGCCGACGAGGACCTCGCCCGCGAACTCGAGGAACCGATCGGCGCCCCCGTCCTGCACCTGGTCCGCCTCCGCACCGCCGACGGCGAGCCGATGGCGGTCGAGCGGACGGCCCTGTCGCTGCAGCGTTACCCCGGCCTCGACGACGTCGACTTCGCCGAGAACTCCCTGTACGACGTGCTCTCCTCGCGCTGGGGCGTCACCCTCGGCATGGTCTCCGCGTCCATCGTCGCCGCCCCACCCGAGCCCGGCGACGCCGAACTCCTCGAGATCGACTCGTCGACCCCCTGCCTGATCATCACCTCGGCCCCGCGCACGGCGTCGGGCGAGGTCATCGAGTTCGGCCGCTCGGTCTATCGCTCGGACCGCTACGACATCACGGTCGCTTACCGCGCCACGTAGTACTAGAAGTTCAAGCTGCGCAGGACATTCGGCGTCTGGCCGGACTCCGCGAGGCGGGTGACGATCTCGACCGTTAGAGCCTGGACGAGCATCGCGCCGACCATCGTGGACGTGGCCCCGGTCGCTTCTGGGCTGCCGGGGACCGTGATAGTCGCGTCGCCGGGCACCCCGCAGTTGTCGATCACGACGTCGGCGGTCTCGAACAACCGCTGGCCACCCGGCGCTCGCGACGTTGTCGACGTACTGTGCGCCATCGACGTGAGCGCGATCACCAGAGCCCCCCGCTTCCGGGCCCCGAGCGCAAACTCCACCGGTACGGCGTTCCGCCCGGAGTTGGAAGCGATCAGTACGACGTCGCCCGCCGCGATCTCGTTGATCTCCAAGATCACCTCCGCCAACCCAGGCAACCGCTCGAGCAGTGAGCTCTTCTGCAGCCCCTCATGCAGCATCAACCCCGGCTCAAGCACCGCTCGTACGTCGGCCAACCCGCCGGCGCGGCCGTACAACTCCTCGGCCAGCGCATGACTGTGCCCGGTCCCGAAGACCCAGAACACCCGCCCCGCGCTGAGCGCGTCGACCACCAGCCCCGCCGCGACCCGAATCGGTCCGACCTGCGTCTCAGCTGCCCGGTGCGCGATCTCCAGCGCCTTCTCGAAGTAACCCTCGGCCCCAGCCATGCCGCCGAACCTACCGCCCTGTCAACGCCACGGCGAACACCTCACCTAGACCACTACCCCGATCGCCGCGCGGTGGTGCGCAGGGTGGTCCACCTGGTCGACCACAGCAATCGCAAAGTCCGCATAGCTGATCAGCCTCCCGGCGTCCCCCGTGCCGATGCGATAAACGCCAACCCGGGTTGGATCGGCGTGATTGAAGTCGCCGGCCGGCGCCACCGAAACCCAATCGAGTGCGGACGCCGCAAATGTGTCCAGGACCGCTTGGTGGGCAAGGAAGAACGACCGACCTTCCTGCGGATATCCGGGCGTATCCATCAGCAATGTCCCGTCCGCGGTCGGAAGAATCGACGCCAGTCCAACCCAGATCAGCCGCCCGACGCCAGCCTTCGACAATCCGTCGACCAGTGCTCGGGCGGCCTGCGGGAAGAACGCCGCCGGGTCCGCGCCACCGTCGTACACCGCCGCGATCACCGCGTCGTGGTCTACCGCGAGCTCGGCGATCCGGTCCGCGTCCGTCACGTCCCCGATCACCTGCCCGGCTGCCGGCGTACGCGCGACTTCCGTCACCGCATGCCCTCGTCGCCGAGCCTCCGCCACGGCTGCCCGTCCGGCCCGTCCACGCGCGCCGATCACCAGAATCTTGCTCACCGCAACCTCCTCGAATCGTTGATGTCGCGACCGTAGAAGGCGGGCCGGTTACCGATTGGATACCGTGAAGACCATGGAGGCATTGCGGGCTGACATGTTCGAGGAGATCTGTCCCTCGGGCCTGCTGCCGTTCCGGATCGGCGGGGACAAGTGGGCCGCGCTGGTGATCCGCTGCCTGGAGGACGGGCCGCGGCGGTTCTCCGAGCTGCGGGTGCCGCTCGCGCGGGTCAGTCCGAAGGTGCTCACCCAGTCACTGCGCGCCCTTGAGCGGGACGGTTTCGTACTGCGGACCGAGTACGCCCAGCCGGTACGCCGGGTGACCTATGAGCTCACCGATCTCGGCCGGAGCCTGCTGGAGCCGATCCGGGTCGTGTGTGAATGGACGGCCGACCACTGGGACGAGCTCCTCGACGCGCGGGAATCGTAGGACCTGCCAACGGTTAGACTGAGCCGATGGATGAGCAGACGCCGAGTGTATTGACGCAGCTGCCGAGCTGGTTGCTCACGCAGAGTGCGGCGCAGGCGCATCGGATCATCAGCGACACGTTCGCCGCCGGTGGCGCGCGGTCCTACCACTTCCGGCTGCTGGCGACGCTGGCCGAGTTCGGCCCGGCCAGTCAGGCGGAGCTCGGCCGGCGCAGCTGCATCGACCGCAGCGACGTGGTTGCCGCGCTCAACGAACTGGCCGAGGACGGGTACGTCGACCGCACGCCCGACCCGGACGACGGCCGCCGCAACATCATCACGATCACCACGTCCGGCCGCCGGCACTACCGGCGCCTGACCACGCTGGTCACCAAGGCCCAGGACGAGATCTTCGGCCCGCTTTCGCCGACCGACCGGGCGCGCCTGAGCACCCTGCTCGGCAAGCTCCTCGCCTACCACCAGGCGGACTGACCTACCAGGTCGGCAGCTGGGCGCGAGCGGATTTCTGCGTACGTCGGACCCGGTTCTCGCGCGCGTGGACCCGGCGACGGGCGGCCCGGGAGATCTTCCGGCGCTCACCGTCGAAGGCCGCCGGCTCGGTCGTCTGGGGGTACGGCTGCTGCGGATTCACAGCAACTCCGATGCACGGCCGGCGCCGGCGGTTCCGCCGTACGCCGAAATTCTCGGGTCGACCTTCGTCCGTCGGAAGCCGCCGTCCGACCCGGAATTGGTCCTCTTCGGCGCAGATCGGGGACTGCTGGGCGATACACCGGTTCCGTGTGCGGGTCAGCGTTGGTAGAAAGGTGACTGGGCGCTCCAGCGCGCCGGAAGCCAGCGATGAGGAGTCGTCGACGTGACGAATGCAGAGTCACCCCAGTCCGAGACCGGCCAATCGGAGGCCCAGTCAGAGGGCCAGTCACAGGGGCTGTCGAACCTGATGCACGAGAAGCGCAGGTTCGAGCCGCCCGCCGAGCTGGCCGAGCACGCGAACCTCAAGGCCGAGGCCTACGACCGGGCCGACGCAGACTTCGAGGGGTTCTGGGCCGAGCAGGCCAAGCGGCTGACCTGGGCCACCGAGCCGACCGAGACGCTGGACTGGAGCAACCCGCCGTTCGCGAAGTGGTACGCCGACGGCAAGCTCAACGCGGCGTACAACTGCGTCGACCGGCACGTCGAGAACGGTCTCGGCGACAAGGTCGCGTACTACTTCGAGGGTGAGCCCGGTGACACCCGCGAGATCACCTACGCCCAGCTCAAGGACGAGGTCAGCCAGGCCGCGAACGCGCTGCTCGAGCTGAACGTCCAGGCCGGCGACGTGGTCGCGATCTACATGCCGATGATCCCCGAGACCGTGGTCGCGATGCTCGCCTGCGCCCGGATCGGCGCCCCGCACACGGTCGTCTTCGGTGGGTTCTCCTCGGACGCGCTGAAGGGCCGGATCCAGGACTGCGACGCCCGCGTCGTGATCACGTCCGACGGCGGCTACCGCCGTGGCGCCCCGGCCGCGCTCAAGCCGGCCGTCGACGCCGCGCTGGCCGACTGCCCGGACGTGCGCAACGTCGTCGTGGTGAAGCGCACCGGCCAGGACACCGAGATGGTCGAGGGCCGCGACCTGTGGTGGGAGGACGTCGTCGGCAAGCAGTCGACCGAGCACACCCCGGAGGCGTTCGACGCCGAGCACCCGCTGTACGTCATGTACACGTCCGGCAGCACGGGCAAGCCGAAGGGGATCCTGCACACCACGGGCGGCTACCTGGTCGGTACGTCGTACACGCAGTGGGGCGTCTTCGACCTCAAGCCGGACACCGACGTGTACTGGACCGCCGCCGACATCGGCTGGGTCACCGGCCACAGCTACATCGTGTACGGCGCTCTCGCGAACGCGACCACCTCCGTGCTGTACGAAGGCACCCCGGACACCCCGCACCAGGGCCGCTGGTGGGAGATCGTCCAGAAGTACAAGGTCTCGATCCTGTACTGTGCGCCGACCGCGATCCGCACGTTCATGAAGTGGGGCGACGAGATCCCGGCGAAGTTCGACCTGTCGACGCTGCGGGTGATCGGGTCAGTCGGTGAGCCGATCAACCCGGAAGCCTACGTCTGGTACCGCGAGCACATCGGCGGGAACAAGGCGCCGGTCGTCGACACCTGGTGGCAGACCGAGACCGGTATGCACATGATCTCGCCGCTGCCCGGCGTCACCGCGGGTAAGCCGGGTGCCGCGATGAAGGCGATCCCGGGCGTCAGCGTGGACGTCGTCGACGACGCGGGCAAGTCGGTGCCGGACGGGTCCGGCGGCTACCTGGTCATCACCAAGCCGTGGCCGGCCATGCTCCGCACGCTGTGGGGCGACGACCAGCGCTTCGTCGACACGTACTGGTCGCGCTGGCCGGGCGTGTACTTCGCCGGCGACGGCGCGAAGAAGGACGAGGACGGCGACCTCTGGCTGCTCGGCCGGGTCGACGACGTCATGAACGTCTCCGGCCACCGGCTGTCCACCACCGAGATCGAGTCCGCGCTGGTCTCCCACCCGAAGGTCGCGGAAGCTGCCGTTGTAGGCGCGTCGGACCCGACGACCGGTCAGGCGATCGCGGCGTTCGTGATCCTGCGGTCCGAGGCCGGCGATGGTGGACCGGACGTGGTCCAGGAACTCCGCAACCACGTCGCCAAGGAGATCGGCCCCATCGCGAAGCCCCGCCAGATCATGGTCGTCGCCGAACTGCCCAAGACCCGCTCCGGCAAGATCATGCGCCGCCTGCTCCGCGACGTCGCTGAGAACCGCGAGGTAGGCGACGTCACCACGCTCGCCGACTCCACCGTCATGGACCTCATCAAGACCAACCTGGAGTCCGGCAAGACCGACGAGGACTGAGCCCCCGCTCCAACCGCAACAGGCCCCCGGGAGATCCCGGGGGCCTGTTGCGTTCTCGGGGGATTTGGTTTGCACGGACTTCTTTGCAAAGAGCCGTTTGCAAAGGTATGTTGTGGATATGGCTCCTTCTGCGGTGACTCCTTCGGGTGCTGGGTTGCGTGCGCTGGCTCATCCGACCCGGTTGAAGATGTTGATGCTGTTGCGGCTCGAGGGGCCGGCGACGGCTACCCAATTGGCTCAGCAGCTCAAGCTGAACACCGGGGCGGCGTCGTACCACCTGCGGCAGTTGGCCGAGCACGGGTTCATCGAGGAGGCCACCGAGCAGGGGAACGCCCGGGATCGGTGGTGGAAGGCGGCGCACGAGAGCACTCGTGCGGACCTTGGTTCGGCGCGGAGCAGCGAGGAAGAGGCGGAGAGCGCTGAGGCGTATCTGCACACCGTTGCGTTGATGTTGACCGAGACGCTCATGCAGCACGCGGAGGAGCGGCGGTACCTGCCGGAGCCGTGGCAGGAGGCCAGTACGACGAGTGATTGGCATCTGCGGCTGACTCCGAACCGTGCCGAGCAGCTCGTCGACGCGTTGGCGGACTTGATCGAGGGGTGGGAGCGGGACGGCGAGGACGAGGTCGGCGCCGCGTCGTTCGTGGTCAACCTCAACGCGTTCCCGCGACCGGGCACCGTCGTACTCGAGGGTGACGAGCGATGAACGCGGGCGGTCGGCGGGTTCCGCTGTACGGGTGGCTGACCGCCCAGGCGATCACGTTGCTCGGCACGCGGGTGTCGATGATCGCGATCCCGTGGCTGGTCCTCACCACCACGGGGTCGCCGACGCAGACCGGGCTGGTCGCGTTCGCGGAGATCGCTCCGATGGTGCTCTTCAAGGCGTTCGGTGGGCCGCTCGTCGATCGGATCGGGCCGCGTCGGGTCGCGATCAATACCGACCTGCTGTCGTTCGTCGTCGTCGGGTTGATCCCGCTGCTGCATCACACCGGCGTACTGACGTTCCCCGTGTTGCTGGGCCTGGTTGCGTTAGCCGGAGCTCTTCGCGGCCCTGGGGATGCGGCCACCACAGCCCTCATCCCCGCTCTCGTCGAGCGCGCCGCCGTCCCCTACGAACGAGCCACCGGCCTCTCCTCAGCCATAGAACGAGGAGCCACCATGCTCGGCGCCGCCATAGCCGGCGGCCTGGTAGCCACAGTAGGCGCCGCCAACGCAGTAGCAGTAGACGCAACCTCCTTCGCCCTCTGCGCCCTAGTCCTAATCACCACCACCCGTTCCCTAACCCACCCCACCCCAGAATCCACAGGGCAGGGGATTGGGCCGTCCACCCCTGAACACGCGGAGCGGGAGGATGGGTCGTCCACCCGTGAACCTGCGGGGTGGGAGGTGGCATCATCCACCGCTGACCCCAGCCCTCAGCCTGGGGAGCGGGGTTCTTCCCCCTCTTCCTCTGGGCCCACTACCTCTTATTTTGTGGAGTTGCGGGAGGGGTGGACGTTTCTGCGGCGGGATCCTGTGTTGGTGAGTTTGTGTGTGATGGTTGCCGTCACCAACCTTCTGGATCTGGCCTGGTCAGCGGTCCTGCTTCCGGTCTGGGCTCACGACTCGGGAGCCGGAGTAGGCGCCGTCGGCCTGATCTTCGCGGTCTGGGGCGGCGCGTCGATGCTCGGCTCGGTGATAGCAGCGGCGTACGGCACGAGACTGCCGCGCTTCGCCACCTACCTCGTCGCCTTTCTCATCACCGGCCTCCCGCGGTTCCTGCTGTTCGCACTCGGCGTCCCGGTATGGGCGATCCTGTTGATGTGCGTCATCGGCGGCGTCTCCTCCGGCTTCCTCAACCCGGTCCTCGGTGCGGTCCAGTTCGAACGCATCCCCCGTCCAATGGTCGGCCGCGTAACCGCCCTGACCAGCGCCCTCTCCTGGTCCCTCATGCCACTAGGCGGCGTACTCGGCGGCCTGGTGATCAGCGGGATCGGGCTCTCGCCGGCCATGCTCGTGATCGGCCTCGCCTACTTCGCCGCCACCATGGCCCCCGCCCTCATTCCAAGCTTCCGAGGAATGAACCGGCAAGAACGCGAGCCAGTCGCAGCCTAGGCTGCCCACCATGACTGCCATCGTCGCGATCATCCACGCCGGCCTGGCCGCCGCTTGGGTCGGCGGGATGGCGTACTCGCTGTTCGTCGTCCAGCCCAAGCTGAAGAAGTACTTCGGGCCCGACGAAGAGGGCCGCGAGATGCTGACCGCGGTGATTGCCTCAGGCAACCGTTGGAAGGTGATCGGCCTGATCGCCGTGATCGCGTTCACCGGCGCAGGACTGCTGCTGATCGATCACGACCACTGGTGGATCCACGCGATCAAAGCTGTCTTCCTTCTCGTCGCGACCGGAATCTTCTGGTACGTCTCCTGGCGCCACTGGCCGCGCCGCATCTTCGCGACCGCCGCCGAACGGACCGGACTGCAACGTCAGCTGATCGTCCTCGCCACCACGATGCTCGGCCTCGCCGGCCTGGCTTTCGCGCTCGGAGTGCTCGCCACTCACATATGAGGTTCGTCACCGGATCCACCGTTGTGATCACTCATGGTCAGAAATACATTGGCGACGTATGTATCTCCGGAGAGGAGCGATCATGTGTGGCATCACCGGATGGGTGGCCTACCGGCACGATCTGGGCAGTGAGCGGGACGTAGTCGACGCGATGACGGAGACGATGTCGTGCCGTGGACCGGACGCACGAGGCACGTGGTTCGCCCCGCACGTCGCCCTCGGGCACCGAAGACTGGCCGTGATCGACCTCCCCGGTGGCGAGCAGCCGATGACCACCGAGGTCACGTCCGAAGGCCGCGAGATCACCCTCGGCATGGTGTACAGCGGTGAGGTCTACAACTACACCGAGCTGCGCGACGAGCTCCGCCGCCGCGGTCACACGTTCCGCACCGACTCCGACACCGAGGTCGTGCTGCGTGCGTACGCCGAATGGGGTACGGCGTTCGCCGAACGGCTGAACGGGATGTACGCGCTGGCCATCTGGGACCCGCGGATCGAGACCCTGGTGATGGTCCGCGACCGGATGGGCATCAAGCCGTTCTTCTACTACCTGACCGCCGACGGGGTCCTGTTCGGCTCCGAACCCAAGGCGATCCTGGCGAATCCCGCTGTACCGGCCGTGGTCGAGGCCGACGGACTGCGTGAGCTGCTCACCGCTACGAAGACCCCGGGCCGCTCGCTGTGGGCCGGCATGCACGAGGTCGAGCCGGGCACTGTCGTCACCGTCGACCGCTCTGGTATCCGCGCCAGCACCTACTGGCGTCTCGAGACGAAAGAGCACACCGACGACCAGGACACCTCGGTAGCGCAGGTCCGTGAGTTGCTCGACGACATCACGCGTCGCCAGCTGATTGCCGACGTACCGCGGTGTGTGCTGCTGTCCGGCGGACTCGACTCCAGTGCGATCACGGCGCTCGCGGCCGGTCAGCTGGCCGAGGAGGGCGGGAAGGTGCGCAGCTTCGCGGTGGACTTCGTCGGGCAGGAGGAGAACTTCCAGGCGACCGAGCTGAGGGGTACGCCGGATACGCCGTACGTGCACGACGTTGCGGACAAGGTGAAGTCACAGCACTCCGACATCGTGCTGGACAACGCCGTTCTGACCGACCCGGAGATCCGGCGGAAGGTGATCCGGGCGAACGACGCACCGATGGGCGGCGACATCTTCAACTCGCTGTACCTGCTGTTCTCGGCGATCCGGGAGCAGTCGACGGTGGCGTTGTCGGGTGAGTCGGCGGACGAGGTGTTCGGCGGGTACCTGTGGTTCCACGACGCCGAGGTCCGGAAGCGGGAGACGTTCCCGTGGATCGCGTACGCCGTGTCCCGGCGGCCCGAGGGGCACGTGAGCGTCTTGAACCGGAACATCCTCAAGAAGCTCGACCTCGGTGGGCACCTGCGGGATCGGTACGCCGACTCCGTCCGGGAGGTCCAGCGGCTCGACGGGGAGTCCGACGAAGAGTGGACGATGCGGAAGATCTGCTACCTGCACCTGACCCGTTTCGTCCGGATCCTGCTGGACCGCAAGGACCGCATGAGTATGGCGGTCGGGCTGGAGGTCCGGGTGCCGTTCTGCGACCACCGGCTGGTCGAGTACGTATACAACACGCCCTGGTCGATGAAGACGTTCGACGGCAAGGAGAAGAGCCTGCTGCGGGCCGCGACCCGGGACGTGCTGCCGGAGTCGGTCGCCGAGCGGAAGAAGTCGCCGTACCCGCAGACGCAGGATCCGGCGTACGTCGATGCCCTCGCGGATCAGGTTCGTGGCTTGCTCGCCGACCATCACTCGGTCTTCGACCTGGTGGACCGCAAGACGCTCGAACCGCTCGCGCTGACGCCCACCCCCGAGTCCCGCCGGCACCTGGAACAGACCCTCTCGCTGGCTACCTGGCTGGACCTCTATCACCCCGACATCAAGCTCAACTGAACCTGTTGCGATAGGAGATAGTTGTCCGGCTGTGCCAGGATGGCGCTTCTCACGGAGGTGATCGCGATGGCGCAGGAGACCCTGCAGTTGCTGGTGAGCATGCACCGCATCGTCCGGTACCTGCGCCGGAGCCGGACCACGGCAGTCCTGCACCCGACGCAGTTCCTGGCGCTGATGCTGATCGCCGACGAGCAACCGATCCGGATCGGCGAGATCGCCACCCGGGTGCCCTGCTCCCAGCCGACCGCGACCACCACCGTCGCCGCCCTCGAAGAGGCCGGCCTGGTCCGCCGCGAGCCCGACCCCGTCGACGGCCGCGCCACCGCCGTGGTTCTCACGGAGTCTGGCGCGGCCAGCGTCGAGGCCTCCGGCCGGCAGGCCGCGGAAGAACTCTCCAAACTCCTCCGCCGCCTGGACGAGGACGACCGCGCGCTGGTCCTCAAAGCCGGCGAGGTCCTGTCGCGGATCGCCGACGACCTCTAGGAGAGACCGGGTACGACGGACACCGTGTACGGCGGCGTCCCCGGCGCGATGTCGAGCTGACTGTTGACCCACAACAGCCGGCCGCGATCACGCGCAATCGTGGTCGGGGTCGCACCGGTCGCGCCCGGAGTCGAGTCGGCGACGAGGGTGGCCTTGGTGAGGTTGTGGTTCAGGATCGCCAACCTGACGACGTACTTGCCGCCGCCGGCGTTGTAGACGGCGTACAGGCGGTGGCCTTCGAGCAGGTAGCCGTCGCCGGACAGGATGCCGTTGGCGATCTCGAGGGTGCTGACCTGCTTGGTTCGCAGGTCGATGCGGTAGGTCACGTCCTGGCCCTGCTCGCCGACCAGGAGGGCGCGGCCGTTGCTCACGATGCCGTTGAGGAAGTACGGCGTGGGCTGGATCTGGTCGCGGGTGAGCCACGGCTTGAGTTCGCCGAGACCGTGACGGGTGAGGGAGGCACGCCAGAGCTGGTTGTTCGCCGAGTCCGTGACGTAGACGGCGTCGCCGACGATGGTGAAGTCGTTGAGGAACGAGCCCGCGGTGGCGCTGCGGGTAGCGAGCAAGTGGCCGCGAGCGTCGTACAGGAAGAGCTTCGACGTACTCGCGCCGGCGATCAGGACCCGGCCCCAGCGGTCGACGTGGATGCCGGTCGCGGAGGTGCGTCCGTCGCTGCCCGCCTTCAGGAACGGTTGCAGGCGGGGGCTGCGGGTGCTGCCGCGATAGACGGCGCCGGTGCCGACGCTGGTGACGTACATCGTCCCGTCGACGGTCACCTCGATGCCTTCGAGCGTGTCGCCCGGCGTGGTGGAGACGACGTACGTCGTGGGTCGTCCGGAGTCTCGCTGTGCGACAGCCGGCTGCGCCGACGCCAGCAGGACCAGGATTGCGAGAAGAACCATCCGTTTCATCCGGCCACCTTTCCCGGGCCGCTCAGCCCGTCGCGACCGGATTCGGTCACGACCGAAGCCCTCCACCCACCGGCCTCCGGTCGGGCACAATCGGGAAATGATCCGGATCCACTTCACACCGGCGGACCTGGGCCGGGTCACGTTCCCCGCCGAACCGTCCCCGCTGTGGGAAGCCGCGCTCGCCGCCCGCGCGCTGGGTGATCGCGCGATCCCACCCGTCGCCCGGCGCTGGCGCCGCGACGCCGGCCGACGCCTGCGGCCGTCGATGCGCCCGCTCTTCAAGCTGATCGCTCCGGCCGGCCAGTTCCCGGACTTCCTCACCCCCGACGTGCGCGGCCTCGAACCAGCCGTCGAGGCACTGATGGACACCCCGACCGAGGTCATCCGCGATGAGCTCGGGCCTTGGCTGCCTGCCGACATAGAGCCCTTCATGCGCGGCCTGCTCGCCGGTGCGCCCGGATCCCGTCGCGCGCTCGGCGCCGCCGTACGGGACTTCCACCAGCAGGTCCTTGTCCCGTCCTCCGCCGAGCTGGACCGCCGGTACGGCGCCGACCTTGCACTCCGCTCCCACACGCTCCTGCACGGCGGGGTCGATGCTCTCCTCGCCGCGCTCCACCCCGACGTCGAGTGGTCGACACCGGTCCTCACCACCCACGGCCTCACTCCGGGCCGCACTCTCAACATCCACCTGGACGGCCGCGGTCTCCAGCTCTATCCCTCACCGCTGGTCGCCGACTGCCTGGCCCTGGACAGCCCGAACCACCGCCCGGTCCTCGTCTATCCGTGCACCGACCACCCGGCCGAAGATCCCGGCACCACCGACGCCCTGGCTGATCTCCTCGGCCGGACCCGAGCCCAAGTTCTTCGCTCGTTGCGGGTCCCGGCCAGCACGACCCAACTGGCTCGACGTCTCACCATCTCCCTGCCGTCCACCTCGGACCACACGAGAATCCTGCGAGCTGCCGGCCTGATCACCACCCATCGCAGCCAAGGCAGCACCCTGCACTCCCTGACTCCGGCCGCACGCCAGCTCCTGACCGGCAGTGGCGCGTGGCGAAGCCGCCGGAGCGAGGGCTCCGGCGGCTTCAGAGGGTTGGGCTAGTTGCGGTTGATGGTGAAGGTTGTCGTGGTGTTGCGGATGTCGACCGCGTTGTTGGACAGGATCAGGTTGTTGAAGGTGACCGAGCCGACCGCTGGGCCTTGACCGGGTTCAGGAAGCTCGTTGGCCCAGATGCCGAAGCCGGACTTGGCGTCGAACGCGTCGCCGGACTTGCGTGCTCCTGAAATCGTCGTGTTGGTGAAGACGGTGTCGGCGACCGGGAACTGCGGCTGACCGCCGACGTAGTTGGTCTGGAACATGATTCCGCTGTACGTCGGATCGACGACGTCCAGATCGGTGACGCGAATCCCCTGGAAGATCTTCGATGCCGAGAAGACCCACACGCCGGGGAAGGCCTGGTTACCCCAGAAGTGCCCGCCCGAGCGTACGACGGAAGCGTTCTCGAACCGCGTCGGCGGAGTGGCGCCGAAACCGTTCATCGGGATGCCGAAGTCGAGCGAGCTGATCGTGATACCGGGGTAGGTGAGCATGTCCGCGGCGTACAGGTTCCGGAACACGTTGTTCGTCCCGCCGTAGACCGCGAATCCGGCGGCCCGCCAGGTCAGCGACGCGGACAGGTTCTCGAAGACGTTGTCCCGCACCTCGCCGCCACCACCGTCGATGGCGTTGAAGAGCGCGAAACTGTCGTCACCGGTCGAGCGGGCGTCGTTGTTGCTGACCGTGTTACCGGCCGACCCGTTCGTCATGTTGATGCCATCGGCGAACGAGTCCCGGATCCGCGAGTTCTTGATCACCGAGTTGTCGGTGTTCGCGCCCCAGTACAGGCACATCTGGTGCTCGGCCCAGATGTTGTCGATGGTCATGTTCGACGTACCCGAGAAGTTGAAGACCTTGCCCGGTCCGTCGTTGCGGCTGTCGTAGTTGCCGAAGTACGAGAATCCACTGAACGTCGATCCGTTCGCCGACGACTGTGAATCGAAGCCGACGTCGGTGTTGGACTGGTTCTGCGGTGCGACGAAGCGGGTGAACCACGGTCCCGCGCCGACCACCTTGATGGCCCGGCCGTACACGTTGAACTTCGACGAGGTCTGGTACTCACCCGCCGGCAGATACACGCCCTGCAGCGTGGTGTCCTGCCGGACTCGGTCGAGTGCGCTCTGCACGTCCTGCTGGGTGAACCCGGCCGGTGTCACGAACCCGGCCCCCGGGTTCGCAATCGCGGAGACGGCCTCGGTGTCGATGAAGTCGATCGAGTACGTCGAGGAGTTCGACGGGTCCTTCTGCAGCCGGATCTTCGTCCCCTGCGGATAGGTCTGGTCGAGCATGATGTTGGCTTCGTCGTAGATGTGCCGGGCCGGACCCGACCCCGGGGAGTTGTTCGGTGACGCTTCCGCGCCGTACAGCCACGCGTACTTCGAGGTCAGCGGCAACGTCTTGGCGAAGCTGCCGTTCACGTACACGCTGATCGACGACGTCTGACCGCCACCGCCCGCCGAGTCCGGCATCGAGAACCGGGTGACGAGGGTGTTCGTACTGCCCCGCGTGGTGAACTCGACGTACGAACCGTTCGAGTTCAGCGTGACCGCGCGCCGCCCGGAGGCCTCACCGGCCAGGTCGCCGATCGTCCGGTTCGGGCCGATCACGGTCGCGCCGCCACCGACGGTGGCGTCCTCGGCCTCGAGGTGGTCGTACGGCATGTTGGCTCCGCGACCCACGAAGAACGGCCGCTCGCTGGTGTTATTGGTCCGCTTCACGGGCAGTTCGTTCGCGTCGTCCGCGAGTACGACGCGCACTGTGTAGCGACCGTTCGCCGCGGTCCAGTTGCCTAGGGCAACGGCGGAAGTGGTTGCGCCGGCCGCGATCGAGCCGTTGTACGAGCCGGTGAGGGTGGTGACGACAGAGGTGCCGTTGAGGATGGTCAGGGTGATCCCATGCGCACCAGACGCAGAGGCCACGCTGCCTTGGTTCTTCAGTGCGACCGAGAAGGAGACGGCATTCCCGGCGGCTGGGTTGTTCGGCGTCCAGTTCACTGCGGCCGCGATCAGGTCCGAGCTCGCGACAGGTGTGACAGTCAACGGACCGGACGCATTGCCGGTGTTGTTGCCATCGCTCTGCTCGATCACGGCGTTCGCCTCATCGACCTTGGCGCTCAACGCATAGCTGCCGGCGTCACGGGTTCCGATCGACGCGCTGACCGTGGTCGACGCTCCGGCCGCGAGTGCGCCGACGGCCGCCGTACCGACCTTGGTCGTGCCTAGATAGAAGTTCACGTCGGTCGCCGGGGAGCCCGCCGTACCGGAGTTGTTCACCGTCGCCCGCACTGTGATCGTGTCGGTCTCGACCGGCGAGGTCGGGGTCCAGGAGACGTTCGAGAGGGTGAGATCCGGGTTCGGTGCCGGGACGCCCATCACCTGCAGTTCCGCGACCTGTCCGGCCGGTGCGCCGGTGTTCGCGGTGAAGTTCAGCCGTACGTCGGCTACCCGCGCGCTCACCGGGATCGTGACCGAGTTGCCGTTGGCCGGATTGAACGTGTAGTTGGCAGAGGCAACGATCGTGGTGAAGCCGGACGCACTCTGCTCGCGACCGAGGATCGAGAAGGTCTGGGTGCGGGTGCCCCAGGCCGGGTCCGGGTTGAGTCGGATCACGATCGAGCTGAGGTCGGCGTTCGACCCGAGCCGCGTGGTCAACGTGGCCGGGTTGGCGTTGCCCTCCCAGTACGTCGTGACGTTGTCGTCGTTCGCGTTGGCCGGTACGAAGATGTGCACGTAGCCGGATGCGTCGATCGGCTTGCCCAACGCCAGGTTGCTGCCCGGCCCGGTGCTGCCGTTGCGGGTCACGGTGTTGCTGTTCGCCGACTGGTTGCCAGCGGCATCCTTCGCGCGGACGAAGTACGACACCGACGCGCTGGCCGGCTGGTTGTCGGTGTAGGTGAGGACGTTGCCGGCCAGGCTGGTCCGCAGCTGGCCGTTGGCGTAGACGTCGTACCCGGTGACTCCGACGTTGTCCGTCGAGGCGTTCCAGGTGAGGCGGATCTGACCGGTGCCGGGCTCGGTGAAAGCCAGGCCGCCCGGGGCGGTGGGAGCCTGGGTGTCGCCGGTGGCCGGGCCGTAGACCTCGAGCTCGGACAGCTGACCGGCCGGCCAGCCGGTGTTCGCGGTGATCCGGATCCGGACGAAGCGGGTCGTCGCGGTGCCGTAGTCGATCGTCACGGTGTTGCTCGGTGGGTTGAACGCGCGGACGGCCGACGCGGACAGGTCGCTGAAGTTCTGTCCGTCGGTGCTGCCCTGGACCGCGAGGGTCTGGTTGCGGGCGCCCCAGCCGGAGGTCGGCAGCTTGAGGACGACCTGGTTGGTCGCGACCGACGAGCCGAGGTCGACCTGGACCCACTGCGGGAACGCGTTGTTGGCGCTCTCCCAGTAGGTGCCCTGATTCCCGTCGGTCACGTTCGACGCGCCGTACGTCTGGGTGGAGCTACTGGCCGCCGCGGTCTTGCCGGCGGCGAGGTTGGGCCCGGCCAGAGCGGCGGCGGATGCGGTGCCGGCCTGGGTCGGATGGATGAGCGGGCCGGTCGTCAGCGCCAGACTCGCGGCGAGCAGGACGACCGGCAGGCGCCATTTCGGGATTCGCATGGCCTCTCCTGGTGGGCGGGGTGGTGAGGACGCAGGGGAGTAGCCGCCACGCGAGAGTCCAAAACTTTCTCTGGCTTGCTAATTTCTTGCGCAGCGCTGGCTCATTGTTACGGCAGCACTCCGCGAGCGTCAACGGTTCATGACGCTTGGTCAGGACGCGGGTGGTCAGGAGTAGTCGCCGGAGAACCAGCGGGTCGGGGTGAAGGTGAAGAAGACGATCGTGCTGTCCGGGTCGTCGACCTCGGCGTGCGCGAATCCCTGCGCCGCCTCCTCGGGCATGTAGCGCCGCACGATCGGGAGCATCTGCTCGACGGTCGGCCGGGTGGCGGAGTCCAGGGTCGCCTCGACCGTGACGTACTTGGCCGGCCAGGCCTCCTCCTGGACCAGGAACGTGATCACGCCCGCGGCCTGGATCGCCTCGGCCCGCGCCGTCTTCCGGCCCTGCGTGTTGGTGAACATCGTCAAAGCCCCACCGGGCTCGTAGGCGTAGAAGGTCGGCACCGTGGTCGGCGGCCGCCCGTCCGCACCACTCACGCTCACCACTCCGATGTGCTGTCCGGCCAGGAACTCTTCACGCTTCGCTGCGGTCATCGTCGTCATGCAGTAAGCTTGCAAAAAACAAGTAGTCTCTGTCAAGTAGAGTGAGAATATGACCACGAAGACCTATGGCCAGTACTGCGGTGTGGCCCGGGCGCTCGAGCTCGTCGGGGAGCGCTGGGCGCTGCTGATCATCCGCGATCTCCTGGTCGAGCCGAAGCGGTACACGGATCTGCGGGCGGGCCTGCCGAAGATCCCGACCAACGTCCTGGCGACCCGGCTCAAGGAGTTGGAGAGCGCCGGCCTGGTCGAGCGCCGGGTGCAGCCCCGGCCGTCGGGCGCGATCGTCTACGAGCTCACGCCGTACGGTCTGGAGCTGGAGGACGTCGTACTGGCGCTCGGCCGGTGGGGAGCGCGGTCACTCGGGGAGCTTCGGCCGGGCGAGATCGCGACGGCGGACTCGCTGGTGATGGCGCTGCGGTCGACGTACCACCCGTCGAAGCGCGGGACGGGCAAGCTGGCCTACGAGCTGCGGTTCGGCGACATCGTCGTGCATGCGGTCTGCTCGGGCTCGACGCTGACTGCGGAGCCTGGCCCGTTCCGGTCGCCGGCGCCGGCCAACTTGGTGGTCATCGAGGCGATGGCACCGCTGACGCCGTTGCTGACCGGGGCGATCGACGGGGCGAAGGCACTGGCCGATGGGATGGTGGGCCATCAGGCCAGTGCCGCCGACCTCGACGTCTTTGCGACGGTCTTCCGTATTACTTAGTGCTTGGCCGGGCCCTCCGCGCCGGCTCCGGTGAGGGAGCGGACGGACAGCTCGTGGTAGCGGATCTGGCTCGACTTGTCCCGGCCGAGGAAGGTGCCGAGGACACCGAACAGGAACCCGAGCGGGATCGAGACGATGCCCGGGTTCGACAGCGGGAACCAGGCGAAGTCGGAGCCGGTGATCATCGACGTCGACTTGCCCGACACGACCGGGGAGAACACCACGAGAACGACGGCGGAGACCAGGCCTCCGTAGATGCTCCAGACCGCGCCCGAGGTGTTGAACCGCTTCCAGAACAGGTTGAACAGCAGCGCCGGCAGGTTCGCCGAGGCCGCGACCGCGAACGCGAGGGCGACCAGGAAGGCGATGTTCAGTTTCTGCGCCGGAATCGCCAACCCGATCGCGACTGCGCCGATCCCGATCGCCGCGAACCGTGCGACCCGCAGCTCACTCTTCTCGGACGGCTTCTCCTTCGCCGAACCTGACCCACGCAGCACGTTCGCGTACAGGTCGTGCGCGAACGACGATGCCGATGTCAGGGTCAGGCCCGCGACCACCGCGAGGATGGTGGCGAACGCGACCGCCGCGATCAACGCGAGCAGGATCGCGCCTCCGATCGAGTCGGCACCACCGCCGACCGACTCGGCCAGCAGCGGCGACGCGACATTGCCCTTCGACTCTGCGACGGCTGAACCCTTGGCGGTGTTCAGCAGGGCGGCCGCACCGAACCCGAGGGCCAGCGTCATCAGGTAGAACGCCCCGATCAGTCCGATCGCCCACTGCACCGACCGGCGCGCGGACTTCGAGTCGGGCACGGTGTAGAAGCGGATCAGGATGTGCGGCAGCCCCGCCGTACCGAGGACGAGCGCCAGGCCGAGGGAGAGGAAGTCGATCTGGCCGGTCAGGTCCTTGCCGTACAGCAACCCGGGCTGCAGGAAGCTCTCGCCCTTGCCGGACTTGTCGGCCGCCGACCCGAGCAGGTCGGAGATGTTGAAGTGGAACTTCAGCAGCACCAGGAACGTGATCACGACCGTTCCGGCCATCAACAGGACGGCCTTGACGATCTGCACCCAGGTGGTGCCTTTCATGCCGCCGATCGTCACGTAGACGATCATCAGCGCGCCGACCAGGATGATCACGGCCGCCTTGACGCCTTCGCTCTTCACGCCGAGCAGCAGCCCGACCAGCGAACCGGCGCCGACCATCTGGGCCAGCAGGTAGAAGATCGAGACCACGATCGTGGAGGTCGCGGCCGCGGTCCGGACCGGCTTCTGCTTCATCCGGAACGCGAGCTGGTCGGCCATCGTGAACCGGCCCGAGTTCCGCAGCAGCTCGGCGACCAGCAGCAGCGCCACCAGCCAGGCCACCAGGAACCCGATCGAGTAGAGGAAACCGTCGTACCCGTAGAGGGCGATCTGGCCGGAGATGCCGAGGAACGACGCCGCGGACATGTAGTCACCGGCGACGGCGAGGCCGTTCTGCGCGCCGCTGAACGAGCGGCCGCCGGCGTAGTAGTCGGCGGTGGTCTTGTTCTGCCGCGACGCCCACCAGGTGATGTACAGCGTGACGGCAACGACCGCGGTGAACAGCGAGATGGTCAGCGTGCGGTTGCCCGGCTGGGCGTCGGCCAGCGGGATCAGCGCGGGGATGATCAGAGTCACCGGCGGCGCTCCCTCTTGTACTTGGCGTTCAGGCCGTGAGCGAGCGGATCGAGCTTCCGGTTCGCGAACCGGCCGTAGATCGCGGCGATCACGAACGTGGAGACGAACTGCAGCAGGCCGAAGATCAGCGCCACGTTGATGTGCCCGACGACCCGATGACTCATGAAGTCACGAGCCCAGTTGTTGCAGGCGACATAGGCCAGGTACCAGGCCATGAAGACGATCGTCCACGGGACGACGAAGTTCTTGTAGCGCCGCTTCAGCTCTTTGAAGTCGGCCGCCTCGTACACCGCCTCATAGGCACGGGCATCCCGCTCGCGCACCATTTCCTCGTCCATCAGTTCCCCTTTGCGTGGACACCAACGGATGCACGTTAGCCGCAAGTCGCAGGTTTGTGACCTACCGCAACCAAAACGTTTTAGAGGTGCGGGGCTACCGGGGCGTCGAGGGTGCGGCGGTAGTTCGCCAGGTCGCTGGGGCGGGCGCGATAACAATCGGTGAAGTACGGCATCCGCAGCGGCTCGGGCGGACGAGCGGTGGTGTCGTACAGCGTGTCGATCTGTTCGAGGACCGCCTCGCGGCGGGACTCGGTCAGTACGGCGATCCGTGAGTGCGACTCGGCCAGCAGGCGCAGGCCGTTCCGGGTCAGGTCCTGCCAGTGCCGGAACCGGGAGGTCTCCACCAGCGCGAACAGGTCCGACTGCAGCAGGATCGGTACCGGGTCGAACCGGTCGCCACCGGCCTGGTCGCTGCCCTGGATCGCGTGCATCATCCGGCGTACCCACGGGACGACCATGTCCGCGTTGTTCCAGAGCAGCCCGAGTACGCCGTTCGGCCGCAGCACGCGGGCGATCTCCGGCAGGGCCCGGGCGTGGTCGAACCAGTGGAACGCCTGGCCCACGATCACCGCGTCCACCGAGGCGTGGGCGAGCGGGATCGACTCGGCCGCGCCGACCATCGTGTCGATCCCGGACCGGCGACGGCAGACCTCGAGCATCTCCTGGGACGGGTCGACCGCGACCACATCGTGCCCGAGGTCGGCGGCGACGGCGGAGAGTTTGCCGGTGCCGGCGCCCAGATCGAGGACCTGCAGGCCCCGGCCCGGGCCCAGGATCCAGGTCAGCGCCTCGGCGGGAAACGTCGGTCGGCCGGCGTCGTACGCCGACGCGACAGCGCCGAACGACTTCGCCCGGGCCTCGTTCGCCGGCTCCGGTCCTGGATCATCGGTGGTCATCACCGTAAATCATGCCGTAGCGGCAGCCTGCCATGTCGCTAGCAGGCCCTCACTCGCCGAGCTTCTTCTGTTCGATGTGCGCGTTGAGCGTGGACAGCTCCGGATGTGCGTCCAGGAATGTGACCAATTCGGCGCAGCTCATGCCCGCCGCGCCGTGATCGTCGATGAGTGCGTCCAGCAACTTCCAGTCGTCCGGGGTGTCCAGCGTCAGCCGGTACTGCGCACCTCCGCCGGTCCACGGCAGGTTCAGCAACCGCATCTCACCGGACCGGTTCTGGTGCAGGTACGACGTGACGTGCTCGCGGTCGGCCCGCAGCGTCGCCCTGTCCTCGGCGTCGTACAGGCGGGCCGCGGAGAAGATCTCGTAGTCCATGCCGCGCGGGTAGGTCCGCTCGAGGCAGTTCGACAGGTAGAGGTCGAGGTCGTTCTCGGCCCGCCAGCGATCGACGCCCGCGGCAACGATTCCCGGGTCGATCAGCGGGCAGTCGGACGTCACCCGCACGATTCCGTCCAGCCCGTGCTCGCGGGAAGCACCGGCGAAGCGGCTGAGGACGTCGTCCTCGCTACCGCGGAAGACCGGTACGCCGGCGTGCTTGGCCACCTCGACCACGACGTCGTCGTTGAAGTTCGAGGTGGTGGCGACGATCACCGGCAGACCGGTGTGCTGGAGCCGGTCGAGGTGATGCTCGAGGTAGGTCCGGCCACGCACGCTCAGCAGGACCTTGGCGGGCAGGCGGGAACTCGTCACCCGTACCTGCGTGATGATCCCGATCTTCAGGGATTCCATTGGAAAAGCTCCCGGATCTCGGCCGGGCCGGCGACGTTCTCGACGCCGAGCTCGGTGTCGGTGAACTCACGGGCGATCGCCGACGGGACGAACGGCTGGTCCAGTTCCGGCCACAGCCGCTTGATCCGCGCCTGCCCGCCGAACGAGGGATGCTCGTGTTCGAGCACCATCGGATCACCATAGACCCCGGGCTGCAGGCCGATCGAGGCGCCGTACAGAACGGCCGAGCTGAGCCGGTTGGACGCGACCCGCGTGTGCTTGCGGAGTTCGCGCAGCTGTTTGACCAGGAACTTGGCGTCGGTCTTGCGCCAGTGCAGGCCGCGGTAGCCGTGGGTGATGACGCGGAACCCGGCGTCCTCGTAGACCTTCCGGATCGCCGGGTTCTGGTACTCGTTCCAGTACAGGCAGACGGTCACCGGGCCGGTCTCGTGTTCGTTGACCGAGGCAACGAGACGGCCATGATCACCCAGTACATGCTGGCCTTCCCAGCCGTGGAACGGGTAGAAGATGGTGCCCCGGGCCCCTTTTGCGGGGGTGGCGAGCTCCGGGTGCACCTTGAGCAGGTACAGCCAGACCGAGCCGATCACCGAGTAGTTGCGCAGGCCCAGCGAGTGGCCGCGCCGGCGGACGCTGTCGGACCAGACGAACTTCGGCATCCCGGGCGCGAAGTTCGTGCCGTGGGCGAAACCGTCCAGGATGTTCCAGCCGTGCTGCAGGTATCCCCAGATCCGGGGTGGCTTCGCGAGTCCGGCGTACGACGCCATGATGTTCGCGTGCCCGTAGAAGTGGTTGGCGTGGTGCATCAGCGGCGTACCTTCCGCACCAGGCGCTTCAGGCGGCGGCGGATCACGCGCGCCGGGTTGAGGACCGCGTGGCCGACCCGGTAGGGCAGGGACCGCCGGATCCCGCTGACCGTGCCCTCGAACAGGATCGCCCGGGCACTCGCGTGCGCCAACTCATCCGCGAGCCGTGCCACGGTCGCGAGTTGCTCGGCGCTTCCGAGCGGACGGACCACCTCATCCGGACTGAATTCCTGGGTGGGAACGGTGATCCCGGCCATCGAGGCGAGCCGCGCAGTCAGGGTGTGCGGGTCGGCGGCGGCCGGCCATGGTTGCCGTGAGCCACCTTCTAGCGCCCGTCGCGCGAACCGGGCGAGGTGCTCGACCACATCGAGCTCCTGTGCCGTCCCGAACAGCCGGTACGACGTCCCGTCCAGGATCACGTTGTCCGGCGAACCGTTCCCACCGGTACCGAGCCAGGCCACGTACTCGGGGATGATCCGGCGCAAGGTCGCCTGGTCGTCGACGCGCAGGGCGGCGAGTAGGTGCTCCTCCAACAACACACCCTTCCCGCCGGGAACGGCACCCTCCGGAAGCACGCTGGGTGGCTTGGCGCCGAGGACGAAGTACCAGGCCGGCGCCAGCTCCAGGCCCAGACCGGCCTCGGCTGCGTCGAGCAGGAGACGGTACGGGTCCATCAGCACCGGGCCTGCGTTGCGCTCGGCAACAGCCTGGGCTGCGACTACGGCCGCGAAACCGTCGACCGCGGTCACTGCGACTTGTGCGTCGACCAGGGATGGGAAGACCGCGTAGGTGCAGGTGGCCTCGAGTGATGCCTGCAGTGGCTTGAGGCCGGCGGGTGCGGTGTCGGCGACGTCCCGGGCCCAGTCCTCGTCGCGCGGGAGCGCGGCCGTGATCGCGGGCTGGGTGAAGCGCTCGATCCCGAAGGCGTTCGAGGCGCCCAGCAGCAATCGGCCGGAGGGAGAGAGGTGATCCCGCAGCCGATGCAGTGCCTCGGACCAGGTCAGCTTGGCGGTGTCGGGGCCGACCAGGCGTTCGAGGCCGTCCAGCGCAACGATCACGTCGTACGTCTCGTCGCTGGCGAGCCGGTCGAGGGAACCGCAGAAGACCTGGCCCTTGGTGTCGCCGAGTAGTTCGGCGATCTCCTCCGCGTCGGGAGCCGAGCGCAGCAGCAGGTCGATCGAGGTGATCCGGTCGGCGACAGCGGTGATCACCTCGACGGCGTGCGGGCCGGCGATCAGGACGGAGTCCTCCGGCTGGAGGGTGGCGGCCAGGAGCGCTACGGCGGCGGATCCAGCCGCCGCAGGACGAGCGTCCCCCGGGTGCAGATCCGACCAATTGAGCATCTCTCCGCCGATCAAATTCGACCGGGTCACATCAGTCACGTTAGCCAACCAGCTTCAAAAGGGTCTCGATCACCCTGTCGACGTCGCTGTCGGACAGGTCCGGGAAGAGGGGGAGGGAGAGCTCCTCGGCGTAGAAGCGCTCGGCGTTCGGGCACAGACCGCGCTGATAGCCCTGCCGGGCGAAGACCGGGTGCCAGTAGACCGGAATGTAGTTGACCTGTACGCCGATGCCCGCGGCGCGCATGCCCTCGAAGATCTCGCGGCGGCGGCCGTTGAGTACGCGGATCGGGTAGAGGTGCCAGGCGGGATCGACGCCGGCCCGCTGCACCGGCGTACGGAGTCCGTCCACGCCGGCGAACGCCTCGTTGTAGCGGGCGGTGATCTCGGCCCGGCGGTGCTTGAAGTCGGCGAGCCGGGCGAGCTGCGACAGCCCGAGGGCGGCACCGAGATCCGTGAGCCGGTAGTTCACGCCGTACTCGTGGACCTCTTGATGCCACGGACCCTCGTCGGTGAGCTCGAAGCGATCAGGGTCGCGGACGAGGCCGATGAAGTGGAACTCATGGGCGCGCTGCCCGACCGCCGGGTCCTTGCAGACGACCGCGCCGCCCTCGCCGGTGGTCAGGTTCTTGGTCGGGAAGAACGACATCGTGGTCACATCGGCGAGATCCCCGATCGGCCTCCCATCCGCGCGACCGCCGACCGAATGAGCCGCGTCCGCGAGGGTCCGGGCCCCGACCCGATCCGCCAACGGCTGGAGTACGTCGTACTCCGCGGCCTGACCCGCGTAGTCGACGGCCGCGATCACCTTGGTCCGGTCTGTCAGCGCAGCCTCGACCGCCGACGGATCGATCAACGCGGTGTCCTCGTCGACGTCCGCGAAGACGATCGTCGCACCGAGGATCGCGGCGCAGGACGCCGTCGCGACGAACGTCATCGGGGTGGTGATGACCTCGTCACCCGGTCCGACGCCGAGTGCGGCGTACGCGATGTGCAGGGCCGCGGTGCCCGACGTACAGCTGACCGTGCGGTGGCCACCGGCGAGTTCGGAGACGGCGTTCTCGAAGGCGGTGACGGCCGGACCGGTGGTGAGCCAGTCGCCGCGCAGGACGGCGGTGACCGCCTCGATGTCCGCGGCGGAGATTGATTGGCGTCCGTAGGGCAGCATCGGGCTATTCACTCTCGAGGATCTTGCGGATCTCCTCGATCGAGTACCACAGCTCGTTGGTGTCCGACGCGAAGTGGAACCCGTCCGCGACCGGGCGACCGTCGGACGGCGGCAGGTAGCCCCAGGTGGCCAGGTCGGGCTGCAGCACGTACCGGTTGCCGACCAGGAGCGCGCGGCGGCCCTCCTCCGGGCTGATCATCTCTTCGTGCAGCTTCTCGCCCGGGCGGAGGCCGACGTCGTGCATCTTCGCCCCCGGCGCGATCGCCTCGGCCAGGTCGGTCACCTTCATCGAGGGGATCCGCGGCACGAACAGCTCGCCACCGGTCATCAGCTCGAACGAGTCGACCACGAACCGGACCGCCTCCGGCAGCGTGATCAGGAACCGGGTACAGCGCAGGTCGGTGATCGGCAGCGACTGCCCGGCCGCGTGCAGCGCCCGGAACTTCGGGATGATCGAGCCGCGGCTGCCCATCACGTTGCCGTACCGCACCACGCTGAAGCGGGTGTCGTACGCCGCCGCGTAGTGGTTGCCGTTGATGAACAGCTTGTCCGCGGTCAGCTTGGTCGCGCCGTACAGGTTGATCGGGCTGGACGCCTTGTCGGTGGAGAGCGCGACGACCCGCTTCACGCCGGAGTCGATCGCAGCCTCGATGACGTTCTGCGAGCCGATCACGTTGGTCTGGACGAACTCCCACGGGTTGTACTCGCCGCTGTCGACCTGCTTCAGCGCGGCCGCGTGGACGACGTAGTCGACCCGGTGCATGGCGCGCAGCAACCGGGACCGGTCCCGGACGTCGCCGAGGAAGAACCGCAGCCGGGGGTCGTCACCGAACAGCTGGCGGACCTCCCACTGCTTGAGCTCGTCCCGGCTGAAGACGATGAGCCGGCGTGGGTTCAGCTCGTCCAGCGCATACCGGACGAAAGCCCGGCCGAAGGACCCCGTGCCTCCGGTGACCAGGATGTCGGAGCCGGTAAGGATGGACACTCGAGCGGGACCCTTCTGACGGACAGTTCCGAGCACAGTACGCGCAGTGCAGACTCGAACAATAGCTGCCCGCTCTGAACGCTCCTCAACCCTCGGTCGTACCTGGGTGTGATCAAACGAATGCTCTGGAAGGATAAGTTCGAGCCGTGAAGCGCGTCGGGGTGCGGTGTGATGTTGGGCCTGGGCGGGGGATCGGGCACGTGATGCGCTGCCTGGCGCTGGCGGAGGAGATCCAGCGTCGCGACGTGGAGCTGGTGTTCGTCTGCGACGCGCACACCGTGCCGTGGGCCGCGGAGCAGATCAGGGTTCGCGGGATCGCGGTGGAGTCGGCGGTGTGGACGGCCGCGGAGCACGTGGAGCTGTTCGCCCGGCTCGGGCTTGATGCGGTGGTCTTCGACTCGTACGACCTGGATGCGTCCGTCTATCCGGCCGTGCGCGCAGCGGGGATTCCCACGCTCGCCATCGTCGACGGTGACTTCCGTGGGGCCGAGGCGGACGTGCTGGTGGATCAGAACCTCGCCGCCGAGCTCGACCACCCCTCGCTGCCGCCGGGCTCGATCCGTCTGGCAGGTCTGCAGTACGTGATGATCCGGGACGAGATCCTCGCGCATCGCCCGTCGGAACCACCCGCGCCGCGGCAGGTCGGCGTACCGAGGGTGTTTGCGTTCTTCGGCGGGACGGATGCGTTCGGTGCCGGTCCGTCGGTCGTGCGAGCGCTGTCTGCTACCGGGGTTCCGTTTCAGGCCACTGTGGTTGCGCCTGGAGCGCACCTGGCTGCCCGGATCGCCGCGGTTGAGCTCAGGCCGCAGCAACGGGTCGACGTCATCGGTCCGACCGATCGGCTGGCGGCTGAGGTACGGGACGCCGACCTGACCATCAGCGCCTCGGGTACGTCGACGTGGGAGCTCCTGTGCCTCGGGGCGACGGCCGGACTCGTGTGTGTGGTGGACAACCAGGTGATGGGCTACGAGCGCGCGATTGCGACGGGTATGGCGGCGGGCATCGGCGTACTGTCCGACCTCGAGGAAGACCCGTCTGCTGCGGCCGCGGTGCTCAAGCGGCTGCTGACCGATCCGGTCGAGCGCGCTCGGTTGGCTGCGGCCGGATGGGCGCTGGTTGACGGCAATGGGCGGCAGCGGGTTGCCGACGCGTTGCTCGGGCTTATCTGACTTCGTAGATCGTGGCGTCCATCGTGGCGTGACGGAGGCGGACGTAGTTGCGGAGTGCCGGTGACACGTCGCCTGCCCGGTTGTCGGCGTACAGCCAGCGGACGCCGGCCTGGCGGAGGCGTTCGATCGCGGCGGGCGTCGGGGCCTTGAAGGCGGCGTCGTTCGCGATCAGCTCGCCGCGGTCCCAGTACGGGATCAGGCTCGGGTTCCCACCGGTGATCAGGGCGATCCGGTTTGCCTGGTTGGAGTAGGACCAGCCTTCGATCAGCACTGGCCGTTCGGACAGGGCGGCGAGCCAGAAGTGCCGGCTGTCGCAGATGCCGTCGCGCTGGATGATGCAGTGCGCATTGGTCGCGATCAGCTCGCCCGGTGCGCTGTTCCGACGCAGCCACTGCGCCGCACCGGCCTCCGCTGCCGTCGCACCGCCGCGGAAGGGGTGCGCGAAGACCAGATTGGACGCCTTGTCCGACACGACCGCCTGCAGTGGAACGAGAATCGCCCCGATCATGCTCGCCGCCACCAGACCGGCCGCCAGCGCGACAAGGACGTTGCCAGGTCGTCGAAACGCCTTCCACGCCAGGGCAACGACCACTGCGACCGCGCCGAGCGCGACAGCGGTCCACAGCCACGGACCCTTGACTCCCCGCAGGTCAGCCGACGCCGATCGAGCAATGGCAAGGCCCGCCAGCCCGAGCAGCCCAGCCGCGCCCACGAGCACCACAGCGCGTCGATCACCGAGTCGCCCGACCAGGTTGGCCAGCCCGACCGACGCGAGTACGGCGACCACCGGAAAGGCCGTCCGCAGGAAGTACAGCTGGCTGACCCCGGACTGCGACGTCAGCAGCGTCCCGAGCAGGCCGGCGACCGCAAAGCCCAGCAGGAACACGGCGCCCGCGTCCCGCCACCTCCGGCCGACGAAGAACAGTCCGGACGCCGCCAGTCCCCAGCTCAGCAGGGTCGTTGCCGCTGACAACAATTCCGCGTGCGGGTTGTCCACCAGTGTCGCGTACGGCGCCAACTGGACGAACGTCTCGAACGGCTTGATCTCCGTCCCCCAGGTACTCCCGCCGAAGATCGCGATCAGCGCGGCCACGAACACCACGAACGACAGCCCGCCACCGAGCATCGCCGTACGCGTGCTCTTCTTGGCCGCCGTCAGTTGCACGAAGGCGAACGCGAATCCGACGCCCACCAGCGGCAGGATCGTCGACTTCGCCCCGGACGCGACCAGCGCGAGCAGGATCAGCAACACCCATCGGCTCCGCAAACTGTCTGATCGCAGCAGGTCCACAGCCACTAGGCAGATGGCCAGTGCGATCAGGACGCCGAGGTTCTGCGTCGGACTCAGGTACGCCGCGACCGCGGTCGAGATCCCGCCGAGCCCCTGATCCGCCAGCGGCTGCACAGCCCCGCCCAGCCCAGCGATCAGGACGGCCAGCGGTCCGGCCCAGGTCGCACCCGACTCCGAGGTCGGAGCGAACCGGCTGGTCAGTGCGAACACCAGCCCACACCCGGCCAGGAACAACGGCAGCCAACTCAGCGAATGAATCAGATCGGTCAGATCGATGCGCGTCCCCCACGCCGTCGCGGCCGTCGCCTGGTGGAAGAACGTGTGGTACTTCATCGGCTCGCCACCGAGCCACAGCGTCGAGATCGGTACGTCGTACTTCGCGCTGGCGGCCAACGCCTGCTGGAAGGCCAGATCCGGGTAGGCGCGGAGCGGATCCGTGTACGCAGGCAGGAACTGACCCGGTCCGCGCCGGTAGACCACCAGCAGGACCACCGCGGTCGTGGCGGCGAGCAGCCAGGCCTGCAGGGGTCGGAGTGGCTGGTCGACACGCCGCCAGACCCGCTCACGAACGTCGCGGTCCCTGAGCGCGATCAGAAGCACGACCGGTCCCCACACCCACGACCACGCCTGTAGTCCGATCGATGCGCTGGCCAGATAGACGATCACCTGCGCCGCCGTGCCGACCGCGAACCCGGCGGAGAGGTCTTCGACCAGGTTGCGGCCGTAGTTGCCGATCAGCCGCCACAGCGCGAACCCGGGCAGTGCGATCGCTAGCGCGGTGAAACCCACGAACCGTGCGACCTCGAAGGGGGTCGCGTTCAGGGCGAGTAGGACGATCGCCAGGACTACGACCAGGAGTCCGGCGACTAGACCGGAAAGGGTCGGTCCCGCAGTCCGCGGCCCCCGCCGTCGTGCTTTCGCGCGCATGTCGCAACACTAATGTGAAATGCGTGGTCGGACGACTGCAGACTGTCATCGGCAGTAGTCTCCGGGCATGCGACCCGATCAGCCGGCGCTCTCCGTCGTCGTACCGATGTACGACGAGGAGGAGGTGCTGCCGATGTTCTTCGCACGGATGCGGCCGCTCCTGGACGGGCTCGGGATCTCCTACGAACTCGTCGTCGTGGACGACGGCAGCCGGGACAACACCGCGACGCTTCTGCTCGAAGCCGCCAAGGACTGGGCCCAGCTCCGCGTCGTCAGACTCCTCCGGAACAGCGGTCACCAGGCCGCCCAGTCGGCCGGCTTCCGGCGCGCCCGGGGTGAGTACCTGGTCACGATCGACGCCGACCTGCAGGATCCGCCCGAGGTGATCGCCGAGTTCCTCGACACCGCGCGCGAGCGGGACGTCGATGTCGTGTACGGCGTACGCTCCGACCGGTCGAGTGACACCTGGCTGAAGCGGACCACCGCGCGGATGTACTACCGGCTGATGTGCCGGCTCGTCGGCAAGGAGATCCCGTTCGACGCCGGCGACTTCCGGCTGGTGTCGCGCCGGGTCGTCGACGCGGTGAACTCACTCCCCGAGGACGGCCGCGTCTTCCGGTTGGTGATCCCGTGGCTGGGCTTCCCGAGCGCGGAAGTGCCGTACGTCCGCGCCGAGCGAGCCGCCGGTACGACGAAGTACAACTTCACCAAGATGCTCCGGCTCGCGTTCGACAGCGTGACCGCCTTCTCCGCCGCGCCGCTGCGGCTGGCGACCTGGCTCGGCCTGCTCGGCGGGATGCTGTCCGGCGTGTTCGTGATCGGTGCCCTGGTCATCAAACTCGCCGGCCGCAGCATCCCCGGCTGGACCTCGACCGTCCTCGCCGTGAGCGTGATCGGCGCGATCCAACTGCTCTGCCTCGGACTGCTCGGCGAGTACGTCGCCCGCCTGTTCCAATCGAGTCAGCGCCGCCCCCAGTTCCTCGTCGGCTACGACAGCCTCGAGGACCATGGCCACCACACCTTCGCCGAAACCATCGACGAGAACGACTAAGCTCCCGGGGTTGTGAGTTGGTACGACGCGCTCGAAGCCGGTGAATTGACCGTGCGGCCGTCCGTGGACGCGGCGAAGCGGTTCGGGGTCTCGATCGACCGGATCTCCGTGTCCGCATCGGCCGGTACGCCGCTCGCCGAGGTGCTCACGGCCGTCGAGAGATCCAGCGCCGACGTGATCGTGCTGCGCTACCCGGCCCGCGAGACCACCTGGTTCGCCGCGCTGGCGAGCGGGCCGCGGCAGGCGCTCCTGGCCGACACCGTCGTCTACTGGTCGCTCCCGGTCGGCAAGGGCCGCCGCCCGGCGCCACTGGCCGGTTTCACCGCGCAGATGGAACCCACGGCCGACGACGACCTGGTGGACGACCTGGTCGCGGACGTGTTCGGCGACTCGGGGAACCACTACTGCTCCAACCCGATCTTCGACCGCTCGCTCGCGCTGGTCGGCCGGCAGGAGTGGGCGCGGCGGCGGATCGCCGACGCGGGCGCGGTCGTACTGCGTGGTCCGGACCGGCGGATGCTCGCCCTCGCCGCAATCGATCAGCAGCGCTCGTGGACCGAGATCCAGCTGTCCGGCGTCGTACCGGCCGAGCAGGGGCGGGGCCGGTACGGGCACCTGCTCGCCGCGGTCGAGGACGCCTGCACGACCAGACGGCTGGTCGTGTCCACGCAGGCGCATCTCAGCGGTATCCAGCGGGTCTGGGCCCGCTACGGATTCGAACCGGTGCATAACCTTCTGACACTTCACCTCGTTGCCGCTACGTAGACCAGTGCTCTTGAAGTACGGGGTGCCTGGGGGGCACACGTAAGCCGGCAGCGAGAGGAGCCTCACCCGAGTGACGCCGCGGCTGAGCGTGGTGGTGCCCTTCTACAACGTCGGTGAGTACATCGGCGGCTGTCTGGACTCGATTGCCCGGCAGACCTGGACCGACTTCGAGGCGATCCTGGTCGACGACGGCTCTCCGGACGACAGCGCGGTCATCGCCAAGGACTTCTGTACTCGCGACCCCCGGTTCCGGCTGATCCAGCAGTCCAACGCCGGGCCCGGACCGGCCCGCGACGCCGGGATCCGGGAGGCGGCAGGTGAGTACCTGGCCTTCGTGGACGGCGACGACCTGGTCTCGCGGCACGGGTTCGCGGCGCTGATCCGGACCCTGGACAAGACCGGTTCGGACTTCGCCGGCGGGAACGCGCGGCGGTTCAACAACAGCTTCGGAGTGCGGCCGTCGTGGTTGCACCGGCAGCCGTTCGCCCGGATCCGGCTGGCGACGCACGTGACCGAGGTGCCCGACCTCGTGCTGGACCGGATGCTCTGGAACAAGGTCTACCGGCGCTCGTTCTGGACCGAGTACGGCTACACCTTCCCGCCGATCCGGTACGAGGACTACCCGGTCGCGCTCAAGGCGCACCTGGACGCGGTGACCGTCGACACGATCACCCAGCCGGTCTACTACTGGCGCGAGCGGGAGTCGGGTGAGTCGATCACCCAGCAGAAGTTCCAGCTCGGCAACATCCGCGACCGGGTCGTCTCGGCCGGGATGGTGCTCGACCTGGTCGAGGACAGCACCCCGGTGGTCCGTCGTCGCGTGCATGCGCACCTGGCCCAGATCGACGTGCTGACGCTGATGTCCGCGTTCGGGTCGGTGCCGGCCGAGGAAGAGCAGCACCTCGTCGACCTGTCCCGCGAACTGCTCGACCGGCTCGACGACGAGGTACTCGCGGTCACCCATCGGTACGACCGGATCCAGCACGCGGCGCTCCGGGCCGGTGATGTCGAGCTGCTCCGGCGACTCGCCGTCTTCCGCAACGACGGTGGACTCCGTGGCGGTGCGCGCGCGGTCGCCCGGCCGCGGCGGACCTGGCAGCTCGACTACAACTACCCGGGCCTGCGCGAGGACGTCGTACCGCAGGAGCTCTACCGGCTCTCGGATGCGGCCCTCACCCTGGCGACGAGCGTGCGCGAGGTGACCTGGGTCGACGGCGGTTTGTCCGTCAAGGGCACCGCGGAGATCCGGCACCTGGAAACCGAACGGTCGTCGACCCTCGAGATCGCCCTGGTCGTCGGCGACACCACCCACCCCCTGCCGGTACGGCGGTACTCCGCGCTGGACCTGCATGGCGACAAGACGATGGTCGGGTTCGAGGTCGTGCTCGATCCTGAACTCCTTGCGCAATGCACCTCTGAGCCGGCCCACTTCGACGTACAGATGAGGTCCGGGCGACGGCTCCGGCAGGGCGTGCTGGGTGGGCAGGGTCCGGGCAGTCCGGGCTGGCCGCTGGGTGCCTGGCTCGACGAGACCAGTTGGATCCAGCCTGGTCCGGGCAAGGGCGGATGCTTCGCCGTTCGGCGGCTCACGGATCCGTGCCGGTTGACCGCCGTCGAACGGACGCCGGAGGCGCTGGTTCTGCACGGACGCTCCGCCTTCGACGAGCCGTCGTTGTTCGTCACCCGGCCGGTGCTCGGCGGCGAGGAAGAGATTCCGCTGGAGATCGACGGTCGCGACTTCACTGCCCGGCTGCCGATGCACGACCTGCTGGCGCAGTCGAATCCCGATGACCCCTTCGGTCAGCGGACGACGCGATCCTTCCGGTTGCGCGGTCCGGAAGGGCAGCAGCGGGTGTTGTTGTGGACGGCAGGCGAGTCCGCGGTCTCGCAGGTCGAGGGCAGTCGTGTGGTGACGCTGACTCGATCGACCGGTGGGTACGTGAACCTGCACGAGGCGCCGGTCCGGACGATGGCCACCGGTGTGGTTGCTGAGGGCAACTTGCTGGTGGTGCGTGGGTCGGACGGAGGTGACGTCACCTTCAGTTGGCGGCGGTACCTGGCCGACTCGGACGATCACCTGGACGTCGCATGCCGCCGTACGTTGTGCGCCGACGGCTGGTCGGCGGCGGCTGCGGTGGACGCGCTGATCCCGGTGGCGGCGGTGCGGGTCTCGGCGGATCCCTTGGCGTCACTCGCGGACTGGATCCTGTTCGCGACGAGGCCCGACGGTACGACGCATGCCGTGCAGTGCGAGCCCTTCCTGTGCAGCCGGTTGCCGCTGACGATCGCGCGTGACGCGCACGCTCTCGCCGTACGGCCGCACGCCGGCACGCTGCACGTGGAGGTCCGCTGACATGCATCACCACAATCACTACTACGGCCAGACGCACATCCTGTCCCGGTACGCCGGTCTGGACTTCGACCACCCGCCGCGACTCCGGGGGTATCTGCAGCACGGCTGGAACATCGGCTGCGGGTGGAACCCGGTGCACGAGTTCTACGACGGCGCCTGGCGGTTCACCTGGAGCGACGCCCCCCGCCGACGCGGGCACGCCCTCGGGCGGCGGAACTACCACAGCATCGGCGCGCCGTTCCTTTACCTGCTGGAACTGGAGAAACAGGCCGAGCCGGTCGAGCGTGAAGGCACGCTGTGGTTCCTCTTCCACGGGTGGGAGGGCGGCAAGATCCACGGCGATCACCAGCGGTTGATCGACGAGATCCGGGAGACCGAGCCCGGGCCGGTCACCTTTTCGTTGTATTACACGGAGTACGACCGTCCCGAGGTACGCGGGTTCTACGAGGACGCGGGCTTCCGGGTGGTGTCGTTCGGGCGCCGCGGGTTCTCGTACGAGGGCACCGATCGGCGGTTCCTGTTCAAGCAGTTGCACGAGTTGCGGCGGCACAAGCGGGTCGCCGCCAACCGGTTGTCGACGGCAATCTTCTACGGCGTCGCGGCCGGGTGCGAACCGGCGGTGTACGGCGACCCGATGGAGATGGACGGCGAGAACCCCTTGTTCGGCGGGCAGAGCCGGATCGAGCGGCTGTGGCCGGAGATGCTCGGCAAGTCGATCGACCCAGAGGCCGCCCGGGCGACGACCGACCTGGAGCTCGGCAAGCCGTGGATGATGCCGCCCGCGGAGATGCGGATGCTGTTCGATTGGAGAGAGCGTGTCTGACCTGCAGGTGGTCCTCGGTGAAATGCAGCCGTGGACCGACAGCGCCGACCACCACCCGGCCCTGGCCGCACTCCTGGCCGACGTCCTTCCCGCCAATCACCGCACGCTGATGATTGGGCCGCACTCGCGGGGGCTCATCTCGGTGGTCCTCGATCGGACCACGGACGCGACGATCCTGGTGCGGTCGGTGGCGGATGCGGAGGAGTTGGCTGCGGACTTCGGTGATCGGCTTCAGGTCGTTGCCGGTGCTCTGGACGGGCTTCGGCTTTCGTCGGAGGACGGGATCGAGCCGTTCGAGGTGATCGTCGCGGCAGACGGTCTCGACCGGGTGCTGGGTTATGACAGTGCTGATCTGAGCTGGGCCGCGCGGTTGGACGCACTCACGGGACTTGCTGCCCCGGAGGCGGTCGTCGTACTCGGACTCGAGAACGAGTTCTCACTGCTGAACCTGCTCGACAGCCGCCCGCTCCACGAACGCCACGGCGACAACGAGTGGCGCCCGCTCCATGACGATCCGACTCGCCCGGTGTCGGTCGATCAACTCGCGGCCGCGTTGCCTTGGACTGCCCAGGTGTACGCCGACTTCGGCGCCCGGACCTTCATCGCAGCAGAGGTCGCCGCGGACGCACGTCCAGGTGAGCTCCCCACGCGTCTAGCCGTGGAGGCCCTGCAAGCAGCCGACATCCCCCTGCTCTCCCCGATCGCCGAGGGCGTCGACTCCGCCGCCCGAGCCGGCCTCCTCCCCTCCATCCCCACCGCCTGGCTAGCCATCACCAACATGCACGCCGAACACGACCTCTACACCGAGTCCGGCCCCACCGTCCTCACCACCGACCGAGGCCCGGCCGGCTGGCAAACCAACATCACCCCCACCACCCCGGCGTTCACCCCCGCCGACGCGACCTCCGCGACCCCGGCGCTCACCTCCGCCACCGGAGCGTCCGCCTCCGCGAGCTCGGCGTCCGCCGCCTCCACAGCCGCCCCGGCTACCCCAGCCTCAGCCATCACCTCGGCGGCCGACCCCTCCTCTTTCTCTTCCCCCATTACCACGCTGGCTTTTGATGGGGCGGTTGTGCCGAATGTTGTTCCTGGGGGTGTGTCCGTCGAGCATCTCCTCATTCGACTGGCTGCTGCTGAGGATGTCCCAGGATTCCGCGAGCTGGCCTCCCGCCTGGGTGAATGGGCTACCGACTCCACCGTCGTGCTCAGGTGGGACGACATCGTGGTGGACGGCGACTCCTTCGCCCACGGGGTTTCGCCGTGGGTGACCGCAGAGCCGACCGACAAGGCAGACCTACTAGCCGCCGCCTGGTGCCGCTTCCACGACCGGTTGATCGGCGGGCACCGCCGCCACCCCTGGCCCCCGTGGATGCTCGGCGACGACCTCGTCTCCACCTGGATGAGCATGTCCGGGATCGAGCTCCCCGAGCCACTCCAAGCCACCTCCCCCGACACACCCCCCGCCTCCGCCGGACACGTTGCCCGCGGCAAGGAGTTGGCCGCCGCACTGAACGACGTACTCGCAACCCACGAGCACCCGGCCGTCGACGTACGCACCGCCCTGGTGGACGCCGAAGAAGCCAAGCGCGAGCTGTTCGAGCTCAAAGGCCACGTCTACGGTCTCGAGCGCACCCTCGGCTTCCGCAACAAGCAGATGAAGACGCGCGAGAACCGCATCCGCGAACTCCGCGGCCAGCTCGACAAGATGACCGCGGCGCACAACCGCATCCGCGGCTCGCGCACGTACGCACTCTCCCGGGTCGTCTTCCACGCCGCGCAGATCCGCAAGCCGCGCGTCGTGGCTCGCAAGGTGTCGCGCCGTCTGCGTAGGCGATGATGCCCCCGCGCCTGAGCGTGGTGGTTCCGTTCTACAACGTCGGTGAGTACATCGGGCCGTGCCTGGACTCGATCGCGCGGCAGACCTGGACCGACTTCGAGGCGATCCTGGTCGACGACGGCTCCCTCGACGACAGCGCGGTGGTGGCGAAGGACTTCTGCGCCCGCGACGACCGGTTCCGCATCGTCCAGCAGGACAACGCCGGCCTCGGCCCCGCGCGCAACACCGGCGTCGACCACGCCGTCGGGGAGTACGTCGCCTTTGTCGACAGCGATGACCTGGTCACCCGGCACGGGTTCGGCAACCTGATCCGGACCCTGGACCGCACCGGGTCGGACCTGGCAGGCGGGAACGCGCGCCGGTTCAACAACAGTTACGGCGTACGGCCGTCGTACCTCCAGCGGCAGTGCTTCACCAAGGACCGCTTCGCGACCCACGTCTCGGAGACGCCCGAGCTCGTGCTGGACCGGATGGTCTGGAACAAGGTCTACCGGCGGTCGTTCTGGGACGAGCACGGGTACCGCTTCCCGGCGATCCGCTACGAGGACTACCCGATCACGCTGAAGGCGCACCTCGACGCGGTCACGGTCGACACGCTCGCGGCCCCGGTGTACTTCTGGCGCGAGCGCGAGTCGGGCGACTCGATCACCCAGCAGAAGTTCCAGCTCGGCAACCTCCGCGACCGCGTCGTCTCGGCCGGCCTGGTGATGGATCTGGTCGCGGACGGACTGCCCGAGGTACGCCGTCGGGTGCACGCGCACTTCACCCAGATCGACCTGCTGGCCGTGCTGACGGCGTTCGGCACCGTTCCGGCGGCGGAAGAGCAGCAGCTCCTCGAACTCGCGGCCCAGTTGATCGGCCGACTCGACCCGGCGGTGCTCGACAACGCGTCCCGGTTCGACCGGTTGCAGTACGCCGCACTCCGGGACGGTGACGTCGGTCTGCTCCGCCGGCTCGCCCTGTTCCGCGCCGACCAAGGGCTGAGCGTGCGAGCGATGCCGCGCCGGTGGCGGAAGTGGCAGCTCGACTACCCGGGTGTCCGGGAAGCCGCCGTACCGCAGGAGCTGTACGAGGTCGCGGACAACGATCTGACCCTGGCGACGAGTGTCCGCGAGGTGGCGTGGGTCGACGGCAAGCTGTCGGTCAAGGGCACCGCGGAGATCCGGCACTTGGAGACCAAGCGGTCCTCCAGCCTCCGGATCGCGCTCGTGATCGCCGGTCGGTCGTATCCCTTGCGCGTACGGCGTTATGCCGCGACGGACCTGCTCGGCGACGAGTCCCTGGTCGGGTTCGAGGTACTGCTGGACCGCGAGCTACTCGCCAAGTGCACGGCCGGTCCGTCCCACTTCGACGTACGGATGCGGGCTGGTCGGGTACGTCGGCGGGACGTGTTGCGCGGGCAGCGGGCCGGTAGCCCGGGCTGGCCGCCGGGGGCGTGGATCGACGAGACGAGCTGGATTCAGCCTGGGCCGGGTAAGGACGAGGCTTTCGCGATCCGGCGGCTGCAGGATCCATGCCGGTTGACCTCGGTCGAGCAGACGCCGGAGGCGTTGGTATTGCACGGCCGGTCGTCGTTCGACGAGCCGTCCTTGTTCGTGACCCGGCCGGTCGCGGGCGGCGAGGAGGAGTTGCCGCTCGAGGTTGACGGGCGTGATTTCACCGCCCGGGTGCCGATTCGCTCGATGATCGAAGAGACCAACCCGGACGATCCGTTCAGTCAGCGGACCACACGGGCGTTCCGGGTGCGCGGTCCGGAAGGCCAGGAGCAGGTGTTGTTGTGGACGGCCGGGGACCGGTTGGTCTCGCATGCCGAGGGCGGCCGGGTGGTGATGCTGACCCGCTCGACCGGTGGGTACGTGAACCTGCACGAGTCGCCGATCCGGATGACCGCGACCGCTGCGGTTGCTGCTGGCAACATGTTGTTGGTGCGCGGGCCGGACTGGGGCGAGGTCAGCTTCAGTTGGCGGCGATTCCTGGCCGACTCCGACGAGCCTGTGGACGTCGACTGCCGCCGTACGGTCTCGGACGACGGGTGGGCCGCCTTGGTGGACCTGGGCGCGTTGGAGCCGGCGGACTGGATCCTGTTCGCGACGGCTCCGGACGGTTCATCACATGCCGTGCAGTGCGAGCCGTTCCTGTCCAGCCGGTTGCCGTTGACGATCGCGCGCGGTGCTCAGGTGCTGACCGTTCGGCCGTACGCCGGGACCCTGCACGTCGAGGTGCGGTCAGCGACGGGCGACCAGTAGCTGGTGGGTGTCCGGCCAGTCGATCGGATCGCCGTCGGGAGTACTGAGTGACGCGACCGGCGCGATTCGGTTGTCGATGACCCAGTCGTTGCGCCAGGCCTTCGACGCCAGGTCGATCGTGAACCCGGCCTGCTCGGCGACGGTGGACCAGCCGGCGAAGTTCAGCCCGCAGAACTGTTCGTGCGTCTCACTCAACCAGTTGTCGACGTAGTCCTTGCGGGTCAGGAAGTCCATCGCGTCGGCCAGCCGGAGCACGAGCCCATCATGCTGGACGTCGTACTCGAACGGGACCCTGGCGTTGCGCCGGAAGTCGTGCGCGAACTGGAAGAACCGCGCCCGGGTGGACAGCCTGCCCACGTACGCCGCCGGGTCGTCGAGGGACTCGAATTCGGCCGGATCGTCCGGGTTCTCGCCGTCGCTGTCGTCCAGCCGCAGTACGACGGAACGATCCGGCTCGGCGGGTCCGCAGACGTCGGAGTTGATCCAGACGCCACCGGGAGCCGTGTGGGCGAAGAGCGCGTTCGCGAACCGTTGCACGGTTTCCGGCCGGGATCCATCGGCGTACGACCAGATTTCGTGGGTGAGCGCGAGGGTGAGGGTGGTGTCGATCGAGCGGGGTGGGAAGACGGCCGAGCCGAGCATGTTGCGTTGGTAGAAATAGACGTTCGGGTTGTGGAAGAGGCCTTGTTCCTTCTTGTGGACGCATTCGGCGTACAGGTGGCGGGCGACTTCGACACCGATCAGGTCGGATTCGTGGAAACGCGGGTCACCGTCGACGAGTTGCAGGGTTGCGCCGGTCGCGCAGCCGATATCGAGAATGCGTCCGGGGCGGACAAAGTCCTTGATTTGCTGCCATTTCCGGTCGGCGGCAGTTTCGAAGGCGTCGGCGTACGTCTTGTAGTCGCGGGTCGTGGTGAGGCCGCCGTCATCGCCGACGACGGGGTCGTTGACGCAGCGCTGGATGTGGGCATCGAGGGCGTACCGCTCGAAAACATCCACCGTCGCGGGGTGCGCCAGCTGGTTCCAGATCTCGTTGCCTGAGGCAATCATCAACAGGATGTCCCACGGTCGTGGCAGGCCGTCCGGCTCGACTCCGACCACCTCGAACCCGAGCTGCTCGTACAGCTTGCTCACCTCAGGTGTAGAGCAGGCCACCAGCGTGTTCTCCGGCGTCAGACGGACGAGATCATCGGTCCCCGCCTCGATCGCCTTGACCGTCACCTCGGCGAACTCGTCCGTCGGCGGGGTGTCGACGACTCCCACCACCAGCGACCGGATCCCGGTCGCCACGCTGAACCGCTCGATCGCCGCCTCCCGCCGATCGAACGCCACCGGATTCCGCTTGGTCGTCTGGTGATTCGCCGACGTCACCGCCCACACGACGGTCCGGTCCACGAACCCCTGCAGGAACTCCGCCTGGAACCGCGTCAGCACATGATGCCGCCCCGGAAACAGCAAGTACTCACTCACGCCCCGAACCCTAGAGCAGGTCCCAGGTGAGGGGAGTGCCTGCGGGGGCGTCCACGCGGAAGGGACGGCCTTCGACCTGTTGGTAGTGGTCGGGAGGTAGGCCGCCGGCGGGGCGGATGGAGCGGACGTTCTCGCGGGTGATGGGGTCGCCGGCGCGGACGTCCTGGGTGACGTAGAGCGAGCGGCGGAAGCGGAGGACGTTCTGTTCGGCTTGTTTCGGGCCGATGGTAGGGCTGCCGAGGGCAAGTTGTGCGACGCGGGTGTTCTCGACCAGCGCTTCGAGCTCCCACGGCTCGAGCGAGAACGCCGAGTCGACACCACCGTCGATCCGCTTCAGCGTCACGTGCTTCTCGATGACGGTCGCCCCGAGCGCGACGGCAGCGATGGCCGCGCCGATGCCCATCGTGTGGTCGGACAGGCCGACCTGTACGCCGAGTGCATCGCGAAGAACCGGGATCCCGCGCAGGTTGGACTGCTCGGGCGGAGCCGGGTAGCTGGCTGTGCAGGACAGCACGAGGATCTGCTCATTGCCGGTGGACCGGGCAGCCCGGACCGCAGCGTCGATGTCGGTGAGCGTCGCCGACCCGGTCGAGATGATGATCGGCTTCCCGGTCTCCGCCATCCCGCGGACCAGCGGCAGATCGCCGATCTCGTTCGACGCGACCTTGTACGCCGGGACGTTCAGCTTCTCGAGGAAGTCGATCGCGGTCTGGTCGAACGCCGACGAGAACGCCACCAGCCCGAGCGAGCTGGCCAGTTCGAAGATCGGCTCGTGCCACGCCCACGGCGTGTGCGCCTCCTCGTAGAGGTCGTACAGCCGCGCCTCGCTCCACAGTTCGTGCTCGACCGGCAGCCGGAAGGCCGGCAGATCCAGGTCGAGCGTCATCGTCTGCGCGGTGTACGTCTGCAGCTTCAGCGCCTGCGCCCCGGACTCCGCGACCGCCCGGACGATGTCCTTGGCCCGCTCGAGATCACCGTTGTGGTTGCCCGACATCTCCGCGATGACGAACGGCTGGTGATCCGGCCCGACCGGCACGCCGCCGATCTCGATGGTGTTCACTTCTGCCCCTTGGATCTACGGTCCTGTTTGCGCAGGCTGATCGGAATCACGGTGAGCTCGCGGCCGTCGGCGTACCGCTGCTCCGGGGTGCCCTCGGTGAAGCGGAAGCGCCGGTTCATCTGCCGGACCACGGTGTTGTGCTCGAGCACCTCGCCGGTGAGAAGGTCGAGGCCGAGCTCGTCGAACGCGTACGTCGTCGCCTCGCGCATCACCTCGATCCAGGCCGGCAGCGTCTCGCCGCGGTCGGCCAGGCCGTCCGCGTCGAGGAAGAATCCCCAGGCCGCCGACGATCCTTCGATGTCGAAGAAGTTGACGACACCGGCCGTCGCGCCGTCCCGCGTATAGATCAGCACCCGCCGGGTCGGGTCGACCGACGTCTTCGCCCACCACGCTGCGTGCTCGTCCGCGCCGATCTCGTGCGAGGTGATGCTGACATCGCGATTCGCCTGCTGGTTCCGCAGCCGCCGGATGGTGTCGACATCGTCCTCGGTAGCTGCACGCAACATGCTCCTAACCTAGCGCCATCTCCTCGAGCACTGTTCTTCAAGCGGGTGGGTGTGTAAACATCTTTCGACTTCACCTTGAACGACAGTCGGAGAGTGACATGAGAGTCTGGCGAGCTATGGGTGTACTCGGCGTGACGGCAGGTTTGTTGTTGGGTGGTCTGCCCAGTACGGCGACCGCCGTACAAGCACCTGCCGGTCAGCAGGGCTGCACGCCCAGCCCGACCACACCGCTCCGGCAGTTCCGGGCGAGCTGGGTGTCGTCGGTGGTGAACATCGACTGGCCCTCCAAGACCGGTCTGAGCGCCGCGCAGCAGCAGACCGAGCTGAGGTCCTGGCTCGACGACGCGGTCCGCCAGCACCACAACGCGGTGGTCCTGCAGGTCCGTCCGACCGCTGACGCGTTCTGGCCGTCCAAGGTCGAGCCCTGGTCGCAATACCTGACCGGCACGCAGGGTGGAGACCCCGGCTACGACCCGCTGGCGTTCGCCGTCGCCGAGGCGCACAAGCGCAACCTCGAGCTGCACGCCTGGTTCAACCCGTACCGGCTCTCGATGGGCACGGACATCAACGCGCTGATCCCGACGCACCCGGCGCGACTGCACCCGGACTGGGTCGTCACGTACGGCGGGAAGCTGTACTACAACCCCGGTATCCCGGCGGCCCGCAAGCTGGTCGAGGACGCGATCATGGACGCGGTCTCCCGCTACGACATCGACGGCGTGCACTTCGACGACTACTTCTACCCCTACCCGGTGGCAGGACAAGTCTTCGACGACGCCGCGACGTTCGCGCAGTACGGCGCCGGCTTCTCCAACCTGCAGGACTGGCGGCGGAACAACATCGACCTGCTGATCCACGAGCTGAGCCAGAAGATGCACGCGATCAAGCCGTGGATCAAGTTCGGCATCTCGCCGTTCGCGGTCTGGCGGAACAAGGCGACCGACCCGGAGGGCACCGACACCACCGCTGGCGTCCAGACGTACGACGACCTCGCCGCCGACACCCGCAAGTGGGTCCGCGACGAGTGGATCGACTACATCGTCCCGCAGGTCTACTGGGCCGGTGGGTTCGCCGCGGCCGACTACAACAAGATCGTGCCGTGGTGGGCCGACCAGGTCCGCGGTACGCATGTCCACCTCTACATCGGCGAGGCGACGTACAAGGTCGGTACGTCGACGCAGTCGCCGGACTGGGCGGATCCGCAGGAGCTGAGTGACCACCTGGCCTTCGACAGTGCGATCCCCGAGGTGAAGGGCAACATCTACTTCTCCGCGAAGGACGTCCGCGCCGACCGCCTCGGTGCGACCACGCTGCTCAACAACACCTGGTACACCAAGCCCGCGCTGATCCCGGCCATGCCGGCTCTGGACTCCCGTGCCCCGCTGCCGGTCCACGCTGTCCAGGCGTCACGCACCAGCACCGGCGTACAGGTCAAGTGGCGGCGCACCTCAGCCGACACCACGTCGTACGCCGTCTACCGCCGCGAACTGCTCGCCGGCGACCACTGCCCCGACAACGACGCCCGCAACCTGATCGCCACGATGCGCTCCACCGGCGCCTCCCAGTCCTACGTAGACACCACCGCCACCCCCGGCAAGCTCTACCTCTACACAGTCACAGCCCTGGACCGCCTCGCCAACCAAAGCATCCCCATCCCAACAGTCTCCCTGCGCTGAGGTGCTATCGGTAGCCTCCAGACCCTGCTAACGGTAGTCTTGATTGCCTGCTAACGGTAGTCTTGCTGCATGGCTGGGTACCTTCAGAGAGTCGTTGACCAAGAACTGGACGATCTGCTCGCCGAGCTGCCGGCGATCACCCTCGACGGTCCGAAGGGCGTCGGGAAGACCGAGACGGCAGTCCGGCGAGCACGGACAGTCCTCACGCTCGACGATCCTGGTCAGCGGGAGCTGCTGATTGCGGACCCGGGCCGGCTCGAGCGGGCCGCGCCGCCAGTGCTGGTGGACGAGTGGCAGCTCCACCCGCCGGTCTGGGACCTCGTCCGCCGCGGTGTCGACCGAGGAGCCGAGCCGGGTCGGTTCCTCCTGACCGGCAGCGCCAGCCCGATCGATGCCCCTACCCACTCTGGTGCCGGCCGGATCGTCAGGCTGCGAATGCGGCCGATGGCTCTGGCCGAGCGAGGCGTCGAGACGCCGACCGTCAGCCTTCGTGCGCTGTTGTCGGGTGCTCGCGATTCGGTCGAAGGGACGACGAACCTGGGCCTCGAGGCCTATGCCGAGGAGATCGTCAGCTCCGGATTTCCAGGTATCCGGCAACTTTCCGGACGTGCACGCCGCGCTCAGCTCGCCGGCTATCTGGAACGAATCGTCGAGCACGACTTTCCCGAACAAGGGCACCTGGTCCGACGTCCCGCCACCTTGCGGGCCTGGTTGGCGGCCTATGCCGCGGCGACCGCCACGACGACGTCGTACAACGCGATCCTCGATGCCGCCACAGCGGGCGACAGCGACAAGCCGGCGAAGACGACGACGATCGCCTATCGCGACATACTCAGTCAGCTGTGGCTGCTGGAATCTGTCGAAGCCTGGCTGCCGACGCGAAAGCAGCTCAATCGACTGGGCTCCGCGCCCAAACACCATCTCGCGGATCCTGCGCTCGCGGCCGCATTACTCGGAGCGGACACACGGGCGCTGCTGAACAACACCGTCGGAAAGCGTCCCCACGTTCGGGACGGCGTACTGCTCGGTCAGTTGTTCGAGTCGCTCGTGACGCTCGACCTCCAGGTCTACGCACAACCCGCCGAGGCCCAGGTCCGGCATCTGCGAACGAAGAATGGCGACCACGAAGTGGATCTGATCGTCGAGCGCCCCGACCGCCGAGTGCTGGGGATAGAGGTCAAGCTGGCGCCGGTAGTAACCGACGCCGATGTCAGGCACCTGCATTGGTTGCAGTCGCAGATCGGCGACGAGCTGGTGGACGCCGCCGTGATCTACACCGGTCCTGAGGCATATCGGCGTCAGGACGGGATCGCGGTAATTCCCGCGGCGCTCCTCGGCCCTTGATCCTCAGGGGACTGGGGTTCCTGGTGGGGTGCTGGACTGCTGCGTCGGGAATGGGGTGGTGGGGGTGCTGCTTGTTGGGAAGCTGGAGGTTGGAACGCTGCTCGTCGGGAAGGTCGGCGTGCTCGATGTCGGAGAGCTTGGGACGCTGCCGGTCGGGGAGCTGGATGTCGGGGAGCTGGAGCTCGGGGATCCTGGCGTCGGCGATCCGGGGGTTTGGGATGGCGAGCCGGTGGGGGACGGGAACGGGTTCTCCGGTGGTGGTGGGTAGAGCTGGTAGACGCGGACGCTGCCTAGTTGGAAGCGCAGCTCGGTCAGGCGGTCCAAGTTCTTCGGTGGTGCACTGACGCGCTCGTCCAGCAGCAGCCACTGCACGCCGTACTTGGTCCGCAGCGTCTCCAGGCTCTCCCGCGTCGGATCGCTGAACACCGCGTCGTTCAGCCGCAGCTTCTCCTGGTCCCAGTAGCTGCCCTGCACGCCCGCCGGGTACGTGTCGTCCACACGGCTCTGATAGGCCCAGCCCTGCACGAGCACCCGGCGTTCGGCGTACCCGGCGATCCAGTACGAGCCCGTGAGGCAGTGCGACGCGCGGGCCCGGTGACAGTGCAGGTTGGTGGCGATGCGGTCGTCGGACCCGGAGTTCCGCCGGATGAATCGTGCCGCCTCGATCCCGCCCGGTGCGATCGAGTCGTACTCCGTCAACGGCGAGGTGGCGAACTTCCGTACGGACGCCACCGTCGGCGACACCGTCGTACCCAGGAGGATCGCTACCGCGATGACAGCCCACGTACGCCGGGAGCCACGCAACACCAGCCCGAACACGCCAAGGCCGAGCAGTGCGATCGCCAGTGCGACCGCAACACCCTGTCCGAAGCAGTTGGTCGAAGTGCATGAGCTGTCCGACTGATGACGGCCCCAGTAGATCGCTGCCGCACCAATGGCCAACGCGATCGCAGCCACGTAGTACTGGCGGCCTTTGAGCGAGCCGAGACCCCAGGTGGCGAGCAGTACGCCGTAGATGAAGCCGGTGCGGATGAAGAACAGCTGGGTCTGACCCTCGTCGTACAACAGCGAAGCGCCCGCGATCGCGGCGCCGAAACCGAAGAGCAGGAACACCGGCATCGGGTCACGCCGGACCCGGCGCTTGATCAGCAGCGCACCGACCGCAGGCATAACCCAGCCGAGCACCACCACGACCGCGATCACCGGTACGGCGGACCCGCCACCCATCCGGTCCGCGAGGTGGTCGAAGGACGCCGCCGGGTCGAACTGCACGCTGGACGAGGAGCCTTGGAGAACAAGGAAGAACGTGACCGCGTACGCCGCCGCGACACCGATACCGAGTGCCAACGCTCGGAGGTTGAGCCGCCCGGCCCGGACCGTCAGGTAGATCCACGCAGCGGCCAGTCCGGTCGCATAGACCGGCAGTGTGGTCGCCTTCGTCAATGCGAGGGCCGCAATGAGCACTCCGGCCGCCACGTAGAGCCGGAGCAGCTGACCGCGGGTCTGATCGGGCTTGCGTCGCAACAACAGCGCAGTGACCGCCATGAGCGGCAGCAACAGCACTGTGGAGAACGCCTGCGGCGGATTGGTCAGCTGACCCAGTGAGAACGGCCCGTCCGCGAACACCCGATCCGAAACCGCCCACGGCCAAGGAACCAGGTCTCCAGCAGCCACGGTGAGCCCGGCCGCGATCGGTGCGGCCACAGCCCGCCCGGTGAGAACCATGCCGACCGCGGCAGCCCCCAGCACCGTCAACAGGATCCAGGCGAACGGCACCATCCGGTCCGTCAGTACGTCGAGCGGGACGCGCGTGATCCAGTGCGACGACGCGATGTGGTTGTACGCCGCCCAATGACTGGTCAGCCACTCGCCATCGGCGTACGGGATCCGTGGTGGGAAGTGATGGGTCAGCTCACTCGCCAGCGCGAGGTTGTGCGGCGCGTCCGTGTTCGTCCGGAGCGCGCTGGCTCCGTTGAGCGGGACGAGTTGCGAGCCGACCCGCACGAACCACGCGGCCGCGAAACCGACCGCGACCATCACACCGGCCGTCGACCACCACGGCGTCGGTCGCTCCGGCTGCGTCCATCGCGGCAGCGCCCGCCACATCCCGAACGCCAGCGCGGGCATCAGCAACGCCGCGAACGGCATGTCGAACAGCATCCCGATCGGATAGATCAGAGCCTCGACCGCCAGACCGAAGGCCGTACCCAGAACCACGTCCGCGGCGAACCAGCCGGTGCCCCCGGTGAGCCGGCGCCAGAACATCGTGCCCGGTACGACGATGACGACCAAGAGGTACGCGAGGTAGACGCCAGGCATCCAGGGCGGGTGCTCCTGCAACGCGACGAACCAGGCCAGCGGAAGCACCGGCAGACTCGCGATCGCCGCCAGGCGACGCCCACGCACGGCGGCTGCCCGCTTCCCCCGGCCTCTGATCATCGGGAAAGTGTATGAGCCGGACAAGTCGCGCTCGTGCACGGTGAGGCGTTTACCGCCAGGAGATTCCCCTTTACACTCAGTAATCTCCCAGACCCCGCCGTGCCCGGGAGGTCCGATGGTCGCCCTCCACATCGCCGGACTGCCGGTCGAGGAGGTCCTCCTCGCCGCCGTCGCTGCCGCGAGCCCACTGGTCGCTCTGGTCGGCTGGGAGCTCAGCTCCAGATTCAAACGCCTGAAAGCCCGGGTACGCCGCCAACCGGCTCCAACTGTTCAATCCGAAGAGCCACCCTGACCCGCCTCAGCCGCAAACCGAGGACGCTAGGCTTCGGGTTTATGAGTTCGGTGGCGCGGGGTCGGGTCAGGGAAATGATGGGTGAGGTGATGACGGCGCAGGGACGGACATTGCCGGCTGACGACGCGGCGGACCTGAGAGAGATCGGGTTCCGGTCGCTGGACTTCTCCGAGCTGGCCCTCCGGGTGGAGGACGAGATCGGTGACGAGCTGAACTTCGATGCCCCCGGGCTGCGCCGGATCGCCACTGTCGGCGACGTGCTGGACTTCATCGAGCAACTCCAGTCGGCGTGACAGCGTTGTGAGCACGCGCCGCCGGACCACCGCCCTGATCGGTGACGACAACACCGTCGTCGTCGCAGGTAAGCGCTTGACCTGGCGGACCTTGCACAAGCTGCCCCAACTGCCCTCACCGGCCGCCGTCCTGGTCGACAACGGCGCCGACGCCCTCGCCGCCCTGCGTCACCACGCGGTGCACGGCACCGAACTACTCGTTGCCACCGCATCCCGCGTCGACGAGCGGATGCGGGAGGAACTGGGTGAGTCAGGTTTCGCCATTGTTCTGCCCGATGGGGAAGTGACACCGGCCAGACTCAAGCGGGTCGAAGAGTCCGGCCGCGCCTGGCTGCTCACCTCCGGCTCGACCGGCCGCCCGAAGCGGATCGGCCACACCCTCGAGACCCTGACCACGGTCACCGGCGACCAGCCCGCGCGCACGTGGTTGCTGCCGTACTCACCCGGCACCTACGCCTGGTGGCAGGTCGTCACGCTCTCCCTGACCCACGCCGACCAAGGCATGGTCGTGATCGAGCCACACGAGCTGGAGGACTGGCCGGCCATCGCCGCCGAGCACGGCGTCACCGCAGCCTCCGGTACGCCGACCTTCTGGCGGCAGGCCGTCTACCGCGACGCCGACACCCTCGCCAAGGTCCCGCTCGAGCAGATCACGCTCGGTGGTGAGCCGGTCGACCAGGCGATCCTCGATCAGCTCCGCGAGATCTTCCCGACCACCCGGATCTCCTGGATCTATGCGTCCTCCGAGGTCGGCGCGTCGATCGTGGTCCACGACGGCAAGGCCGGCTTCCCGAAAGCCTGGCTGGAACGCAAGCCCGACCCGGACCGCCCGATCCTCCTCGTCGACGGCGACGAGTTGGTGATCCGTTCACCGCATCATGGCGCGGGCCTCGTCGGCGCCGTACACACCGGCGACCGGGTTGAGTTCGACGGTGACCGCGTGCTGATCACCGGGCGGCTGGACACCGACGAGATCAACGTCGGCGGTTCGAAGGTGTCGGCCGGAATCGTGCGTAGTGTGCTGATGGCTCATCCGGGTGTCGCCTGGGCGCGGGTGTTCGCCCGCAAGGCCCCACTCGTCGGCCGGATGGTCGCGGCCGAGGTGGTGCCGAACAAGGCGCTCGGCCCGATCACCGACGCCGACCTGGTGCAGTGGTGCTCGAGTCGCCTGCCGGACTACGGCGTACCGCGTCGGATCAAGTTCCTCGACCAGATCCCGCAGAAGGAAACCCTGAAGAGCGATGTCTGACCTCAACGTCCCGCCGGCGTCGGTAGTGCTGGTGTCGGGTGGTTCGCGCGGCCTCGGCCTGGCGATCGTCACCGACCTGCTCGCGGCCGGCCTGAAGGTCGCCGCCTTCGCCCGGACCGTGACCCCGGAGCTGGCCGCACTCGGCGAGAAGTACCCGGACCACCTGCACCACGGCTCCGTCGACATCAACGACTCTTCGGCCACCCAGGCGTTCGTCAAGGCCGTCGAGACCACGCTCGGCCCGATCGATGCCTTGGTCAACAATGCGGCGATCGGCCAGGATTCCCTGCACGTTCACACGTCGGCCGAGAATCTCGCCGCGATCATCCAGACCAACCTGACTGCGCCGCTCGTGCTGACCCGGTTCGTCCTGCGCCGCCTGCTGGCGAAGGGTTTGAAGGGCCGGATCGTCAACGTCACCTCGATCTGCGCCCAGCGCGGCTACCCGGGTCTGGTCGCCTACTCCGCCACCAAAGGCGGGATGGACGCAGCCACCCGTTCACTCGCTCGTGAACTCGGCGGCCGCGTCCTTGCGAACGCGGTCGCGCCCGGCTTCTTCGCCTCGGAGATGTCCGCGGTCCTCGGCCCGACCCAGCTCGATCAGATCGTCCGCCGTACGCCGACCGGTCACCTGACCGAACCGGATGACGTCGTACCGGTCGTCCGGATGCTGCTCCTCGACAACACGAACATCAACGGCCAGGTCCTGGTCATCGACGGAGCAGCATCCATCTGAACGCTAGGCCGGCTTGATGTTCGCGTTCCGGTGGAAGAGGTTCTGCGGGTCGTACGTCGCCTTGATCGCAGCCAACCGTTCGTACTTCGATCCGTACGACGCCCGCACCCGATCGTCCACGCCCGCATCACTGATCGCGTTGACGTAACTCCCGATGCCACGGCTCATCGGCACCAGCGCATCCCAGAAGGACCGTGTCCACGCGCGGTCGTGCTCGAGCAGCTCCGGCGTCGGACACACCGCGACGATGAACCCGGCCCAGCCAGGCGCCCGGCTACCGCTGAACGCGGTCGCGTCCTCCGGCACCGTCGAGAACGCCTTGTCGAGACGGTAGAACAACACGACGGAGCCTGGCGAAGCCTTCAACGGTACGTGTTCGGTGATTACGTCGATCGCTTCGTCGGTGAATTCGTCGAGGTAGAAGCCCTTGTCGTACGCGTGAAATCCCCACGCGTTCGGCTCATCCAGCATCTGCTGCAGAGCGACGTACGGCATCGGGCTTGCGAACTCGACTGCCGGCGGCAGCGCGGACCGGATCTCGTCCATCACCTGCGCGTGTTCTTCGGCCGACCCGAAACCCGTGACAATCAAGGCATACCCCGGTTTGAAGTGGTACTCCGCTGGCACGAACGGCGCGGGTGGAGCGTTCACCGCACCGATGACGATATTCACCTCGTCCGGAAGTTTTGCGACCACCTCGCGGGCCGTCCGCAGTACGTCGGCACCTTGCTCGAGCCCCCAGAACGCCAGGCCGAACTGGATCATCGGGCCGGCCTCATGCAGCCGGAACTCGAACTCCGTCACCACACCGAAGTTCCCGCCGCCACCACGGATCGCCCAGAACAGCTCCGGGTTCTCCTGCTCGGAAGCGCGCCGGATCTCCCCGTCCGCGGTGACGATCTGCACGGACTCCAGGTTGTCGATGCTGAGCCCGAACTTGCGGGTCAGCCACCCCATGCCGCCGCCCAGGGTGAGACCGCCGACCCCGGTATGGCTGATCATCCCGGCCGGTGTGGCCAGGCCGTACTCCTGCGTCGCCGCGTCGAGCTGGCCGAGCAGCGCGCCACCGCCGATCCGGGCCAGCTTCGCCTCCGGGTCGACCGTCACCTCGTTGAGCAGGCTGAGGTCGATCATCAGCCCGTCGTCGACCACACTCGACCCGCCCGGGCTGTGCGCGCCACCACGGACCGCGATCTCCAGTCCGTGGTCGCGCGCGAACAGCACGGCCCGACTCACATCGGCCGCGCTCCGGCAGCGAACGATCACCGCCGGATGACGGTCGATCGCCGCGTTCCAGACCAGCCGGGCCTCGTCGTACCCGGGGTCGTCGGGACCGAGAACCGGTCCTTCGTTCGTCGTCCGCAAATCTCCGATGCCGCTGTCGGCAAGCTGAGTCATGCCGTTGCCCTCCCCCTGAGAGTCCCCTTCTTCGGAGGATCATCCCGGAGCGGGCTTAAAGCAACCTTCAGAACGCCGGCTTGATGTTCTGGTTGCGGTGGAAGACGTTGTCCGGGTCGTACTTCGCCTTGACTAGTTGAAGACGCTCGTACTTGTCGCCGTACGCGGCCCGGATCCGGTCCTCCTCGGCTTCGGTCATCCCGTTCACATAGCTGCCGATGCCGACCGTGTGCGATTGCAGCGCGTCCCAGAACGACCGCACCCAGGCACGTTCCGCGTCCTGCAGTTCCGGCACCGGGCTGATCGCGACCATGAATATCGCGTACCGGTCGGTGCGGCCGCCGCCGAAGGCCGTGGCGTTCTCGGGTACGGCGGAGTACGCGCGATCGAGCCGGTAGATCAGGGTCGCCGACAACGGAGAGTTCTTCCTGGGCACGTGTTCGGTGATCACCTCGATCGCCCCGTCGGTCAGGTCCTCGAGGTAGCTGCCCTTCTCGTAGCAGTACTGCCCCCAGCGGTTGGGCTCGTCGAGTGACTTCTGCAGGGCGACGTACGGCATCGGCGTCGCGAACTCGAACAGCGGCGGCAGGGTGGTGCGGATCCTCTCCAATACCTCGGCGTGCTGCTCGGCCGTGCCGAATCCGACGACAACCAGACCGTAGCCGGGCTGGAAGTGGTTCTCCGTCGGCACGAACGGCGCCGGCGGTGCGTTCAGACAGGCGATCACCACGTTGAGGTCGGTCGGCAGTGTCGGGATCAGCTCGCGCGCCATCCGCAGTACGTCGGCGCCCTGGTCGAGCCCCCAGAACTGCAGGCCGTACTGGATCATCGGGCCGACCTCGTTCAGCCGGAACTCGAACTCCGTCACCACGCCGAAGTTGCCACCGCCACCACGGACGGCCCAGAACAGCTCGGGATTCTCGTCCTCGTCGGCATGCAGGATGCTGCCGTCGGCGGTGACGATCCGGACCGACTCGAGGTTGTCGATGCTGAGCCCGAACTGCCGGGTCAGCCAGCCCATCCCGCCGCCGAGCGTCAGTCCGCCGACGCCGGTGTGGCTGATCATCCCGGCCGGTACGGCGAGGCCGTACCGCTGTGTGGCTGCGTCGAGATCGGCCAGCTTCGCGCCCCCGCCGACCCGGGCCCGGCGCGTCTCCGGGTCAACGGTCACCTGGTTCAGCAGGCTCAGGTCGATCATCAGGCCGTCGTCGACCGACGACGCCCCGGACATACTGTGCGAGCCACCCCGGACGGCAATCTCAAGCCCCTCGGCCACGCCGAACCGAACCGCAGCCTGCACATCCTCGGCACTCCGTACTTGCGCGATCACCGCCGGCCGACGGTCGTGCTGCGCGTTCCAGAGCCGGCGGGCGTCGTCGTACCCCTCGCTGGACGGTTCGAGGACGGGGCCGCTGAGGGTCGCCCGAAGCTCGTCGACAGTCTGTGTCATGGTTCCTCCCCGAAGTCGTCCCGCCAGCCTAGGTAACCGCTCCGCCATGGGCACGGTCCTTTCGGGCAAACCTTCGTGCGTCGTCTGTCAGAATTGTCCGAGTGAGCGACGACAAGATCCTGCGATTGTTACCGATCGCGGCGACCGTCGTTGCCCAGCATGACGATCGCGCCGACGCGGAACTGGCCCGGCTCGGTGCGTACGACGAACGCGACCAGGCGCAGGTGGATCGTTGCCTGCAAGCGTTCCTGACCGGCCTGCTCCGCACCACCTGGGAGCGCGGCTGGGCGCCCGCGGACGTAGTCCAGCACAGTCGCCGCGACCTGGACCCGGGCGTCGAGCCGCTGCTGCTCGCCGCAATCTCCGCCGAACACCAGGGCTACCGGGCCGACACCGTCGACCCTCGGTGGCTCGACCAGCTGACCGATCTCGGCGTACCGCAGCCCTTCACCGAACTGACGCTCACGACCTGGGCGGCCTCCGCGCGCGTCGGCCGCTATCTGACCCTTCACCACGCCCTGTCGCTGGGCGGCTTCCTCCAGTCGTTGCCGATTCTTGCCCGGCTCTACCCATTGCCTGGTACGCCGGTCCGTTCGGAGCATCACGTCGTACCAGGCAGCGCGAAGATGCTGGCGCGGATCCGGCGGTTGCTCGCGAAGGCGGAGGCGACCGAGTTCCCGGATGAGGCGGAAGCCCTGTCCGGCAAGGCGCAGGAGTTGATGGCGAAGTTCTCCCTCGACAGCGCGTTGGTCGAGGCCGCCGAGGTGGAGATCCCGGACGACTCCGCCGGTCGCCGGATCTGGGTCGAGACGCCGTACGTCTCCGCCAAGGCGCAGCTGGTCGGAGCCGTGGCATCCGCCAACCGCTGTCGTACGGTCGTGATCGAAGACCTGGCTGTGGTCACGATCATCGGCGCCGACCTGGACCTGCAGCACACCGAGATCCTCAGTACATCCCTGCTGGTACAGGCGAATCGCGCAATGCTCGCTGCGGGCAAACACATTGGTCATCGGGGTGAGTCCAGGACCCGCTCGTTCCGGCAGTCGTTCCTGATGGCGTATGCGCAGCGGATCGGCGAGCGGTTGGAGGCGGCCACAGCCGCGACCGAGGCCGCCGTACCCGAGGCCGATGCGGACCGGCTGCTGCCGGTGCTGGCGAAACGAGAGGAGCAGGTGGACGCCTTGTTCACCAAGCTGTTTCCGAACACCACGACCCGGCGGACCCGGATCACGAACGGCGCCGGCTGGCATGCCGGCCTGACCGCGGCCGACCAGGCTCAGCTCGACGCCAGGCGGCAGGTCCGCCGGTGAAGGCGCACGAGACCACGATTCCCGGCGTACTGCGGATCGAGCTCGACGTGCAGCCCAACGACGACGGCTGGTTCAAGGAGAACTTCCACGCCGGGAAGCTGGCAGATCTGGGCATGGAGGTCTGTCAGCACAACGTCGCCCACTTCTCCGCGGCCGGGATCGTCCGCGGCATCCACGCGGAGCCGTGGGAGAAGTATCTGTCGCCGTCGGCCGGGCGGATGTTCGTCGCTCTGGTGGAGCTGCGCGATACCGAGACCTTCGGCCGGGTGGAGACGTTCGAGCTGGGTCCGGAGCAGGCTCTCTACGTGCCGCGCGGTGTGGGGAACTCCTTCTGCACGCTGGAGCCGCACACGATCTACAACTTCCTGGTGAACGAGTTCTGGTCCCCGGAGCGTGTCACGGTCGACCTGTTCGACCCGGTGCTGGCGATCGAGTGGCCGTATCCGCGGGAGCAGCTGAGCTACACCGAGCGCGACGCCGCCAACCCGTCGCTCGACCAGGTCCGGGGCAGCGTCAGGACGCAGCGGGCCTGAGGCCGCACAGGACGATGTCGAGCAAGCGCTGCGCCTGCTCCGGCTCGATGTCCCGGCCCATGTTGATGCCGCCGACCAGCCGCATCACGTCGGCCAGCTCGAGCTCCGACCGCACTTCACCGGCCGCTTTCGCCTTGTCCAGCAGGAGTTGCCCGGCCTCCTGCACGTTCACCTTGCACACCTTGAAGAACGGCGAGTCCTTGCCCAGGGCAATCGTTAGCTCGCCGGCCAGACTGCCTTTCGACAATCCGTACCCGAGGAAGCTACGCAGCCAGGCCGCCAGCGCCTCGAACGGCTCCAGGTCCCGATCGAAGTCGTACGCGCGGTCGCACACGGACTGGATCTCGTCGACGTAGACCGCCTCGAGCAAGGCGGTCCGGCTCGGAAACCGGCGGTACAGCGTGCCGATGCCGACGCCGGCCCGGCGGGCGATGTCCTCCAGCGAGGTGTCCGTGCCGTGCTCGGCGAACGCCTCCCGGGCGGCCGTCACCAGCAGGTCGTAGTTCCGGGCCGCGTCCGCGCGGGTCGGCCGTGTCGACGGCAACGGTTGCGGTGCCATCCGGCCTCCTCACTGTCTGCAGCGACCCTACCGCTCGAAATCCTCCCCAGAATATCGCTTGCCAAAGCGGAGGTGGCCTCCGTATCGTATCCGGAGGAGCGCTCCGCTTTCTGTCTCAACTGTAGCCCCTCCGGGGTAAGGAGCAATATGTCGGCAACAGCCGCGGCGCCGGCCGGCGCCACCTCCGGTACGCCCGCTCGGCGGCCGGGGGTCGTCCTCGCGATCATTCTGATCACCCAGCTGATGGTGGTGCTGGATGCCACCGTCGTGAACATCGCGATGCCCCACATCCAGCAGACCCTTCACTTCAGTCCGTCCAGCCTGTCCTGGGTGCAGAACGCCTACGCGCTCGCGTTCGGCGGGCTCCTCCTGCTCGGCGCCCGCGCCGGCGACCTCCTCGGCCGCAGGCGGGTGTTCCTCACCGGCGTCATCGTCTTCACGCTCGCTTCGCTGCTCGGCGGTCTCGCACCGAACGCCGAACTGCTGCTCGCTGCCCGGGTCCTGCAGGGAATCGGTGGCGCGGTCGCGGCACCGGCAGCCTTGACCCTGCTCATGCTCACCTTCCGCGAAGGCCCGGACCGGATGAAGGCGCTCGGCTTGTACAGCCTGGTGTCGTCCGGCGGCGGCAGCGTCGGCCTGGTGCTCGGGGGCATGCTGACGGACTGGGCCTCCTGGCGCTGGGGTCTGTTCATCAACGTGCCGATCGGAATCGGCCTGGTCTTCGCGGCCCGCCAGGTCCTGACCGAGACCGCACCGGAGACCGGCCGGTTCGATGTGGCCGGGGCGCTCACCTCGACGCTCGGCATCACCTCGCTCGTCTACGGCTTCATCCGGGTCGCGGACGCCGGTTGGACGTCGGCCGAGGTGCTGGCCGCGTTCGCGGTCGGGGTGGTCCTGCTGGTCTCGTTCGTCCTGATCGAGCGCCGGGTCAGCCACCCGATCGTGCCGCTGCGGCTGTTCCGGTCCGCGCACCGGTCGACGTCGTACCTGACCATGCTGCTGGTGGTCGGGACGATGTTCGGGATGTTCTTCTTCCTGACGCAGTACCTGCAGGGCGTGCTCGAACTCAGCCCGCTGGCGGCGGGTCTGGCCTTCCTGCCGCTGACCGGCCTGTTGTTCGCCTCGTCGCGAATCGTGCCGCGGCTGATCACCCGGATCGACAGCGCGAAGCTGATGCTGACCGGATCGACCCTGGTCGCGCTGGGCACGCTGTGGCTGACCCGATTGGATGCCAACAGCACCTATCTGGCCAACGTGGTCGGTCCGCTCGTGTTGTTCGGCGCGGGTGCGGGCATGATCTTCATCCCGCTGGTCGGCCGCGCGATCTCCGGTGTCGCACCGGAGGACGCAGGCGCCGCCTCCGGCATGCTGAACGTGGTCCAGCAGGTCGGCGGCGCACTCGGCCTCGGCATCCTGGTCACCATCTTCGGCACCGCCAGCCGCAACTCGACCGCAACCATCCCTCGAGGAGTCCTGGTCGACGGCGTACACGCCGCCTTCCTCGGCTCCCTCACCTATGCAGTCCTGACCCTCGCCATGATCATCATCAGCGTCCGCCCGTGGACCTGGGGACGCCGGGTCACAACGGAAGTGAGTACGTGATCCACTTGCTGTGTTGGGTGAAGCCGAGGGATTCGTAGAGGCCTAGGGCGCCGGTGGGGTTGTCGGCGTCGACGCCGAGGGACGCGCGCTGGAAGCCGTCGCGTGCGCCCTCGGCGAGGACCTTTGCCAGGGCAGCGCGAGCCAGTCCTCGGCCCCGGTACGCGCGTCGCGTCCCGACCTGACCGATGTACAGATCCCGGAACCCGGTCACCTCCGTGTCGGCCTCCCACTCGTAGCCGAGGACGTAGGCGGCGATGGTCTCGCCGTCCAGGACGACGTACGACACGTTGCTGCGGAAGGCGCGGGCTCCGGTGAACCAGGCCTTCCAGCTCTCCCGATCACGCGGGGTCGAGCCCCAGTGATCCTGGAAGGCCTCGTTGTGGCTCACCCGGGTCGCCTCGTCGAGGGACGGGTCGAACAGTTGGAGGCGGAACCCCTCCGGCAGCGCGGCTTCCGGCACCGGCTGGTCCAGCGGGCGTTTCATGTCGAAGAAGTACCGGGACTCCTCGAAGCCGAGCTTGCGCAGCATGTGGTGCGCACCGACGTTCGTGGTGATCGAGCCGCCGCTGACCACGCCGGGCACGTCCGGGTGCTTGGCGGCGTGCATTTCGCCGGCCCGCTGGATCAGCCAGTGCATCAGCGTCGTACCCAGGCCGCGCCGGCGCCACTCCGGATGAATGGTGCCCTCGGTCCGGACCCGGTCGACATCGACCACGGTCGGGGAGCTCTGTGCCTTCGCGAAGCCGACCATCCGCCCGTCGGCCCACAGACCGAGGGTGTCGTTGGCCGCGTCCAGATGCGGGTCGTCCAGTTCCTCGAGCAGGTCGTCGGCGTTGTAGTTCTCGCCTTCCTGGTCGACCTTCTCCCGTGCGGCCAGCAACTCCGCCCACGCCTCCGCGTCGCCCTTCTCGATCGGGCGCGCGGCAATCCCCTCCGGCCAGTCCATGGCTCGAAGGTACGGCGTACCGCCCGGCGACGGCACCCGAATTACTTCATCATTTGTTCACAGAGCCAGCGCACGGCCAGCGGGTAGCGGTACTCGATCCCGCCGTGCGTGCCCTCGAACAGCTCGAAGTGGGTCCGATCGTCGGGCAGACCGGCCTGCTGAGCGGCCCGGTGGAACGCGGTGGCGCCGAAGTCGAGGAAGTACTCGTCCTGCTTGCCCGCGTCGATCCAGACGGCGCGCAGTGAGCGGACGGCCTCGGCGTACTGCGGTTTGCGGACCATCTCGACCGGGTCCCAGGCCAGCCAGCGGTCCCAGATCTCCGGGATGACCTCGCCCCGATCGTCGAACGGCAGCAGCACCGTGCCGTCGGGCTCGGCCGAGTACGCCGAGGAGTAGCCGTACATCTCCATCAGATGCAGGTCCTCGTTCGTGGTCCGGCCGGCCTTGCCGGCGATGTACTCGAAGAACTTCTCGTAGCTGCCGTCGTACTTGTCCCGCAGCGTCCGGGCGCGCTCCGCGAACTCGCCCCGGTAGCAGACGTTGAAGGCCGCGTCACCGGCGTGCGTCGCCAGCGCGCCGAACACATCCGGGCGCAGCAACGGCGTCACCATCGCCGTGTACCCGCCACTCGACTTGCCCGTGACAGCCCGGTGATCGCGGTCCGCGATGGTCCGGTACGTCGCATCCACCCACGGCACGATCTCTTCACACAGGTACGAGTGGTACTGCCCGGTGCCGGGGGAGTCGAGGCACTGGCTGCCGCCGTACCTGGTCCAGGAGTCGACGAACACCACGACAGCCGGAGGTACGTCGCCGGCCGCGAACATCGCGTCGAGCAGCTCCGGGAACGGCTGCCGGAACGGCACCCGGTTGAACCACATCCCGATGTGCCCGGTGTAGCCCATCGTCACGTAGATGGTGGGATAACGCTGGTCCGAGTCGTCGTACCCGGGTGGCACGTAGACGAGCACCGGCCGTTCGTGCGGATCGCCGAGCGGGTTCCCACGCAGCAAATCGCTCTCGTAGGTGTGCTCCTCGAACCGGCCGGCAAGCTCCGCGGACCACGGCAACATGGGCATCCTCCGTCACATGGCGTCTGTTCACATCGCGTCTGGGGCCTCGATACCGAGCAGGCCGAGTCCATCCTGCAACACTTTCCGGGTCGCGGTGCAGAGCGCGATCCGGCTTGCTCTGGTTTCGCCTTCGCTGGTCAGAACCGGGCACTGCTCGTAGAACGTGGACAGGGCGGCGGCGACCTCGTACAGGTAGGTGCAGAGCCGATGCGGCTGGAGCGTCTCGGCGACCTGAGCGACGGTCGCGGCGAAACCGGTGAGGAGGAGTGCCAACCGCTCCTCGGCCGGGTCCTTGAGCTCGATCACCTCACCGCCCTGCGAGCCGGCCTTGGCGAGGAGCCGGGTCAGCCGGGCGTGGGCGTACTGCAGGTACGGGCCGGTGTTGCCGGTCATCGCGACCATCCGGTCCAGATCGAAGACGTAGTCGTTACCCCGGTCGCTGGACAGGTCGGCGTACTTGACGGCCCCGATTCCCACCGCCCGCGCGGTCGCCTGACGATCGATGCCCTCCCGGCCCTCGAGTAGCACATCCGCCCGCTCGACCGCGTCGTTCAGCAGAGCGGTCAGCTTGATCGTCCCGCCTGCCCTCGTTTTGAAGGGCTTTCCGTTCGGGCCGAGAACGGTTCCGAAGGAGACGTGTTCAGCTGGAATTGCCGCCGGCAACCATCCCGCGGTCCGTGCCAGCGTGAAGATCTGGTCGAAGTGCAGGGCCTGCCGGTGGTCGACGACGTACACGATCCGGTTCGCGTGCAGGGTGTTCACCCGGTGCCGGATGGCGGCGAGGTCGGTCGCGCTGTAGCCGAAACCGCCGTCGGACTTCCGTACGATCACCGGCAGCGGTTGGTTGTCTCTCCCCGTGAAGCCGGGCAGGAACGCACAGAGGGCGCCGTCCGACACGGTCAGCAGACCCTGTGCCTGCAGTTCGTCGACGATGGTCGGGAGATCGTCGTTGTAGGCACTCTCGCCCACGACGTCGGTCCGCTCCAGGTTGGAACCGAGGAGCGCGTACACCTGCTCGAAGTCGTCCAGCGAGACGTCGACCATCCGCCGCCAGATCGCCCGCGTCCCGGGATCACCCGACTGCAGCAGCACGACCCGTCTCCGGGACAGGTCGGCGAAGGTGCCGTCGGCATCGAAGTGCTTCCGGCTCCGCTCGTACAGCAGCTGCAATCCCTGCAGGTCAAGGGATTGCGCGTCGAGTTCTTCCACGAGCAGTTGCTCGATCATCATGCCGTACTGCGTGCCCCAGTCGCCGACGTGGTTCTGCCGGACGACGTCGTACCCGACGTACCGCAGGACGTTGCAGAGGGCGTCGCCGATCACCGTGGACCGCAGGTGGCCGACGTGCATCTGCTTGGCGACGTTCGGCTGCGAGTAGTCGATGACGACCCGTTGGCCGTTGCTCGTGAAGCTCTCCGACTGGTTGACGGCCGCCGCGAGCGTCGCCGGGCGGAGGGTCAGGTTGATGAAGCCGGGTCCCGCGATCGAGGGCACTTCGCAGAGATCGTCGATCTCGAGGGCCTCGACCAACCGGGCGGCGACGTCTCGCGGTGACTGGTGCAGCAGGTTGGCGAGCCGGAGCGCGAGGTTGGTCTGGTAGTGCCCGAACTCGGGCTTGGTCGCCGACCGCAGTTCGGGATCGAGGTCGGCGTACCCCAAGGCCTTGGCGGCGGTGGAGAGTCTGGTGGCCAGGACAGGCAGAAGAGCGGACATGAGGAGTCCTTCGAAGGGAGACGCGACTGGAACAGGCTGGGGTGTTCAGACAGTGCGTCGTCGTCGCAGGCCGGACCGCAGGCGCAGGGCGCTCACAGACTCCGGGCTGATCGACATGTCAGCCATTATGCATGAAGTACGGCGAGGGTGCGGGCCGCCGGTCGCCCAACGGCACGATCGCGGGTACGTCGGTCTCGCCGAGAATGACCCGTCGTACCACTCGCTCCGCGGCCCGGCCGTCGTCGTACTCGCAGAACTTCTCGCGGTAGAGCTGTCGGTGCTTGGCCGCCTCCGGTGCGGCGAAAGCCCCGGTACGGAAGGCGGTGTGGAGTTCCTCCAGCGACCGAGCGACCAGTCCGGGCGGGAACTCGGTGACGTCGAAGTACGTGCGTTCCTCGGCAGGGCCCTCGACGAGGAGCACGATCGGGCGATCCAGGTTCGCGTAGTCGAAGGTGATCGAGGAGTAGTCCGAGATCAGTACGTCGGCCGCGAGCATCAGGTCCTCGTCGCGCGCATGATCCGAGGATCGCGTCCGGGTCAGTACCCGGGCGTGATCGCCGAGGCCCTGAGTGAGCTGCCCGGGGTCGCGCGCCTCGCCCGTCGGGGCGTAGAGCACGACCAGGTGCGAGTCGTCGAACCCGAGCGAGGCCCGGATGGCCCGGACGTCGTCCACGGTGGCGGTGAGCAGCCGGTCGTTCCGCGGGTAGCCGTACTCGAGCTCCTCGAAGTACGCCGGGTAGGTCCGCTCCCAGATCTCCGAGGAGTACCGGTTCGAGGAGAGGTTGAAGTCCCACCGGTCGACCTGGTGCATCAGCTCCTCGACGTCCAGGTCGGTCGTGGTGTAGCGCAGATCGGTGCCCGTGGTCGTGAGCGGCGTACCGTGCTGGGTCTGTAGGTGGATCTGGCCCTCGCGCTTGTCCAGGTCCTTCGGCCAGTTCATGTTGCTGACGAAGTACGTCGCCTTCGTGAGCAGCTTGTCGTACGCCGGTGATCCGGAGACGACGTACTCGACACCCTCCGGGATCGCGCTCACGTGGTCGGCGTCGACGACCCAGACCCCGCGCAGCTGCGGCGCCAGCTCGGCTGCCTTCTCGTAGATGGCCCGCGGATTGCAGGCGAACTGCTTGAACCAGTACGACGTGAACGCGGCCAGGTTCGGATCGAGTTTGCTCCGCCGCAGCAGCTTGCCGACGGACTTGCGCGGACTCTGGACGTGCAGCATCCGCGCACTGAGCTTCAGCGTCGAGTACGTCGCGTAGTCGTCGTGGATCAGCAGCCAGCGTTTGAACCCGCGACCGGTCCGGTCGGACGTATACCCCTCCGGCTTCCACCGCTTGGCGAACGCATGCGCCGCATGGAAGAACTCGGCCCGGTCATCCGGATCCAGCCGCTCGGGCTTCGCGAGTACGGCGAGGATGTGGTCGAGCGACCGGTCGAACGCGAACCGGCGCCAGCCGGCCAGCTCCGGGTCGGACAGGATGAAGGCGTGCACCCGGTCGTACTGGTCGAAGATGTCCCACTGCTTGTGGCCGCGGGTGGCGTGGATGTTGCCGCCGGTCCGGTGCTGCCGGTAGTGCACGACGACCCGGTCCAGGGTGGCGATCCGCTCGGCGGTCAGCATGGTCGAGTAGGTCCACGGGGCGTCCTCGTAGAAGCCGGCCGTGAAGGCGAACCCGTGCCGGCTGAGGAAGTCGCGCCGGTACGCCTTGTTCCAGACCACCTCGAGGAAGGTCAGGAAGATCGGCCGCTCGGCCGCGGTGAACACCCCCGCGCCCTCCCAGGCGAACGCGTCCCGCCGCTGGTTGCGCACCATCCGGCCGTCCCAGAAGATCCGCTCGTAGTCGAACATGACGATGTCCGGCCGTCCGGCGTTGTCGATCCGGTCCGCGAGCGCGGCCAGCGAGCCGGGCAGATACTGGTCGTCGGCGTCCAGGAACAGCACGTACTCGCCGCGGCACTCCTTCAGCCCGGCGTTCCGGGCCGGCCCGAGCCCGACGTTCTCCTCCAGGTGCAGCGCCCGCACCCGCGGGTCGGCGGCGGCGTACTCGGCCAGGATCCGGCCGGACCCGTCCAGGTCGGCGTCGTCCACCCCGATCACTTCGAAATCGGTGAACGACTGGGTCAGCACCGAGTCCAGGCACGGTCGCAACCACGCCCGCGAGGCGTGGCAGGGAACCACGATGCTGAACTTGGGGACGGTACCGAGCGCCATACAACCTCATCCTAGGGTGCAGGTATGAGTACAGATGTGTTCGAGCCGCTTGCTGCTCTGGAAGGGGTCGGTTCGGCGGCCAGGGCTGCGCGGGATGCGGTCGATGTGCTGCTGCGTGACCGCGGGCTGCGCAAGGTCGGTTCGGACGTCACTGCGGAGGCACTGCTGCGTGGCGCGCACGCCTCCGCAGCCCTGGCCGGCAGCCCGGCGACGCTGGACGACGTACGCCGAGGAGCCGCCGACGGACTGGCCTCCGGCGCGGTCCGGATGACCGGGGAGCTGATGGCACTCGCACCGCAGGTGGACACGGCTCCGGTGCAGGTCTGGACCAGACTGCACCAGTTGGCCGCGGCCGACCTGGGCCCGGACGTCGAACTGGGCCACCTGCGGACCAGTCAGGAGCCGGTCCCGGACGACATCCCCGGCCTACCGCCCGCGCCGCCTGCCGACGAGATGTGGGACCGGTTGAGTGCTCTTGCGCAGAACCTGACCCGGCCGACCGCGGCGCCGGGCCTGGTGGTCGCCGCCATCGTCCATGCCGAACTCGCCGTACTGCGTCCGTTCCCGACCGCGAACGGACTCGTTGCCCGCGCCGCCGAACGCTGCCTGTTGGTTGCCCGAGGCATCGACCCGGTCGCGGTCACAGTGCCGGAGGTTGGTCACTTTGCGTTGGCAACTTCGTATGCTCCGGGCCTGACCGACTACACAGCGCGAGGTTTGACCGGCGTTCGTGACTGGTTGCTGCGGTCGTGTGAAGTCGTGTCATTGGGTGCCGAGCGGTCGCCGCTCGCCCCCTGACGTGCGAACGGCGCTCTCGAGTGAGAACGCCGGTCGCTCGCGCGCCATCCTGGTTACCATGCGTGCACCTGTTTGCCGCCCCATGGCGTTGGCCTGGGGTCGCGCTGCCCGTTTGGGATGGGCTGGTCGCCGCGTGGGTGTCCTGGCTGCCGTGCAATCTCTACCGGACCCGAAGGTCCTTTGTGCTTCCTTTGTACTCCTGAAAACCCTTCCTGTGAAGGGGATGCGAGGTCTTCATGGAGTTGAGAAGAATGAAGCAAACTTCAGCTTTCGGGTCCGTCGAGCTGTCCGCGCGAGCTCCTCCGGCCGGCCTTCCGACCCGCCTTTCGAGTTGCTAGAAACAGTGCCCAGGCGGCCAGTCCGGCGACTGCGACGGTTGCCAATGCGGGACGCCGTACGTGTCGCAGGTGTGAGCGTTCGGCCAGGCCGACGGGCTCGCTGAAGTCGAGGATCGGCCAGTCCCGCGCGACCGCGAGCCGGCGCAACGCCTTGTCCGGGTTGACCGCGAACGGGTGACCGACCGTGGCCAGCAGCGGCTCGTCGGTGATGGAATCCGAATAGGCGAAGGAGGTTGCGAGGTCGTAGCCCTCGGCCTCGGCCAGTGCACGGATCGCGGTCGCCTTGTGCGGACCGTACGCGTATTCGGCGATCTCACCCGTGTACTTGCCGTCAGCAACAATCATCCGGGTGGCGATCACCTTGTCGGCACCCAGCATCGCGCCGATCGGCTCGACCACCTCGGCCCCGGACGAGGAGACGATCACCACGTCCCGGCCGGCCGCGTGGTGCTGCTCGATCAGCTCGACCGCCTCGTCGTGGATCATCGGCGTGACGATGTGGTCCAGGGTGTCGGCGACGATCGCCTGCACGGTCCGGACGTCCCAGCCGGTGCACATCGCCGAGATGTACTCGCGCATCCGCTCCATCTGGTCGTGGTCGGCGCCGCCGAGCAGGTACACGAACTGGGCGTAGGCGCTGCGGAGCACGGTCCGGCGATTGATCAGACCGCCGGCGTAGAACGGCCGCGAGAACGCGAGCGTGCTGGAGCGGGCGATGATGGTCTTGTCCAGATCGAAGAAGGCGGCCGATCGGGTCGCTTCGGGGTGCTCCATGGCGTCCACCTTAGGCAGCCGGGAGAAACGCCGAGGGGACCCGGGCTTTTGCGTGGGCCGGTCTCCCGTTAGACTGGTGAGCAGTGTGACAGTGACACTGGTTGGGATCGCCGTTTCGGCGAGCTCAAGCCTGGACGAAACAGATCCGGTTCGAAATCGAACTGAGATGTGTGGAAGCTGGATTCGGGGGGTACATACCTCCTGACAGTGGCAGACTGTCGCCTCCTGAACGGCCCCCGGCTCCTCCCCCCGAGCCCGTGGCCGAAGACGGCCCCCGGTCACCCCCCCGCCGGGGGCCGTCGCCTTTCCTCCTCCAGGAGGAGAGGCTTTTTTGCTGTTCGGCCTCTTGCGGTGGGCGCCTCCGCGTGTAAAGAACTGTGCATTTCTCAGCTTCGGTGAGCGTGAGAGCGCGGCCATTTTATGCAGGGTCTTGACAATGTAATTGAGTAGTCACACTTTGTAAGTCATGAAACCGCCTGCGTACCGCCCCCAGGCAGCGGTCATCACCAGCCTGCTCGTCGTTCTCATGGGTCTTCTGATCCCCGGCACCGCCTCGGCCGCCACCAACCTCGTCACCAACGCCGGCTTCGAGTCCGGCAGCCTGTCCGGATGGTCCTGTCCGGCCGGCAGCGTCACCACCTCGGCCCCGCATTCCGGGTCGTACGCGCTCCAATCCAGTCCCAGTGCGAGTGACATAGGTCGCTGTTCCCAGTCGGTACCGGTACAGCCCAATACGGCGTACACGCTGTCCGCCTGGGTGAAAGGCTCGAACGTTTACCTGGGTGTCGACGGTGGCGCCAGCACCTGGACCACGAGCAGCACATGGAGCCAGCTGACTGTCCCGTTCACCAGTGGCCCGTCGGCCACCTCGGTCACCATCTACCTGCATGGCTGGTACGGGCTACCGGCGTACCAGGCGGATGACGTCGTACTGGATGGGCCGGGTGGGACGGCTGACACCACTGCACCGTCGACTCCGGGCGGTCTGGCCGTCGGAAGCCCGACCTCGAGCTCACTGCAGCTCAACTGGTCCGCCGCCTCTGACGCGAACGGCATCGACCACTACGACGTCGTACGTGGCACCGGTGCCGCGCAGAGCGTCGGCAACGTCACCAACTGGACCGCCACCGGCCTGAGCCCGAGTACGACGTACTCCTTCAAGGTGCGGGCGTGTGACCCGAGCGGCAACTGCTCGCCGTACGGCGCGACCGTCTCGGGCACCACCTCGAGCGGACCGACCAACCCGCCGGCCGGTGCGCTGCCGAAGCACGCGGTCACGGGCTACTGGCAGAACTTCAACAACGGCGCGACGGTGCAGCGCATCTCCGACGTCCAGGCCGCGTACGACGTGATCGCGGTCGCGTTCGCCGACACCGACCCGTCCCGGCCGGGTGGCATCACCTTCAACCTGGACAGCGCCGGACTGGGCGGTTACACCGTGGCGCAGTTCAAGGCCGACATCGCGGCGAAGCAGGCGGCCGGTAAGAAGGTCATCCTGTCGGTCGGTGGCCAGAACGGCACCGTCTCGGTCGCCGACCCCACGGCCGCGGCCAACTTCGCGAGCAGTGCGCTCTCGGTACTGCGTGAGTACGGGTTCGACGGGATCGACATCGACCTGGAGAACGGCGTCAACGCGCAGTACATGGGTCAGGCGCTGCGCAGTCTGCAGAGCCAGTTCGGTAGCGGACTGGTGATCACGATGGCGCCGCAGACGATCGACATGCAGAGCACGTCGTTCGAGTACTTCAAGCTGGCGCTGGCGATCAAGGATATCCTGACCATCGTCAACGTGCAGTACTACAACTCCGGCTCGATGAACGGCTGCGACGGACAGGTGTACTCGCAGGGCACGGTCGACTTCATCACCGCGCAGGCCTGCATCATGCTGCAGGGCGGACTGCGTCCCGACCAGGTCGGTCTCGGCGTACCGGCGTCGTCCCAGGCAGCCGGTAGCGGCTACGTGTCACCGACGATCGTCAACAACGCACTGGACTGCCTGACCAAGGGCACCGGCTGCGGCAACTTCAAGCCGAGCACCACGTGGCCGACGCTGCGCGGTGCGATGACCTGGTCGACCAACTGGGATGCCTCCAACGGCAGCCAGTTCGCCAACCAGGTCGGCGGCCACGTCCACTCACTGCCCTAACCGCGCCTAGCCATGCACAGTTATCGACCCGCTCCGGTGCTGGAGGCGCTCGGTGTCTGCTCGGAGGACGAGCAGCTCTACCGGGCGCTTCTGGCCCGCCCGGAGTGCACAACGACTGATCTGGCCCGGGAGACCGGCTGGCCGGCCACGCGGGTTGGCCGGCATCTGCGGTCCCTGCTGTCCCTAGGGTTGGCCGCCCGTACGCCGGGACGTCCGGCTCGCTACGTTCCCGCCGTACCGGAGGCTGCCGTCGAGCTGCTGGCACTGCGCAAGCAGGCCGCGATCGTGCAGGCCCGTCTGGATGCGTCGGTGTTGTCAGCGGAGTTCCGTCAGCGCAATGCCTTCACTGTGGTCCGCGGGGCCGAGGCGATCGCACAGCGCTTCTACCAAGCGCAGCAATGCGCTCGGGAGGAGGTCCTGGTTCTCGACCGCCCGCCGTACGCCGTGGTGCCGATCGAACCGCGGCGGGCGCATGGGGTTACCTACCGGACTATCTATGACATGGCGTCGCTGACCGGGCCGGGTGAGCTGGTGGCTGCCAGGTCGGCCGGGTGCCGGATGCTGCGCGACGTACCCCTCAAGCTGCTGATGGTGGACCGGCGTACTGGACTGCTGCCCACCGGTCCAGACGTGCTTGTTGAGCTCGGGCCGTCCAACCTGCTCGATGCGCTACTGCGTTTGTTCGACCTGCTCTGGCAACAGGCGACGCCGCTGACGCCGACTGCCGGCGAGGGGCCACTGACCTCGGATGACCGCCAGCTCCTCTCGCTGGCGGCAGCAGGCCTGACCGACCAGGCGATAGCCCGCCGACTCGGCGTCGCTCAGCGCACGGTCGAACGTCGCATGCAGCGCATCTTGAAGACCCTCGACGCCACTACCCGGTTCCAAGCCGGCCTCCGGGCCGGGCAACGGGGTCTGCTCGTCTAGTCGGTGACGTCGGCGACGGTCGCGTTCAGGGCCTTGGCCAGAGCCTCGGCGTCCACGGTGATGCCCACACCGTGGTCGCCGCCGCCGAGGGAGATCGTGCCGGTGATGCGTTCGTCGGCGATGACCGGCCACGCGTGCGTGCTGCCGAGCGGAGTGATCGTGCCGCGGACGTACCCGGTCACGTCGAACGCGGTGTCCTTGTCCGGCATCGAGATGCGGTTGACGCCGAGCAATGCGCGCAGCTTCGGCCACGCGATCTCCCGGTCGCCGGGAACCAGGACGAACCGGTAGTCGTCGTCGGACAACCGGACCACGATCGTCTTGATCAGCCGGGCCGGCTCGATACCCCGGGCCGCCGCGGCCTCCTCCAGCGAGTTCACCCGGCCGTGCCGAGTCACCTCGTAGCTGAGCCCCAACTGGTCGGCTGCGTCGGTCGCTTTGGTCACCTGGCTAGTTTGACAGGCACTTTCCGGAGTAGCACGGAGAGTACGAGCGTGACGAAGAACAGCGCGCCTGCCTCGAGTGCGACACCACCCCAGCCGGCGTGGGTCCACGCCGTACCTGCCAGACCTCCGAAGACCGAGGAGCCCAGGTAGAAGGAGAAGAGGTACAGGCTGGATGCCTGGCCGGTGCCACCGCCGCTGACATGGGCACGGGCGGGAACCCAACCGCTGGCGACGCCATGGACCGCGAAGAAGCCTGCCGTCATCAGCGCGAGGCCCAGGATGATCAGAGGCAACGGTGCCGCCAAGGTGATCGCCACACCGGCCAGAGTGATCAGACAGCCGATCGGAACGACCGCACGGCGGCCGTAGCGGTCCGCGAGCGATCCGGCGGTGGCCGAGCCCACTGATCCGAGCAGATAGACACAGAAGACGAGTCCGGCGGCTCCTGCGCTGAGGTGGTACGGCGATCCGGACAGACGGAAGACCGCTCCGTTGTAAACCGCGACGAAGGCGCCGACAGCGGTCGCGGCGATCCCGTAGAGGGCCAGCAGCGCCGGGTCCTTCAGTACTGGCCAGATGTTGACCCGTCCGGAGCTTGGGTGGAAGTTCCGTGAAGCTGGCAAGAGGAGCCAAACGAGGGCTGCGCACACGACTCCGACTACTGCGATCCCGCCGGTCGCGAATCGCCACCCGGCGACATCCGCGAGTCCTCCGGCGATGAGACGACCGGCCATGCCGCCGACCGTCGTACCCGCGATGTAGAGGCCGCTGGCTCGCGCGTGACTGTCGGAATGGACCTCTTCGCGTAGGTAGGCCATCGCGACCGCGGGTAGCCCGGCCATGGCGACACCTTGGAGGCCGCGGAGTAGCAGGAGGGTGTGCCAGGTCGGAGCGACCGCGCTGAGCAGTGCGAAGGCAGAGGTCGCCGCGACCGACCACCGCATCAGGTTGGTCCGGCCGATCACCTCGGAGGCGGGGCCGGCGATCAGAAGCGCGATGCCGAGCCCGAGCGTGGCGAACGACACGGTGAAGGCGCTCTGGCTGGGGGAGACGTGAAAGGCATCCACGAGCTCAGGTAGCAGCGGCTGCGTGCTGTAAAGGAGAGCGAACGTCGCCAGGCCGGCCGCGAAGAGAGCGATGGAGAGCCTGCGGTACTCCGGATCGCCGGGCAGGTACCCGGGCTCGAGGGCGACGGACTTGTGCATGTCTTCGACGGTCGCATAGCTTGTGCGATACGTAAAATGTCGATCTCAGCAGTAATCGATACACTTTCCGCATGCATGTCGAGGATCTGCGGTGGTTCGCCGTACTCGCGGAGACCGAACACCTGACCGAGGCGGCGACGACCCTGGGGACGAGTCAGCCGAATCTGTCCCGGGCGCTGCGCCGGGTCGAGAGTGCGTTCGGGGTGCAACTGTTCGAGCGGGAGCACCGGGGCGTCCGGCTGAATCCGTACGGGCGACTTGTGCTCGATGCGGCTCGGGCCGGGACGGCGGCGGTCGACACCGCGCGGCAGCGGATCGACGCGCTGCTCGATCCGGACTCGGGGACGGTTCGGTTGGGGTTCTTGCACTCGGTCGCGACCAGCCTGGTGCCTGATCTGCTGAAGGCGTTCCGCGAGGAGGCGCCGAGTATCGGGTTCGCGCTGCGGCAGGAGCCGTCCCACGCCATCGTCGAGGACCTGGAGAGTGGTGAGGCCGAGATCGGGATCATCGCGCCGCGGCCGGACCCGGAGGTGTTCGGTTGGCATCTGCTCGAGCAGCAGCGGCTGTGCCTGCATGTCCCGCCCGGGCATCCGCTGGCGACGAAGCGACAGGTGGAGCTGGCCGTGGCGGCCGACGAGCCGTTCATCGGGCTGCGTCCGGGGTTCGGGTTCCGGCGGATCAGTGAGGAGCTGTGTCGGGCGGCCGGGTTCACACCGCGGCTGGCGTTCGAGGCGACGGACCTGGCCACGATCGACAGTTTGGTCGGCGCCGGCCTCGGTGTGGCCGTGCTGCCGGCCGGGGCCGTTCGGGGGAACGACAGCGGGGCGGTGTCCATCCCGTTGGCCGGTGTTCAGGCGCGGCGCGAGATCGGCATGGCCTGGCGGTTGCGGACCCAGCTCAGCCCGGCGGCTGAGCGTTTCCGGACGTTCGTCCGATCCCGGCCGGTCACGTCCTCTTGATGCCACTTTCGTAGCGTTCGTCCAATTTTCACGGTGTCGACTTGCAGAGAAGGGGCTTTCCACCGCACTCTTTCCTGCGTGAGGAAGCGTCTCAGTTCGTTCCGGCCGAGCCGGCGCATGCTGTTCGCCGCGGGCACCGCCGCCGCGGCGTCGACAGTCGCGTCGGCATCTTCGGCGTCGGCTGAGGCGGTCATCGGGCTCGCCTCGACGGGCGGATACGGCTCCGGGACGCTCGGCGCCTGGGAGCGGCAGGCCCGCGCGATCTCGAACGAGGCGCAGATCCGCAGGACGCGGGAGTCCGACGGCGTCTTCATGTTCGGCGACAGCATCGGCGTCCAGGACGGACCGGCGCTGGCCAAGCAGCTCTCCAAGCTCGGCATCAGCGTGGCTGTGCACAACTGGGCCGGCCGCCCGGTGACCCCGGCCGTCGACGCCCTGGACACTTGGGCGCAGGACTACGGACTGCCGCACCGGATCCTGATGTCGGTCGGGTCCAACGACATCTTCACGCCGCCCGCTGTGGCCGCTCAGGTCGACCGGACGATGCAGATCGTCGGCGAAGAGCGCACGGTCTACTGGGTGAACGTGCAGGCGGCCCGCACCGCGCACGGTCCGGCCGTGCAGGTCGCGGACCAGCGCAACAGCGCGTGGATCAACCTGCAGCTCGTGGGCGCACAGCGCCGGTACGAGAACCTCCGGGTCGTGCCCTGGGCCGAGCACCTGGCCTCCAAGCCGAACCGGCTGGCCCGGCTGCTCCGCGACGGCCTGCACCCCTCGGTCCCGCTCGGGCAGAACGCCCGCAACGGCCTCATCATCGACGCGATCAAGGCCGGCTGACAGCGCAGCGCCGTACGGGAAAGCCCGCACGGCGCTGCGATGGTGTTGTCAGAATCCTGCGGTGATCCGGGTGAAGTCCCAGTCGCCCTGGGCGATGCCGCTGCAGTTGGAGACCACTCCGCCGCCGGCACAGCCGCGGTCGCGGTTCACCGACCAGAACGCCAGCCGGCCCAGGCCGTTGGACTTGGCCCAGTTGGTGATGTTCTGCCAGGTCGCCGTACTGGTCAGCTCCTGCTGGTCGGACAGGCCGTTCATACCGGAGATGCCCTGGTGGGCGTAGGCCTGCGCGGTGGTCCAGCCGAACGTCGCCTTGAGCTTGTTGTTCAGGCCCGTGGAGGCGGCGACGGTGTCGTTGTAGATGTTCCCGCTGCCGAAGTCGAACGGCATCAGCGTGAAGATGTCGATGTTCGCGCCGAGGGCCGCGGACCGCTCGATCAGCCGGTTGCCGTAGTACGTCGGACCGGTCGTCGAGGTACCGAAGGTGACGATGGTCTGGATACCGGCGTTGTTCTGCTTGACGATCTTGAGGGCAGTCAGGATGCGGTCCTGGACGGCCTCGTTCTCGAACTCGTCGGAGTTCTCGATGTCGATGTCGATCGCCTTCAGGTTGTAGGCGTTGATCACCTGCTGGTAGGCGCCGGCCAGGGCTTCCGGCGTACCGCAGTTCGGGCCGAGCTTGTTGCCGCTCCAGCCACCGAACGACGGTACGACGTCACCGCCGGCCGCACGGATCGCCGCGATCGCGTTGGCGTCCGCACCGCCTTGCAGTGGGCGTGTGCTGTCCCAGGCCGGGCTGCAGCCACCACCGGACAGGACGAACGCCATGGTGAACCACTTGATCCCGGTCGCGTTCATCACGGTCGCCGGGTTCGGCGGGTCACCCCAACCCAGGTAGAGGTACGGCGCCGCCTTCGCGCTACCCGTGTTACCTCCGCCGCCGGTCGTGGTCTTGACGGAGATGCTGCCGCTCTTAGCACCCTCACCGGCGCTGTTGGACGCACTGACCTGGTAGCTGTACGTCGTGTTCGCGCTGAGCCCGGAGTCCGTGTACGACGTACCGGTCGGCGAGCCGACCTTCGAGCCGTTGCGGTACACGTTGTAGCTGGTCGCGCCGGATGCTGCGGACCAATTGAGGCTGACCGAGCTCGAGGACGGCGTACCCGAGAGGCCGGTCGGTGCACCAGGCACGGTGCCACCACCGCCGCCCGAGCACGAGCCGCCGTTGAGCCGGCAGGCGGCGAGACCGGGGAAGTTGCCCGGGCTGCCGTTGAAGCCGAAGCTCACCGATGCGCCCGGTGCGAGCGGACCGGCCCAGCCGGGCGGGGTGAAGGTGTGCGTCTGGCCGCTGGCGGTGTGGGTGGCGTCCCACGCGCTGCTGACGTTGTAGCCGGACGGGAAGTCCAGTGCGACCGACCAGGTGCTGAGTGAGCTGGTGGTGCCATTGGTGACGGTCACCTTGCCTTCGAAACCGCTGCCCCAGTCGGACACCTTCGTGAAGGCTGCGGTGACTCCTGCGGCGTTCGCGGCTTGTGCGGTCAGCAGCGCGATGACCACCGCGGTGATGGCTGCTATGGCCAGAGTGATGCGTTTCATGATGCTCCGATCAGTGGGCGGTACGTGATCAGACCCGGCCCCAGAGTGCGGGGACGTTCGGTGGCTCCCAGCCGGTCAGGGAGGTGTGTCCCTGGATGCACTTGTAGGTGACGCCGTTGTAAGTCACCAGCGCACCGGTCGCGTACGTCGTGTTCGGCGCCCACGGGGTCGCCGTGGGAGGTGTCGTAGGCGGCGTGGTGGGAGGCGTGGTCGGGGGAGTTGTGGGCGGTGTTGTCGGGGGCGTGGTCGGCGGCGTGGTGGGCGGGGTGGTCGGAGGACCGCTGCAGCCTGGTGTGTCGGCGTTGACCGCGTTGACCACCTGGTTGAAGAGAGTGACGCCGGGGTCGAGCGCTTCGAGGGAGTACATCATCGCGCCGCCCAGACCGTTGCAGTGCTGGTAATCGGCCTTGGCCTTGATCGACTGGGCGTTGTCACCGGACCAGAACGTCCCGTTACTGAAGAACCACGACGACTTGGTGGCGTCATCGAAGTACGACATCGACGGGTTGTCGACGAAGCCGGTGAGCTCCTTGTAGAAGGACACGCCGGGGACGTTGCCGCTCAGTGCGTGCCCGTCGGCCGGTCCGGTCGCGGGTTGGTACTTGCCGTTCGCCGTGGCCGGGACGCCCTTCCATCCCCGGTAGTAGAAGGGATAGCCGATCGTCAGCTTGTTCGCCGGGAAGCCACCGGGGATGCCGTACGCCGAATCACCGGTCGTCCAGGCCTTCACGGCAGCGTCCACGGAGTACTTGCCCTGGCCCGGTGGGATCGGGTTGCTGGGGTCGCCGGGAGCCGTGTAGAGCGGGTCCTGGAAGTTCGTCGGACCGGTGGCTTCCCAGCCGCCGTGCATGTCGTACGTCATCAGGTTGTTGTAGTCGAGGTACTGCCCGACCTTGTTCGTCTCGATCGTGGCGATCTTGTCCTGGCCGGCCGGCATCGCCGCGGTCAGGTAGTAGCGCTTGCCGGTTTGGTTGCCGTAGGCATTGAGCTGGTTGCGGAACTCGGCCAGCAGCAGGGTGAAGTTCTGCTTGTCGGCGGCGCTGTAGTGGTTGCCGACGTGACCGTTCGGCGAGCCCGGGTACTCCCAGTCGATGTCGACGCCGTCGAAGATGCCGGCCGCCGATCCCGGGCCGCCGAAGCCGTCGACCATCGGCAGGTCGCCCTTGAGGAACATGTTCAAGCAGGAGCTGACCAGGGTCTTGCGCTTCGCGTCGGTGGAGGCGGCGTCGGAGAAGTACTTGGAGTACGTCCAGCCGCCGATCGAGATCAGGATCTTCAGGTTCGGGTACTTCGCCTTGAGCTTCTTCAGCTGGTTGAAGTTGCCCTGGATCGGCTGGTTCCAGACATCCCCGACCCCGTCCACGCTGATGTCCGCGCCGTACGACTTGCCGTAGTCGGCGAACGCGTCGCCGGCGCCGTCACCGGCGTTCGGGTTGTTCTCGTCCTGCGAGGCGGCTTTGTTGGCCATGAAGCAGGTGTGGTCGGTCGGGTGGATGTTCGCGAACGCGTAGTTCAGGAAGTCCAACTTGCCGGCGACGCCGGTGGTGACCATGTTCTTCGGGTAGAAGCCGTTGGCGTAGATACCCCACTGAGCGAAGTACGCCGTCTTGACGCCGCCGCTCGTGGCTGCGGCGGCGGTCTGTACCTCAGGGGTGGCCAGCGAGATGCCGGCCGCGGCGACGAGGGCCGTGGCGGCGACGGTGGCCGTGGCTGCGAGCATGCGTAATCGACTCATGGGCGGGTCCTCCGGAGCTGGGACGGAAGCGGTCCGGTGAAATTTAGTTAAAGACGCTTCGAAAGGAACGGTAGCGGTTCCGGTGCGGTTGGTCGCCGCCTCGGTCCTGGCGGGTTCCCGCTGCTGACGGAAAGCCGACAGCCCTTTGTCCACAGGGAATTCTTTGCCCGCCGCGAACGGGTCCGATCACGGCATGTTCTAGGCATGACCCCTTCCACATCGGTGCTCTTGGCAACTACCAACGAGATCCTGCTCGACGACCTGCTCCGGCTGGCGGCGGCAGCCTCGATCACACCCGTGGTCGAGCCGGACCTGCTCGGCGTCCGCCGGCGCTGGCACTCCTGTTCGCTGGTCGTGGTCGGCCGGGATCTGGCCGAGCCACTGGCCCGGGCGCAGCCTGCCCCAAGGTCGGGAGTGGTCGTGGTGGGTTCCGGTCTGGACGGCGACGAGCTCTATCGCAGTGCTTTCGACGTCGGTGCGGATGCGGTGTTTCGCTTACCTGCCGACGAGACTGCGCTGGCCGGGAAGCTGGCGGATGCGGTGGACGGTTCGGTCCGGACCGCCCTCACGCTCGCCTTCGTCGGCGGTTGCGGCGGAGCGGGTGCGACCACGCTCGCCGCGGCCGTTGCGGTGTTCGGCAATCGGCGCGGGTTCCGCACGATGCTGATCGACGGTGATCCGCTCGGCGGCGGAATTGAGTTGGCCCTCGGGATCGAGCGCGATCCTGGTGATCGCTGGCCGAAACTTCTGAATGCATCGGGTCGGGTGAGTGCTGCGGCTCTCCGGTCCGCTCTGCCTTCTGTAGATGGACTTTCGGTTCTGTCCTGGGATCAGTCCGACGTGACGGTTCTGCCGCCGGACACGATGAGTTCGGTGATCGGTGCGGCCCAACGCAGTAGCGATCTCGTTGTGGTTGACCTGCCTCGCCGTGCGGATCCGGCGGTCGAGGAGGGTTTCATCCGGGCGGCTGCGACGTTACTCGTCGTACCGTGCGACGTGCGATCGGTCGCTGCGGCCAAACGGCTGGTCGGCCCGCTGCGTGCTGTCGCCGGCGATCTGCGGGTAGTCGCTCGTGAGTTCCGTCCGCAGGTCCTGTCCGCTCTCGACGTCGCGAGCCACTTGTCATTGCCTTTAGCAACAAGAGTTGGTCACGAGCGTGACTTGCCGACAGCGATGGACCAAGGGCGCTTCGATCCTCGTCCGCGTGGTCCGTTGTCCCGATCCGCGGCCGACATCCTCGATCTCTTCACCCACGCCGATTCGAGTGCCGCATGAACTCTCAGCCTGCTTCCACTGAGCTAGTCGAGCGCGTCCGCAACACGCTTGCGCTCACTGGCGCCAAGCCAACTCCAGCCCACGTCGCGGCCGCCCTTCGCGCCGACGGCACTGTCTGTGGCGACGCGATGGTGCTGGCGGTCGTCACCGCGCTCCGCCGCGAGGCCCTCGGCGCCGGTCCACTCGACATCCTGTTGGCCGAGCCAGGCGTCACGGACATCCTCGTCAACGGTCCGGACGAGGTGTACCTGGATCGCGGCCACGGGCTCGAGCGTGCCCTCGTCCGCACTGGCGACGACTCCGCGATCCGCCGCCTCGCCACCCGCCTGGCCGCCGCCGCAGGTCGTCGCCTCGACGACTCAACGCCGTACGTCGACGTCCGCCTCCCCGACGGCACCCGCTTCCACGCCATCCTCGCCCCCGTCGCAGCACCCGGCACCTGCCTGTCCCTCCGCGTCCCGTCCCGTCACGTCTTCACCCTCGACGATCTCGTGGCCGCCGGAGCCCTACCACCGGCCGGTACGCCGATCCTCCGCGACCTGCTCGAATCCCGGCTGGCTTTCCTGATCAGCGGCGGCACCGGGACAGGCAAGACCACCTTGCTCAATTCCCTGCTCTCATTGGCCGATCCGTCCGAACGCCTGGTCCTCGTCGAGGACGCCAGCGAGCTCCGTCCCGATCATCCACACGTCGTCCGCCTCGAGGCGCGGCCGCCCAACGTGGAAGGCGCCGGCGAGATCTCTCTACGCGACCTGGTCCGCCAAGCCCTCCGCATGCGTCCCGACCGGCTGGTCGTCGGCGAGGTCCGCGGAGCCGAGGTCGTCGATCTCCTGACCGCTCTGAACACGGGCCACGAGGGTGGCTGCGGCACCATCCACGCCAACTCAGCTTCCGACGTCCCAGCCCGCCTGGAAGCCCTAGGCGCCTTGGCCGGTCAACCCCGCGACGCCATCCACAGCCAAGTCGCCTCAGCCCTGGACGCCGTGATCCACCTGACGAGAGGTGACGACGGCACCCGCCGAATCTCCGAAATCAGAACCTTCACCCGCCACCCCAACGGCCAAGTGTCCACGACCCCCGCCGTCGATTTCCACCCCGACAACACCATCACCCTCCACCCACCCGCATCCCGCTTCACCCACCACCGCCCAGACCAGGTTGGCGCAGCATGACGACTGCCCCTATCCCCGGCCCATCCACCTTCACCCGCCACCCCCACTGCCACGCATCCGCGCCCCCCGCCGTCGATTTCCACCCCAACAACACGGCCACCCTCTACCCACCCGCGTCCCGCTTCACCCACGAACGCTCAGACCTGGTTGGCGCATGACCCCCACCCCAATCTCCGACCCACCCACCTTCACCTCCGACCTTCCCGCCTTCATCCATGGCCCGTCCGCCTTGGTCTCCGGCCTGCCCGCCCCGGTCTCCGGCCCGTGGGCGTTCGTCTCTGGTTTCCTCGTGTTTCTCGCGGCTGCTCTCCTCCTCCCGCGCCCGGGGCGTGGGTTACACCGCCTGACCACGCCAACCCGAGATCGAGATCCCGGTAAGCCCACACCCCACCTGTTATCCCGTCGCCGCCTAGTGGTGATCCCACCGGCCGCCGCGATCCTGGTCGCCGTGCTCGGCGCACAGTTCCTCGTCTCAACCATCGCCATCGCCGTCGTCCTCGCACTCGTCGCCAGCCAGCGCGCACACCAACGACGTCGCACGGTCGCAGCATCCCGCCGTACGCAGATCGTCGAAGCCCTCGACGTACTCGCAGCCGAACTAACCGCCGGCCGTCCACCCGTCGACGCCTTGGAAGGCGCCGCCTCCATCAGCCCCGACTTTCAGGTCGCCCACGCCGCAGCCAAACTCGGCGGCGACGTCCCCGGCGCGCTTGAACTGGCAGTCGAAGAACCCGGCGCCACCGGCCTTCGAGCGCTCTCCGCCGCCTGGCGCGTAGCCGAAGAATCCGGCGCAGCCTTCGCCGCCCTGACCGAACGCCTGGCCGACTCCCTCCGCGCCGACGAATCCATCCACCGCCAAACCGAAGCCAGCCTCGCCGGCGCCCGCTCCACCGCCCGGATCCTCGCCGCCCTACCCATCTTCGGCATAGCCCTCGGCTATGGACTAGGCGCGAAACCCCTGACCTTCCTCACCGCCACCCCACCCGGCTGGTTCTGCCTAGCCGCAGGTCTATCTCTCACCGCTCTAGGCCTCCACTGGACCACCAACCTCGCCAAGCCCACCACCTGACAGCCAGGTTCCCCATGCCAGCAACCCTCTCCGCCGCAACCGCCGCAGCAATCACCACCTACCTCCTGACCCCTCCCCGCCCCACCCTCCGCCGCCTAACCGCAAATCCCCGCCGCACGCGACCACCAACCCCACGACTACACAAACTGGCCGCACTCGCGACGGCGCTCGGCGCCCTGCTCCTGATCGGCTTCCCGTGGGGAGTCGTACCAGCAGCAATCGCCTTCTACGCAATCCCGCGTGCCCTATCTCGCCTAGAACCCGCAGCCACCAAACAACGCACAGCCAAGATCACCCGCGACCTCCCGCTAGCTGTCGACCTCCTCACCGCTTGCCTCCGCGCCGGTCGCCCACCGCAACACGCCCTCACCCTCGTCGCGACGGCCGTACCCGGCCCACTCGCTGACCTCTTCAAGAACGTCGCCCACCACCTAGCCCTAGGCGCAGACCCACTCGACGCCTGGTCCCACCTACGTTCCGAACCAGCCTGCGCCTCCGTAGCTCGAGCCATCGATCGCTCGATCCGCTCCGGCGCCCCACTCTCGAAGACCCTCGACCATCTGGCCGACGACACGCGCCAGTCCCACCACCACGCCGCCGACCAACGAGCCCGCGCCGCAGAGTCCCGCTCAGCTCTCCCGCTGGGCCTCTGCTTCCTGCCCGCGTTCATCTTCCTGTCCATCGTCCCGACCATCGCCGATGCGTTGATCCCGTACCTGTTCCACCCGTGAGGCCGTCATCCACAGCCCAGAAAGTCCTTGCAAAAAAGGCCATCCGGCAACGGCATGTTGTCAGTGAGCGATCCGGATCGGCCGATCGCAAACCCCGGAGGAACCAGATGTCCAAGGCACTAGTAGCCGTCCGCAACCAGCTCCGCACCCGCCCCCGCAACCAGCTGCGCAACCAGTTCCGCACTCGCTCGCGCGGCCAGCTCGGCGCCGCCACCGCCGAGTACGCCGTCAGCGTCGTAGCAGCCTGCGGTTTCGGCGGAATCCTCGTCGCCCTGCTGAAGTCCGACGTGATGATGAACGCCCTCAAGGCCCTCATCAACTACGCCCTCAAACTGGCCGGCGTAGAAGGCGTCCAGCTCTAGCCCGATCCGGCGGCCGGTCGGCCCCGACCCGGCCGGCCGCCCTTTCCCGCAGGAGCCACTACATGCCGTTCGCCGACAACGCCGTACGCAAGACAGAACGTGAGAACGATCGTGGCGCCATCACCGCCGAGTTGGCGATCACCCTGCCGGTGCTGCTCTCCCTGCTACTCCTCGGCATCTGGTCGATCGGCCTGGTCATCCTGAACATTCAATGCATCGACGCTGCTCGAGACGTGGCCCGCGCAGTAGCCCGAGGCGAACCCCCAGACCAGGCCAAAGCCATCGGCCACCGCACCGTCCCCACCGCCACGATCACCATCACCCGCGAAGGCCAAGACATCCACGTAACAGTCACCGCCACCCCAACCCACAACCCCCCACTCCTGACGTCCCTCACCCCCGCCCACCTAACCGCCGAAGCCACCCTGCAATCCGAACCCACGGAGCCCGATTCCCCATGACCCAAACCGCAGATCGACGGCCCCGGCACACCCAGCACATCGAGGGTCACCGGCTCCGGCATACCGGGCACAACGAGAGTCGACGGCTTTGGCGTACCGGTCACAACGAGAAGGGAAGCGCAACCCTCCACTCCCTCTTCGCCGCCGTCCTCCTCATCACAGCCCTAGCCGCAGCCACCCTCTGGTCCGCCATCTCCACAGCCCGCCACCAACTAACCGCCGCCGCCGATCTAACCGCCCTCTCCGCAGCCCAATCCCTAACCAAACCCCCAACAACCGCCCAGCCCTCAGCCGCCCGACAACCCCTCATCCCACCCACCACGCCCGAAACGCCCTGCACCACCGCAGCCCGAATAGCCACCCTCCACAAAGCCCACCTAACCGCCTGCCACCCCACCCCCACCGAGGTAACCGTCGGACTATCCCTCCAACTAAACCTCCCCTTCACCCACCCAACCCTCACCACCACCGCCCGAGCCGGCCCCCTCTAACCACCCCGACTTAACCGGCGAGCTCGACGGCCAGGTCTGGCAGCGGTCGGAGTATTCCGGGGCTTTGTGACGTCGATGGTTGGCGCGGAAGGAAAGTCCAGCTGGCCGCGCGGGTACCCGTCAAACGGCCGGGGGTGAGGGGGTGGTTCTGGTGGGGTCGCGATCTGGTCGCAATCTGGTAGAGATGCCGCGTTGATGTGGACGGAATGTGGGAGCGGGCTTCATGATCTGGAACCGAGTACTGCTCATCCTCCCGGACGTACTTCCCCGACGTCCGGACGGTTACCTCGGAGGCCCGTTTGCCCAACCCGATCCGGCTGCTGCTGGTTGACGACCAGATCCTCAGCCGTGGCGTGCTCCGCAGCGGTCTGGAGCGTGAGCGCGATCTGGAGATCGTTGCCGAGATCAACAGAACCGACGATGTGGTAGGTGCCGCGAAACGGCATCGCGCGAACGTCGCGCTGCTCGACGCCGGTGGGCCTGGACACGACAGCATCACCGTGACGACGGAGCTGCGTACGTCGATGCCGGAGTGCCGGGTCGTGATGTTGACGACGTACGGGCGTCCTGTGCATTTGCGGCGTGGTCTCGACGCCGGGGCGAAGGGGTTCGCGCTGAAGGGGAGTCCGGCGCCGCAGTTGGCGGATGCGGTGCGACGGGTGCACCTCGGGCTGCGGGTGGTCGACGCGAACCTGGCGGCCGAGACCCTCAGGTACTCCGAGACCCCGCTCAACGAGGGCGAGACCGACACATTGCGGGCGGCCCGCGAAGGGGGTTCGGTCGCGCTGATGGCACGGAAGCTGGACGTCTCCGAGCGCGTCATCCGTTCACGACTCTGGTCAGCGATCGGTAAGACCGGCGCCCGAACCCGCTCCGACGCAATCCAAATAGCAGAAAACAACGGCTGGCTACTCGACTGAGCACTCCCGCCTCGTGCCTCCAGCCGATGGACTGATTAGAGGGGGTCTAGTTGGTCTAGGAGCCAGGTGGGGCCGGTGGCGGTGGCGCCGGTGGGGTCTGTTCGTTGGCGGAGGCCTCGGTCGGCCGTTACCACGGTGACCTCGGGGTGATCGTCGCGGCTGGCGGACTTGGCGGTGATATCGGCGATGGTGTCGTCGCCGGAGCCTGGGGCGAGGACTACCTGGAGGGTGCCGGTGTCGGGTGCGTCGGGGCCGGATACCGCGGCTTTGGCGGCGCCTTCGAGGATGACGATGATGTCGGTGGTGTCTTGCAGGTTCTGCTGGAGTACGGCGAGCTTGGTCAGGAGCCGACGAGCGGCGCCGGGGCGATCGCGCCACCAGCCGTCGGGGCGTGACCCGATCACATTCGCAGCATCCACCACGATCACCTGACGCTGTCCACTACTCATCACCCCAGTCTGCCCCGTCCACACACCCACCGGCCGGACGACGGCGCCGCGGTCGCCCAGGCAACTGTCCCCAGCACGTTGCTCAGTTGGGGGTCCGACCCTCCACCCGCGCGGTTGTTAGGTGCAGGTGGAGAGGAAGTTGCCGGTGTGGGTGACTAGGAGGTGGGGGCCGGGGGTCGCGGGGAGGCGTTCGTACGACGAGCGGACGGCGTGGCGGGTGCCGTTGGGGGAGAGTACGAGGGTGTTGGGGGCGTCTATGGCGATTAGTTCGTCGTCGGCGCGGACCAGGACTGGGGCGGTGTAGGACCAGGAGATCGCCGTGCGGCCTGCGGCTAGGGCGGCCAGGGTGGCGGGGATTAGGTCGGGGCCTTCGGCTGAGGCGTCTACCGCTATCCAGGTGGTCGGCGTACCGGGTGGGGTGAGCGAGCTCGGGTTGTGCCAGTCGCTGCCGCCGATGGGCGTCGTGCGTTCGAGACCCCAGGCCTCCCACCACGCGATGGGGCCGCCCCAGGTGTGATCGAGCCAAGATGAGTGCCAGATTTCGGCGAGGGGTGGGTGTTCCGGGAGCGGTTGGCGCCAGGAGCAGTCGCCGCCCAGTGGATGGTTGATCGAGAGCAGACCACCGCGTTGCGCGACCTCCGAGACCCAAGTGGAAGCGGGCCGGCGGAAGTCGATCACCCCGATCTCGCCGAACGCGTTCGCGTGGCCGGTATCGGTCGTTACCTCTTGGCCCGGGATCAGGCCGATGCCGAAGCGGTTGCCGACTGAGGGCAGTTCGAGGTGGTGCGCGACCGTGTTGTGGTCGGTCACGGCCAGCACATCGAGCCCCGCGGAGACGCCGAGGGCGGCGAGGTTGGCGATCGGGGTGGAGCCGTCGGAGTGCAGTGAGTGCGCGTGGAAGTCGCCGGCGATCCACTTCAGGCCGGACGATGCGGGCAGCGATCGGCGCGGCGGACGAGGGGGTACGGCGATCGCCGCCGACAGCTCGTTGTATTCGGTGAGACCGGGGATCTCGGCTACTGGTCCGGTTACCGCCTCGACGACGAGCTCGACGCCCTCGACCGGTACGCGGTGCAGGCCGATGACGACCCACCAGGTGCCAGCTTCGAGCTCACCGGCCAGGTATCCGGGTGTTGCCGCAATAGGTGTGATCGCGAAGGTCTGGCGCGCACCGCCGGACCACCCACGCCAACCGCCCGCACCTTCGCAGCCGAGGTCAATGACCGCACCCTCGACCGGTGGGACCTCCAACGTGACGAGCAGCCCAGGGCAGTCGGCCGGGATGTCAACAGGCAACGAGTGCCAGACCGACTCAGCCCGGTCGTCGAGCGTCCACACCTGGCGGTACGTCGTAACAGCCATCAGTCGACCGAATCCGGTGAAAGAAGCTGGACGACCGGCGTGCAGCACGGGCCGGCGTCGGTCGACCAGCACAGGCCGGCGTCGGCGGACCAGCGCATGCCGGCGTCGGCGGACCATCCCGTGCCTGTGTCGGCGGGCCGGCGGGTGGTGGCGTTGAGGGTCATTGCGTGACTTTGGTTGGTTGGTGGGCCAGGAGGTCGCCGGATTCGCGGTCGTAGAGGAGGACTCGGGAGGCGGGAGCGGTGAGGACAACCGTTGCGCCGGGACCCGGCTCGTCTTCTTCGGGCACGGTTACGCCGATCAGGGTTCCGTCGCAGTCGACGGTGACGAGGGACTGGGTGCCGAGGTTCTCGGCCACGACGACCGAGCCACGGAGCGCCGGTCCGGTGACGTCGCCGGATGCCATCGTCAAATACTCAGGACGTACGCCGACAGTCACCTCAGCCCCGGTCGGTACAGAACCAGTGGCCGCAGGCAACGACCCGCCCGCGACCGACACCGCTTCGGCCGTAACCGTCCCAGGGAGCAGGTTCATCGGCGTGGACCCGATGAAGTTGGCGACAAACGTGTTAACCGGCCGCGCGAAGACCTCACGAGGAGACCCGAGCTGTCGAAGCTTGCCGGACTCCATCACCGCGATCCGGTCAGCCAAAGCGAGCGCCTCAGCCTGGTCGTGCGTGACGAACACCGTGGTGATGCCCAAGTCGCGCTGCAGCTTCTTCAGGAACGTCCGCGCCTCCAGCCGCAGCCGAGCATCCAAGTTCGACAACGGCTCGTCCAGCAGCAGCACCTTGCCCTCGGACGCGATCGCGCGTGCCAACGCGACCCGCTGCTGCTGACCGCCCGACAACTGACCGGGCTTACGCTCCAGCAGGCCTTGCAACGAAAGCTCACCACCGGTGCGTTCGGCGACCGCAGCACGCTTCGCCATCGGCACCCGACGTACCTTCAACGGGTACGTGATGTTCTCCGACACGTTCATGTGCGGGAACAGCGCATAGTCCTGGAAGACCATCGCCACCCCGCGCTTGCCCGGCTCGAGCCGCGTCACATCCGCGGAGTCGATCCGGACCTTGCCTTCGGACGCGGGCTCCAGGCCGGCGATCGTCCGCAGCAGCGTGGTCTTGCCGCACCCGGACGGGCCGAGCAGCGCGAAGAACTCGCCGTCGGCCACGTGCAGGTCCAGCCCGTCGACGGCGCGTACGCCGTTCGGGTAGACGGTCGCCAGGCTTTCGATGTCGATGCCCGCCATCAGCTCTTGATCCCTCCATGGAAACGGAACCCATACCGCGAGTTCACCAGCAGGTACAGCACGACGACCGGGATCGAGAACAGCAGCGCGAAGACCGGGATCACCTGGAGGTTGGCACTGCCGCCCTCGTCGGTGAAGGTCTGCTGCAGCACGGCAGCGGGCTGCTTGTCGATCGACCGGATGAGCAGGAACGGGACCAGGAAGTTGCCCCACGCGTTCACGAACGCCCAGACCATGATGGTGGCCAGGCCGGGCCGCGACACCGGCAGTACGACGTCGCGCAGGATCTGCCACGTGGAGGCGCCGAACACCCGCGCCGACTCCTCGTACGACTTCGGCACCGCGTCGACGAAGTCCTTCAGGATGAAGATTGCCGCTGGCAACAACCCGCCGGTCATCACCAGCGCGACTCCGAACCGCGAGTCGATCAGCCCGAGCTGGAACATCATCACGAAGATCGGCACCATCGCCGCCGTACCGGTGACGACCGATGACAGCAGCAACAACCCGTACAGCAGAGCGTCCCGGCCAGGGATCCGCACCCGCGACAACGCGTACGACGCCAACGCGGCGAACGCAGTCACGGCCAGCGCGGTGGTCACGCAGATCAGCAGCGAGTTCACCAACGAGTGCATCGCGTACGGATGGTCGAGCGTCTTCCGGACGTTGTCCAACGTCCAGTCCGGCCAGTGCACGCCGAGTCCTGGCGAAGCGTCGAACGGCGCCGACGCGATCCACAACATCGGTACGGCGAAGAACAGCGTTATCGCGCAGATCAGCACATAGAAGCCGATCCGCCGTACGACGAATGCAGGCGTCCTCATGAGCGCCTCCGAAGTAGCCGTAGGTAGACCAGAGAGACCAGCAGGTTCGCGAGCAGCAGCAGGAACGAGATGGCCGACGAGTAGCCGAGCTCACCGCCCTGCAGGGCCACGTTGTAGATGTAGACCGGCACCGTCTCGGACGCGTGGTTCGGTCCGCCCTTGGTGAGCAGGAACGGCGAGAAGTCGTTCGCGGTCCACAGCGAGATCAGCAGCGTGTTCGTGAGCACGTGACCGCGGATGTGCGGGAACACCACGTCCCGCAGCGTCTGCCAACCGGACGCCCCGACCATCCGCGCCGACTCGAGCTGCGACGGCGGTACGGCCTCCAGCGCCGACGAGTACAACATCATCGAGAACGCCGTACCGCGCCAGACGTTGAACACCACCAGGCAGGCCATCGGGTAGTCGATCAGCCAGGCCGTCCCCGGCGTACCGAGGATGCTGTTGAAGGTGCCGCCGTCCCGGTCGAAGAAGGCGACCCACAGGTACGCGACCACGGTCGACGGCAGGATCCAGGCGAGCAGGACGAGCCCTTGGACAGTACGTCGTACGGCGGGACGCGTACGGCGCATCACCCACGCGAGCGTGAAGCCGAGGATGTTCTGCCCGACGATCGCGGAGCCGAGGACGAACAGCATCGTCAGCCACAGCGCGTTGTGGAAGAGCGCGTCGTTGAGCGCCTTCGTGTAGTTCGACAGGCCCACGATCGACGGCGACACCGCCTCGACACCGGTCAACCGGTAGTTGGTGATGCCGATGTAGATGGTCCAGAGCGCCGGGAAGATCAGGAACGCGCCGATCAGCAGGAAAGCCGGCGCCAGGAACCCGAAGGCCCGTCCGACCCCCAGCCCGGCGACATCCCGCGCGGGGCCACGATCCCGCGCAGGGTCACGACCCTGCGCGGGTGCGGAAGTGGAAGTCATCAGTTGGTGGTGACCTTGTCCTTGCTACCGGCCGCCGCCTCGACAGCCTTCTGGTACGCCGCCGCCGCGGCATCCGTGGTCTTGCCCGCGACCACGTCCGCGGTCGCCTGCTGCAGCGCGGCCGAGACCTTCGGGTACTCCGCCAGTCCGGGGCGGAACTGGGTGAGCGGCAGGACCTTGGTGTTGATGAAGCTCAGCATCGGGTCACCGGCGAGCACCTCGTTGTTGACGTCGGTGCGCTGGGTGATCTTCGCCGCGCCGTCCAGTGAGGCCTTGACCATATCGGCGGAGTTCATGAACTGCAGGAGCTCCCAGGCCTGCTGCGGGAACTTGGTGTTCGGGTTGATCACGGTCGCGCCGCCACCGGACATCGACACGAAGTCCTGGCCCTTCACGCCACCACCGGGCTTGTTGGCCGGGATGAGCGCGTAGCCGACGGCGGTGTCGCGGTCGGCCATCTTCGCGACGCCCTGCTTGGGCTCCACGACGCTGCGCCAGAAGTAGTCGCTCTCCAGCAGAATGCCGACCTTGTTCGCGGCGAACTGGGCGAACGACTTGTCCCGGCCCTTCGCCTCCTTCTGCAGCACGGGGTCGCCGAGACCGGTGCCGTAGACCTGGTGGTAGAAGTCGAGCACCTGGCGCAGCTGCGGGGTGTCACCCAGCCACTTGCCGTCGGTGTTGATCGTGGTGCCGGTGCCGACCAGCAGCGGCAGGATGCCCTGCATGGTGGTCGCCTCGCCCATCGCCGTACCGGCGTTGATCTGGATCGGGTCGACGCCTGGGAGCTTCTTCAGCGCCTGGCCGGCGGTGATGATGTCGTCCCACGACTTCGGCTGCCAGTCGGCGGGCAGACCGGCCTGCTGGAACAGCTTCTTGTTGAAGAACAGCACCCGGCCGTCGGTGCCACCGGGAACGCCGTACCGCTTGCCCTCGAAGCTGCCGAGCTGCTGGACCGACTCCGGGATCTGCTTCCAGCCGTCCCAGTCGTCCACCTTGCCGGTATCGCCGACGGTGTCGGTGAGCGGCTTGATGTAGCCGGCCTGGGCGAACTCGCCGACCCAGATGCCGTCGATCTGGATCAGGTCCGGACCGGACTTGTTCGACAGGTCCAGCGACAGCTTCTGCTTGTAGACCTCGTCGTCGGAGCCGTCGCCCTGGAACTTGACCGTGACGTCGACACCCTTGCCCTTCTGCTCGGCGACGAACTTCGGGATCAGGACGTCCTCGATGAAGGTCGCGCCGGCGCTGCTCTTGCCGCCCTTGATCGCGTTCGAGCCGATGGTCAGCTCGACCTTCTTGGCCTCGGCGTTCCGGTTCGCGTCCTGGTCGCCGCTGCCGGAGTCGGACGAGCCGAGACAGCCGGTGAGCAGGGCGAGCGCCGCGGCGCCGAGGACACCGGTCGTGCACAGCCTGAGTGATCGCATCAGGAGCTCCTAGCGAGAAAAGTGGTCCAGCAAGAGTGCCGGTCAAAGATTGGCACTCCTCAGCAACTATGTGAAGACTTTTACCCAACCCGTGGTGAACGTTATCTGGTGCTGGCGGCAACCATGTCAAGTTCGGATCCCGCCGTACGCATTGCGGAAGAGTTAAAGGATCCTCAAGGTTCCGTGGCAACAGGTAGCTGACTAGATACAGACCGTGACCGGCGGGGTACGGTCATGCCGATCGGTTCACTGGATCGGAGGTGAAAGACATGGGTCTTGTCTACGGCGTTGCCAGCCTTCTCGATGGCCTGCTTTTCGGCCACCATCACCATCACCATCACTACTGGCACTGCGGGTGGTGATGAACCGGTGAGGTCAGGGTCTCGCTGACGCGCAAGCAGCGAGAATCCGAGCCCATCGGTCCGGCGAGTCTCATCCCATCCAGCGGAAAGGACTCCGAACGCACGGGCGGCCCCGACGATTTCGTCGGGGCCGCCCGTCTCTGTGTCGCTCCGCGGTGACTACTTCTGCGCCAGTTCCATCATCTGCTTCGGCAGCACCGTCATCTGTGCCGGGATGGGCAGCTGCGGCCGAACGAGCTGGAGCAGGCTGGATGCGGCGTTCGCGATCGGCAGTGGCAGGGCCAGGCCCAGGGATGCCAGCAGCGCGTTCACGAGTGCCAGGACCGCACCCAGGATGTCCAGGCCCGGGAGCGGCAGTGCGCTCCAGCCCTGGACCGGTGTACCGGTCGCGGACATGCTTCCGGTCGGTTGTGCCTGCTTGGCCTTCCCCTTGCCGAGCAGAGACGTGAGGGCGAGACCACTGGCGTCGTTCACGAACGTGCCGGCGCTCTCGTCGTAGGACCACTTCTGCCCGTCACCCGCACGGCAGGGCAGTACCAGCAGTGGCGCGGAGGCCGGCACCTTGGCCAGGTCCGCACCGCTGTCCAGGCAGGCACCGGTCGAGGCAAGGGCGCCACCGACGCTCTTGCTCATCGCCACCTGCAACTGGCCGGACTCGGTGTAGACCCACTCCTGGGTCTTGCCTTCCTTGCCCGGTGCACACGCCATCATGACCGCCATCGGGACCTTGGCGGCTGCGACGAAGGTGAGGCAGTACCGCGTGTCGGCGCGGGTGGCGATCTGTTTCGCCACACCCACCTCGACGCCCGGCGTGGACGCTGCGTCCTTGACCGGGTTCGCGGCCTGGGCCGGTACGGCGGTGGCGAGTGCGACGCTGACCGCGAGCACTGCCACGCCGGAACGGCTCAAAATCTTTCGGATGATCAAGACAACCTCCAGAGGTCGTGCCATCTCACTTGCGTCAGGTCGTCGGGACCCCGTGGCGTGAGCCTGGTCCGGGTTCCGGGAACCGCGACAACACCCTTTGCGCGTGGGGTGGGTTGCGGGTCTGTCCCCCGTGAGGAGGCGGTGTGGCCCGGAAGGCCGAAGGTGACTCAACGCGACGTTGACGCCACAACCAGTAAGGCACAGGTGTGTCGGAGGTGGTTACGGCGCGACCCCGAAACTTGATGCCAATGGCAACTAACTGCCAGCCGGAGATCGTTGCGCCAGGCCCCGAAATCCGGCTGCAGGAAGGTCGTGTCATCGCCGTGCGGTAGCTGTGCGGTGATCGAGATCTTACCGCTATCGCTGGAGATTGCAGTCGTTCTTTGAGTTAGTTGATGCCGGAGGCAACAGAGTGGTCAGTGCGGCTGCTTGGTGTCGTTGGGGTCCGGGGTGAGCTCCTGCTCGACCGCGAGCCGCTCGTCCGCGGGCCCGTCGCTCCGGCTTTCGACGCTCGGCCGGAGATCCGCCTTGGTGTCACTCTCGGTGATCTCGCCGCCGACCGGGGTCGGAGTCGTAGTGGCGGCCGGAGCGGTGTCAGGGGTGGTCGTCGCCTGGGCCCGGAGCTCACGCATCTCCTTGCGCCGGCGGTAGCCGCGGCCGAGTCCCTTCTTCGTCAACCACAATCCGAGCATCAGGATCGCGCCGGCCGCGACGCCGAGGAAGAAGACGGTCGGGACCGAGACGCCGAAGTCGACGCCGAAGACCTCCAGCTTGGTCGAGGCGGTGGACGACACCGAGACCCCGAGTCCGAACAACACCGCCAGGACGATCAGAACAACTCCGAGAACGAACATGGTCAGCTGCCTCTCTGTCCGGGGCTGCCGGACCCTTCAGGCCTCACTGCTCAGTAGTGCCGAGAGCAGCGCCACCGCGCCGCTTTTGTCGAGTGGGTTGTTCTGGTTCCCACACTTGGGCGACTGTACGCAGGACGGGCATCCATCCGTACATTCACAGTGTGCAATCGCCTCGCGTGTCGCGGTCAACCACTCGCGCGCCGCGGCGTACCCGTGTTCGGCGAATCCGGCTCCGCCCGGGTGGCCGTCGTACACGAAGACGGTGAGGCAGCCGGTGTCGGCGTGCCGGGCGGTGGAGACGCCGCCGATGTCCCAGCGGTCGCAGGTGGCGAACAGCGGGAGCAGGCCGATCGAGGCGTGCTCGGCCGCGTGGGCAGCTCCTGGTACGTCGGACAGCCCGAGCCTCTCGATGGCGGCGTCGGGCACGGTCCACCAGACCGCCTTGGTCCGCAGGGTGCGCTCGGGCAGATCGAGCGGCTGCTCATCCAGTACGTCGCCGGTCGCGAGCAGTTTGCGCTGGTACGAGACCACTTGGCTCGTCACCTGGACCCAGCCGCGGGACAACTCCGCCGTACCCCAGGTGCACGTCTTCTCGGTGGCCAGGATGCTGATCTCGGTCACGTCCCGGGCGAAGGTCGTGTAGTCGGGGGAGGCCGGCTCCACGACGGCCGCGTGCTCCTCGAGGTCGAGCGTGCGGACCAGATACGACTCACCTGCGTGCACGTAGACAGCGCCCTCGTGGACCGAGGCATGCGCGGAGCCGCCGTCGACCGTGCCGAGCAAGCGACCGGTCTGGTCCTCGACGATCTGCACTGTCTTACCGCCGGCCGACCGGATGTCGATGGCGTCCACAGCGCGGTCTCGTCGGGTCCAGAACCAGCCATGCGGTCGCTCGCGAAGCAACCCCTGTCGAACCAGCTGCGCGATGACCACTGGAGTCGTTTCGCCGAAGATCTCGTAGTCGTCGGCAGTGAGTGGCAGCTCCTGCGCAGCGGCACACAGCTGTGGACCCAGCACGTACGGGTTCTCCGGGTTGAAGACTGTCGCCTCGACCGGGCGTCCGAAGATGGCGTCCGGGTGACGGACCAGGTAGGTGTCCAGTGGATCGTCACGGGCCACCAGCAAGGCCACTGCATCCCCACCGGCCCGGCCGGCGCGTCCAGCCTGCTGCCAGAGGGATGCGCGCGTACCAGGCCAGCCAGAGAGCAGTACGGCGTCCAGTCCGGCGATGTCGATGCCCAGCTCGAGCGCATTGGTCGCGGCGACTCCAGTGAGCTCACCACTCTGCAACATGCTCTCGAGTCGTCGGCGCTCCTCGGGCAGATAGCCGGCCCGGTACGCCGACACTTGCTCGGACAGCGTCGGGTCGACCTCGATCAGGTTCTCCCGGGCGGTCATCGCGACCGTCTCCGCGCCACGACGAGACCGGACGAAAGCCACGGTCCGCACGCCCGAAACGACCAGATCGGTCAGGAGGTCGGCCACCTCGGCGGTAGCGGAGCGCCGTACGGGAGCGCCGTTCTCTCCGCGCATCGAGGTCAGCGGCGGCTCCCACAGGCCGAAGGAGATGCCGCCTCGCGGCGAGCCGTCCGACACCACCTCCACCATCGGCAGTCCGGTCAAGCGTTCGCCTGAGACCGCCGGCTCGGCCACCGTCGCCGAAGCACAGACGAAGATCGGATGAGCGCCGTACTGCGCGCAGACCCGGCGCAACCGACGCAGTACGCCGGCCACATGCGCACCGAAGACCCCGCGATAGTGGTGACACTCGTCGACCACGACGTACTGCAGGCGGCCCAGGAAGCGCGCCCAACGCTGGTGGTTCGGCAGGACCGAGCGATGCAGCATGTCCGGATTGCTCAGGACGTACGTCGCATGGTCGCGAGCCCAGTCCCGTTCGGTCAGCTCGGAGTCCCCGTCGAGCGTGGTCGCCCGCAGACCCGGCACTGTGTACGACGAGACCGCGCGGAGCTGGTCGTTCGCCAGAGCCTTGGTCGGCGACAAGTACAGAACAGAGGCGGTCCGCCGATGCGGTGAAGCGGCCTGCGCGATGCTCAAGGTCGCGAACGCGGGCAGCAGGTACCCAAGCGACTTGCCCGATGCGGTGCCCGTCGCGACCACGACATGGTTCCCGGCGTACGCCGCTTCCGCGGTGGCGACCTGATGAGTCCAGGGCTTGGTGATTCCGGCGTCCGCGAGTTGCCCGAGCACGTCGTCGGGGACCCAGCGCGGCCAAGCACACGTTTGTCCCAATCGCGGTGGCACCGACTCGACGTGGGTGAGCCGCTCGTCCCGACCGGCGGCAAGGCGCTTCAGGACAGCCGCCGCCTCACCACCTGCACGCATACCGCGAGCCTAACCGCGGCCACGGACAGCGCACGCCCGGCAGCATTCGGGTGCGGCCCGATTCAAGTGCTGCATGGTCGGCTGCACGGTCGGATGCACGCGGCTTTTTGTGGACGGAGATCGACTTCGGATCAACGAGATGAAAGAGTTTTCAGCAACGGCCCTACTCACGGTCCGTACATGGTTGAATGCAGCAGTTCACGGGATCGGAGGCCGAAGTGGATCTGTCGCTGACTGCGCGCGCCGAGGGCGGGCGGACCGTCATCGAGGTCGCTGGAGAGATCGACGTCTACACGGCGCCGAAGCTCCGCGAGAAGATCGCCGCACTCGTCGACGACGGCGTGCATGACCTGGTGATCGACCTGGAACGCGTTGAGTTCCTGGACTCCACCGGCCTCGGCGTACTGGTCGGCGGACTGAAACGGGTGCGCACCCACGACGGCACGATGTCCCTGGTCTGTACGCAGGAACGGCTGCTCAAGATCTTCCGGATCACCGGCCTGACCAAGGTCTTCGACATCCACCCCGACGTTGCCTCCGCGATCTGACGAAAGCGAAAAGGTGTCCACAGCGTTACCAAGCGTGACCTGCTTGCCCTGCCACCCGGGTATGGCGTAGACCACCCTGTCGTCAGGTCTGGTCGGATACCCGTTAGAGTGACCCACCGCGCCAGTTCATTGGCGCTGTGTCGTATTCCCCAACCCTTCGGTTACGGCAGATGGGGGCCGTCAAGCCTGGATGGGTTGCCTACAAGGAGGACGGATGTCCGCGTCGCTTGCTCCACAAGCGGTGGATCTTTCGTCGAGCAACACCACACTGGTGATCGTCGTCGGGGTGATCGCGATCCTCGCGGTCGCCATCGCGATGGTCTTCCGGGGCCAGGTGCTTGCCGCGAACGATGGCACCGAGAACATGAAGACGATCGCCGCTGCGGTCCAGGAAGGTGCCTCGGCCTTTCTGAGCCGGCAGTTCCGGACGTTGTCGGTCTTCGCCGTGGTCGCATTTCTCTTGCTGTTCCTGCTGCCTGCTCACACAGACGGCGACAACGAGACCACACTGAAGATCTTCCGGTCCGTCTTCTTCCTGGTCGGCGCGGGCTTCTCCGCCCTGATCGGCTACCTGGGGATGTGGCTCGCGACGCGCGCCAACGTCCGGGTCGCCGCGGCCGCGCGGGACGAGGGCCGCGAACCCGCGATGCGGGTCGCGTTCCGCACCGGCGGCACCGTCGGGATGGCGACCGTGGGCTTCGGCCTGTTCGGCGCCGCGCTCGTCGTACTGCTGTTCAAGGGTGACGCGCCGACCGTGCTCGAGGGCTTCGGCTTCGGTGCGGCCATGCTCGCCATGTTCATGCGAGTCGGCGGCGGTATCTTCACCAAGGCCGCCGACGTCGGCGCCGACCTGGTCGGCAAGGTCGAGCAGAACATCCCCGAGGACGACCCGCGCAACGCCGCGACCATCGCCGACAACGTCGGTGACAACGTGGGCGACTGCGCCGGTATGGCGGCCGACCTGTTCGAGTCGTACGCCGTGATGCTGGTGGCCTCGCTGATCCTGGGCAAGGCCGCGTTCGGCGAGCAGGGCCTGATCTTCCCGCTGATCGTGCCGGCCATCGGCGCCATCACCGCGGTCATCGGTGTCTTCCTGACCCGCCCGCGCACCGGCGAGAACGGCCTGCGCACGATCAACCGGGCGTTCTACATCTCCGCACTGATCTCCGCGATCCTGTGCACGGTGGCCGCGTTCGTTTATCTGCCGAGCAGCTTCAAGGATCTGAGCAACGCCAGCGAGACGATCGCGGCGTACGACGGCGACCCGCGGCTGATCGCCACCGTCTCGGTGATCATCGGCATCGTGCTGGCCGCGATCATCCTGGCCATCACCGGTTACTACACCGGCACCGAGGACAAGCCGGTCCAGGATGTCGGCAAGACCTCGCTGACCGGTGCTGCCACCGTGATCCTGTCCGGTATCTCGGTCGGCTTCGAGTCCGCCGTCTACACCGCCGTGGTGATCGCGGCGGCCGTGTACGGCGCCTTCCTGGTCGGTGGTTCCGGTGTGGTCGCGCTGTTCGCGATCGCGCTGGCCGGTTGTGGTCTGCTCACCACCGTCGGCGTCATCGTCGCGATGGACACCTTCGGTCCGGTCTCCGACAACGCGCAGGGCATCGCCGAGATGTCCGGTGACGTCGACGGCGAGGCGGCCCAGATCCTGACCGAGCTGGACGCCGTCGGCAACACCACCAAGGCCATCACCAAGGGCATTGCGATCGCGACCGCCGTACTGGCCGCGACCGCGCTGTTCGGTTCCTACACCGACTCGATCCGGACCTCGCTGGCCGACAACTACGCCAAGTTCGAGGCCGAGGCACTGGTCTTCAACCCGGGCACCCTGGTCGGCATCATCCTCGGTGCGGCCGTCGTGTTCATGTTCTCCGGTCTCGCGATCAACGCCGTCGGCCGTGCCGCCGGTGCGGTCGTCTACGAGGTACGTCGCCAGTTCCGCGACATCCCCGGGATCATGGAGGGGACGGGCAAGCCGGAGTACGGCAAGGTCGTCGACATCTGCACCCGCGACTCGCTGCGGGAGCTGGCCACGCCTGGTCTGCTCGCGCTGACCGCGCCGATCGCTGTGGGCTTCGGCCTCGGTGCCGCGGCGCTGGCCGGCTACCTGGCCGGTGCGATCGGTGCAGGCACGCTGATGGCGGTCTTCCTGGCCAACTCCGGTGGAGCCTGGGACAACGCCAAGAAGCTGGTCGAGGACGGCAACCACGGCGGCAAGGGTTCGCCCGCGCACGAGGCCACCGTCATCGGTGACACCGTCGGTGACCCGTTCAAGGACACCGCCGGCCCGGCCATCAACCCGCTGATCAAGGTGATGAACCTGGTCTCCGTGCTGATCGCCCCGGCCGTCGTCGGCCTGTCGTCGATCGGCGACGACGCCAACAAGCCGCTGCGGATCGCGATCGCCCTCGTGGCGGTAGTGATCCTGGCCGCGGCCGTGATCGTGTCGAAGCGTCGCGAGTCGGTCATCTCGGACACTCCGGCCGAGGTGAACGCCGCCGCGTAGTCGCGGTATCCACGCGAACGGCCCGCCGGTCTGACCGGCGGGCCGTTTCGTACGGCTGGACCCAGGGCCGTCGGCCCCTTTACTGTCAGTACTGCGTGACGCCGACGTGCGAGGGAGGTGGCGGGTGCCTCGACGGCAGGTCAAGACCTCTACTCGGGTGCTGGCGTTGCTGCTGCTTCTCGCGGCCGGCGTCCTGGCGACCGCGCAGCCGGCGACCGCGGCGACACCGCAACCGGATGTCGCCTATCTCAACGCGGCCCACCAGCTCAACCTGACGATCATCCAGGCCGCCCACGCCGCGAAGACCCAGGGCAAGAGCTCCTGCGTACGAAGCAACGGCGCCGTGATGGAACGAGATCATCGCCGGCTCGCCGCGCAAGAGTCCGAGGCCGCCGGTCGCTTCGGCATCGAGCTGGTGACGATCCCGTCGCAGACCGAGCGTCAACAGCTCGACGCGCTCGCTGCCAAGGCCGGGAAGCCCGGGTACGACGCCGCCTGGCTGGCGCTGCAACGGCAGGAGCACCAGCGGTACCTGGCGTTGATCGACGGCGACCTGCCGAAGAGCGCCTCACCGGCCGTCGAGTCCCTGGCCAACGGCGCCAAGCCCGTGCTCCAGATGCATCTGCGGATGGTGGCGGGTCCGTGCCGCGAGACCACTGAATCGCCCACTGTGCCCACGGGCGACGGCGGCCAGATGGCCGACGCCCAGAAGGTCCGCTCGCGGATCGCGCTGGCTCTGCTCGGCATCGGCGTACTGCTGCTTCTGATCGGCAAGCCGATCCCGTTCCGGCGGCGCCTGCTCGGGATCGCGACGATAGGCGTCGGTCTCGCCATGGTGTTCGGAGGGCAGCACGGAAACGCCGGAGAGGTTCCGAAGGCCGGCGACTCCGCAGCGGAACGGGAAGCCGCCATTCCACCGGTGAAGCTGGCCATGTCCGGCCTCAAGGACGCGTCGGTGGTGCCGGTCGCCACTGGAAGCGATGGCGGGCTGCAGGTGCCGAAGTCGCGGAACGGCGTCGGTTGGTGGGCAGCGGGTGCTGCGCCGGGCTCGGCTGGTGGCACTGTGCTGCTGGCTGGTCACGTGGACACCACTCGCGGGCTTGGGGTGTTCGCCGGGCTGTCGGAGGTCCGGGTCGGTAGCAAGGTAGCGGTGACCTCCGGCGACGGGACTGTGCATCGGTATCGCATCGTGGCGCGCCGGATCTACCAGCGAGACGGCTTGCCCAGCGATTTGTTCCACGGTGACGGGAAACCCAGATTGGCGCTGGTGACCTGCATCGGTGCGTACAACCACACGACCCACAGTTACGCCCAGAACCTGGTGCTTTACGGAGTTCCGGCAGAACGAAGCTGATTCGTTTGGTAGTCACTTCCATCATTTGCCCGAGGCAAAGCCGGAAGTACTATCCGCCGTCGACTTTCGGCTGATGCGCCGTGATGGGTGGATAGGGGATCGTCGGGGTCGTGGTCAGGGCTTTAACCGATAGCAGCGCGATCCACCCCGACGGCAGAATCAACCCACGGGTGGACACACCGGATCCGCCCCGGGTCCGATGTTCTGCACCCGTCCGACCTCGATACTGATTGTGCACTGCCCGCCCGACGACTAATGGCGCGCCACCGAACGAGGAGTACGGCGATGATCGAGGCAAAGGGCCTCACCAAGCGATACGGCGCAACCGTTGCCGTTGACAACCTGTCTTTCGAGGTGAAACCCGGCAAGGTGACCGGCTTCCTCGGCCCGAACGGGGCCGGTAAGTCGACCACCATGCGGATGATCCTCGGTCTGGACACCCCGACGTCCGGTCAGGTCACGATCGACGGCCAGCGTTACCGCGACCTGAAGCGGCCGCTGACCAGGGTCGGCGCCCTGCTGGACGCGAAGTGGGTGCACCCGAACCGGTCCGCCCGCGCCCACCTGACCTGGATGGCCGCGTCCAACAAGCTGCCGAAGGCGTCGGTCGACAAGGCACTCGAGATGGTCGGCCTGACCGCGGTCGCGAACAAGCGCGCCGGGGCCTACTCACTGGGTATGTCGCAGCGGCTCGGTATCGCCGGCGCACTGCTCGGCGACCCGGAGGTGCTGCTGTTCGACGAGCCGGTGAACGGTCTCGACCCGGAAGGCATCGTCTGGATCCGCACCTTCATGCACCGGCTGGCCGACGAGGGCCGGACCGTGCTGGTGTCCAGCCACCTGCTGTCCGAGATGGCACTCACGGCCGAAGAGCTGATCGTGATCGGCCGCGGCAAGCTGATCGCCCAGAGCACCACGCAGGAGTTCGTCGACCGTGCCAGCGGCACGACGGTCAAGGTGCGTACGCCGCAGCTCGACCAGCTGGCCGGAGTCCTGCACCAGCAGCAGCTGGTGACCCGGATCGAGGACATCGAGAACGAGGGCAAGGTCCTGTTCGTCGAGGGTGACCTGACCACCGACCAGATCGGTGAGTCCGCCGCCGCGCACGGCATCGTGCTGCACGAGCTGACCCTGCAGCGCGGCTCGCTGGAGCAGGCGTTCATGCAGATGACCGGTGACTCGGTCGAGTACCACGCACACGACGAACTGGCGGCGATCGTCAGCGCACCACCACTCGACGCACCGACGAACACCGAGGTCGTCGCGGGTCCGAAGGAGGACAACTGACATGGCGACGGCGACGACGTACAAGAGCGTGGAGGCCGACGGCCCCACCTACGGCGGCCTGTCGGTCATCACGGTCGAGCGGATCAAGCTGTTCTCCACCCGTTCGCCCTGGTGGTGCATGGTCATCGCGGCCTTCCTCACCGTTGGCTTCGCGGCGCTGACGACCGGCTTCCTCAAGGGCGCCGACGAGCAGCAGGCGACGATCTTCATCACCCAGCCGGGCGCCCAGCTCAGCCAGATGGTGATGATGGTGATGGCCGCGCTGGCCGTCACCACCGAGTACCGGTTCGGCACCATCCGGACCAGCTTCCAGGCCGTTCCGCAGCGTGCCGCGCTGCTGCTCGGCAAGACCGCGGTGGTCGCGTTCCTGGCCGCTGTGGTCGGTCTGATCGCCTCCTTCGGCGCCTGGGGTGTCGGCAGCCTGTTCGCGAGCAACGCGGACCTGGCCATCAACACCGGAGCCGAGTGGCGGCTGCTGGCCGGTCAGGGCCTGGTCTTCGCGATCTCCGCCGTGTTCGCGGTGGCGGTCGGCATCCTGATCCGGCAGAGTGCCGGTGCGATCGCGATCCTGATCCTCTGGCCGCTGCTGGTCGAGAACCTGGTCAACCTGATCCCGAAGGTCGGCGACGACCTGGCCAGGTGGGCGCCGTTCGCGAACGGCAGCTCGTTCCTGAACCAGGGCCAGGACTTCGGTCTGGCCGGACAGGGCGCCGGGGGCAGCGACTTCGCTCTCAGCCCCTGGTGGGCACTGCTGTACTTCGCCGGCTGGGCGGCCGCACTGATGCTGATCGCCCTGTTCTCGGCGAGCAGGCGGGACGCGTAACACCAACTGAACGACCCCGGCCGAGGTTGAGGGGCCCTGGCCGGGGCGCGAGGCCCGGCCGGGCTGAGGGGTCCTGGTCGCTTCGGCCCGTGGCATATTTGGGAGACCAGATGCGCCACGGGCCGTTCCTTTGCGGCGATGCGTTCCAGAGGTGGCGAGATGGACCAGGAAGCGTCTACCGTGCCGCGCATGACCGACTGGGCGCAGGTGCGCGTTGCGGGATTCGAGGTACCGGATGATCGGCCGGTGGGCGAGCTGGTCGCGGAGCTGACCGGGATGCTGCGGTCACCGGATCCGATGGTGCGGGACAAGCAGGCGTACTCGGTGCTCGCCACCTGGATCGGCCGCGGCGTGCTGCCGGCACAGCAGTTGCGCGCCCTCGGCGACGAGATGGTCCCGCGGTTCGGGGACAGCGAGATCCAGGCCCGGACCTTCGCTCCACTCGTCCTGGACGCGATCGTCTCCGCCGGTGTCTACGAGCCGAGCTGGGTGCCGCCGTACGAACGCTGGTACGTCGCTGAGGACGACCTGCGCGGGTACGACGTCAAGCTCGGCTGGCTGCACGCCGTGGCGCATGGAGCGGACCTGCTGGGGACTCTGGGGCTGCACTCCGCAGTGGAGCCTGTGCAGATGCTCCGCCTCGGTATCGGGCGGCTGCTCACGCCGACCGACTACGTGTTCCGCGACATGGAGGACGATCGTCTCGGCTACGCCCTGGCCGCCACGTTGACGCGTCGCGAACTCGCGGACTCCGACGTGGTCGAGTGGCTCGACCCGGCGCTGCGTGCGTTCTCGAACCCGCCGGTGGAAGGAATCGCCCCGGAGGTCACCAACACGATCCGGACCCTGCGAGCCCTCTACGTGTTCGTCGATCACGGCGTCCGTGTGCCGGCCAGTGCCGCGGATGTGACGCAGATCCCGCAGGGCGACGCGGTAAAGACAAAGATCGCCGAGGTGCTTCGGGTCGTGACGCCGTACTACCTCTGAGTAATCTACGTCGGTGATCTTCTGGTCGTTGCTCTGGTCATCCTTCAGGGGAACCCACCGTGGGTGGGTCACGCATCCTACTTTCGGCTGCGGTTTCCCTGAAGTGTCCCTGAGGGACGGCGTGCCGCGGTCCAGGGCAAGGTACAGGTGGGTTCCGGTGGAAGCGCGGAACCTGTGTATGACAAGGTCTGCACTGGTAAAACCATGGCCCCCTCCCATGGTGGTGCCAACGCCACTGCTGGAGTAGTGCCAACACCATCAGATCTGGTCCTTGGCGAGGTTAGCTTTAAGTGACGCAAGCCGTCGGGGGTTGCAGTTCTAGAGAGGGCGCGTGGAAGTCATGGTTGCGACATACCTGAAGAAGTGGGTCGGCAGCCGGATCTTGAACAGGACCACCCGCAAGGGTGGTCTCGACCTGTCGAAGATGCGGATGTTCCCGCGCCAGGTCTCGATGCCGCTCCGCCGCGAGGGGCTGGATCCGGTCCCGGAGCTGGCGCAGGTGCGCGAGACCGAGCCGGTGCACAAACTGGCCCACCTGTTCGGGCTGAACGTCTTCGTGGTCAGCGGTCACGCCGAGGCGAAGGCCGTTCTCGCCGACACCACGAACTTCAGCAACGACATCCGGCCGCTGGTCGGCTCGGACCCGAACAAGCCGTCGGAGGGGATCGGCGGTCTCGGGTTCACCGATCCGCCGGACCACACGCGGCTGCGCAAGCTGCTCACCCCCGAGTTCACCAAGCGCCGGCTGGCCCGGCTGGAGCCGGCGATCGAGAAGATCGTCAACGACCAGCTGGACCTGATGGAGGCGAAGGGCCCGGTCGCGGACATCGTGGCGGACTTCGCCTTCAACGTGCCGTTCCTGCTGATCGCCGATCTGCTCGGCGTGGAGGAGTCCGATCGCGATCGGTTCCGCGCGTTGGGGCCGGCCCGGTTCGACCTGTCCGGTGGTGGGATCGGGGTGTTCGGGTCGGCGAGTGAGTCGCGGGACTTCCTGTTCGAGATCGTCCGCAAGCAGCGGGCCGAGCCGGGTGACGGGCTGATCGGATCGATCATCCGTTCACAGGGTGATGATCTCGACGACATCGAGCTCGGTGGGCTCGCTGACGGGGTCTTCCTGGGTGGGTACGAGACGTCGGCGAGCATGCTCGCGCTCGGGACGCTGGTGCTGATGCGTGACCCGTCGAACTTCGAGCGGATCCGGAACGAGCCAGGCGCTGTTGACGTGATCGTGGAGGAGTTGCTGCGGTACCTGACCGTCGTACAGGTCGCGTTCCCGCGGTTTGCCCGGCATGACCAGGAGCTGTTCGGTCACCAGGTGAAGAAGGGCGATCTGGTCGCCGTGTCGCTGTCCGGGGCGGACCGGGACAAGAAGGTCTTCGGGGAGGACGCTGAGGACTTCTATCCGCGTCGTACGGTGTCTTCCGCTCATCTCGCGTTCGGTCATGGGATGCACCGGTGTGTGGGTGCTGAGCTGGCTCGGATGGAACTGCGGGCCGCGTTCACTGCGTTGGCTCATCGCTTTCCCGATCTGTCGCTCGCCGTACCCGAGGAGCAGCTCCGCTTCCGCGACTTCTCCATCGTGTACGGCGTAGAAGCCCTCCCCGTCCAACTACACGCCACCGCCACCAACCAAGCCGCCGTCTAACAACCCACCCCCACCCGCTCCACCCAGCCGCCGCGAACGCCCCGTTCGCGGCGGCTGCTTGCCGTCCGCCTCCGGCTGGTCGTGGTGCCGGTGATGGGTTGGTTGTGCGAGACGTGGTCGGTGCGCATCGGCCACCGCTTCGCGACTGCTGCTTGCCGTCCGCCTCCAGCGGTGGGCGGGACTGGTGTCACGACCACCGTGGTTCGCGCTGGGGGCTATGGATGCGGCTGGGGTGTTTGCGGGGATATCCGCTGGTGTTGTCGGTTGTCTGGTGGTGTGGCGGGCAGATAACCGTCAGCTGGAGGGGTTATCCCCTCGGGTGTCGAGCCGGTTGATTGGGTCGTGGTGCCGGGTGGTGGGTTGGTGCATCGGTCACCGCTTCGCGGCGGCTGTTTGTTGACCGCCTTCCGCGGGGGCGGGACTGGTGTCACGGTCGCCGTGGTTCGCGCTGGGTGCTGTGGATGCGGCTGGGGTGTTTGAGGGGATATCCACTGGTGCTGTCGGTTCTGTGGGGGTGTGGCGGGCAGATAAGCGTCAGCTGGAGGGGTTATCCCGTCGGGTGGCGAGTGGGTGTCGGGGGTGGAGCAGCGGGGCGGTGGTCGGGTGTGGGGTGCGGTTAGGTTTTGGTGCGGTAGGTGGCGCAGCCTCGGTGGTGGAGGGAATGGATCCAGGGTGGGGTGGTGGGGAGGTTCAGCCAGCGGAGGTCTAGTTTTTCTAGGGCTGGGAAGGCGTCTGGTGGGAGGTCTGGGAGCTGGGTCAGGTGGTTGGCCCGGAGGTCCAGATGGCGGAGGTTGGGTAGGCGGCTCAGCTGGGTGGGGAAGTCGACCAGGGCGTTCGCGCGGAGGCTGAGTACGCGGAGTTCGGTGAGTTGGTCGAAGGTCTGCGGTAGGCGTTGGATCGCGTTGCGGTCCAGGTGGAGTTCGCGCAGGCCGGCGAGGTCGCCGTACGTGGTGGGGAGTTCGGTGAGGCGGTTGCCGTACAGGCGCAGCTCGATCAGCTTGCTGAGTCGTCCGAGTGACTCGGGGACCGAGGTCAGGCCGTTGTCGGTCGCGCCCAGGTATTGCAGGGATGAGAGATTGCCGAGCGTCGACGGCAGCTCGGTGATCGCGAGGTCGCTCACGTACAGGAACTCGAGCCGCTGCAGCCGGCTCAGGTCAGGAATCGCCTTCAGCGGTTGATGACTGAGATCGAGAACCCGCAACTCGGTCAGCTCGCCCAGCCAATCGGGCAACTCCGTCAGCTGGTTCTCATGCAGATACAGCTCGTCGACGGCCCTCTGCTCGCGGAGACTCTCGTCGAGGGACCGCAGACCTGACCCACCGAGATTTACCGTCGGCATCCAGCCACCCTATGGGGTGAGGGCGAGGCGTTCGGCGAATGCGGATAGGTCGTCGAGGGTTGCGGGGTTGACTACCAGGCGGGTGACACCTTGGGTTTCGAAGGCTTCGACGGTTTGCGGGGTCAGGTCGGTGGGTGCCCAGCGGGTGTAGTCGAGGTTGTCGCGGGCGGACGTCGTACGAATGAGGTCCCATTGCGCGGCGCGTTCTTCAGGGGACAGGGCGCCGCCCGGGAAGTAGCCGTCGCCACGGTGGGCAGCTCGGCGGGCGGCGGCGCGGCTCGAGCCGCCGATGTGGATGGGGAGTGGGGCCAGCGGGTGCGGGAAGCTGGTCAGGTTCTCGAAGCGATAGAACTCACCCGAGTAGCTGACACCGTCCGCGTCGCCTGACCACAGCAGGCGGAGGATGTCGATCGCTTCGTCCGTACGGCGGCCACGTGACGCGAAATCGACTCCGGCGGCAGCGGCCTCGCCGGCGAGGCTCCCGAGACCGACCGTGAGCAAGCGCATCCGTCCCTTGGACAGTACGTCGATCGTCGCCAGGCGCTTCGCGAGTACGACGGGATGGTGGTACGGCAGCAGCAACACCGCGGTGCCGAGCAGGATCCGGTCAGTCGCGGCTGCGACGAAGGCGAGCAGGTCGAGCGGATCGCCGTACGGCAAGGTGGTTGGCAGTTCCATCCGGCCGAACATCGCGCCGGGGTAGAGCGCGATGTGCTCCGGGACGTAGAACCCCTCGAATCCACAGGCCTCCGCATGCTGTGCGAACGCGACCAGCTTGTCCGGATCCATCCCCTGGAACGGCGTGCTGTAACTCACCGCGAATTTCATCCCAAGACCCTAAAACCCTGCCCCTGGGGGCAATGCAAACGCGGGCTTCTTACGGAACTGGGGGTTCTTGTGCGTAGCGTTGTTGTGGCACTAGGTGGTCGGTGTCCGGTTCGGGTCGTGACAGGAGTGGGGGTGGGTGGTCACAATGGGCGGTCTGGCCCGAGGTGCGGGTGTGTGGGGAACAGGGAAGGCCGTCGGCGGGTATGGGTAGTGGCGAGATGGCTGCGGGGGACGCGCTGACCGCCCGGATTGCTGCTGCCATGACTTCGGCTCAGTCGGGTGGGCATGCGAGCGCGGCGGTGGAGCTGGAGGCGATCCGGGTCGAGCTCGGTGGTGTGCCGAGTTATCAGCTGGCCGCCGTCGAGTACGTGCGTGGTGTCACGGCACATCACGCCAGCGACGCCGACGAGGCGCTGAAAGCGGTCGACGACTGCATCGCGGTCGCGAAGGCGATCGACGAACCAGGCTGGGAAGCGAACGCCCTGCCGATCCGGATCATCAACCTGGCCCGGAGCGGACGTGGTGGCGACACCATCAACGACCTGGTCACCGCCGAGCACGCACTGAGCCGGACGCAGGACCCCGGCCTGACCGCCTGGGCCCACACCGGCCTCGGCTATGCGTACGACGTTCTGCGACTTTTCGAACTGTGCATTCCCCACTACGAGCTCGCCTCCCAACTCGACGTGGACGTGTTCGAGCTGGCCGAGTCCGCGGCGATCGACCGGCTGAATCTCGCCGAGACCTATCTGCGTTGGGCCCACGAACTCGAGCGGCTCGGCGATCCGGCGTACGACCAGGAGATCCAGGACCGGCTGGCGTCGGCGGCGTACTGGTCGCGGGAAGCCGAGCGGGTGGTCGTCGACGACGAGAGCCAGAAGTTCTGGCGACTGACCGCGCGGTTGTGGCTGGCGGCCGCAGCGACGAACGCGGATCCGGCCGCGGCGGTGGTCGAGCTGACCGAGTGCCGAGACGAGATCAGCAAGCTGGGTGAGACCGAGCGACTCGCGATCGCCGGCGCCTATCTGGCCCGGGCGCTGCAGGCCGACGGCAAACCGGAGGAAGCCAAGGCGGCCGCCGATCGAGCCGCGGATGACCTGCTTCCGTTGGCCGATCCGTCGACCAACGTGCTCGTGTTGCAGACCGGGTCCGAGATCGCCGCGGCCGCCGACGAGCCGGGAGCCGTGATCGGCCTGGAGTACGCGCGGTCGGTGGCGAGGGGCTGGTGGAAGGAGCGGCAGCGGGCGCTCAACGCCGTACGGCATGCGCTTGCCACCCGGGATCTGTCCGCGCGGCACGACGCCGAATGGCACGCGGCGCGGCAGGATCCGCTGACCGGCGTGGGGAATCGGCGCGCGATGGACGAGCGGTTGACCGCGGCCCGCGACTCCGGGCGGGCGGTGACGCTGCTTGCCATCGATGTAGACGAGCTGAAACTCGTGAATGACACCTTCGGGCACGCCTGTGGGGACGAATTGCTGCAACTAGTGGCAAATCTCCTGGTAGAACAGGCGCGAGCAACCGATGCCGTGATTCGATCGGGAGGCGATGAGTTCTTCGTGGTGCTCGACCAGCCGGACGCCAAAGGCGGTGCGCAGCTGGCCGAGCGGATCCGGACCGCGGTCGCGGCGATCGCGGCGGCGACGGACAAACCCTGGCTGCGACGGCTCGGACTGAGCATCGGGTACGCCGCAACCGCGGAAGGCGTCGGGGTCGATCAGCTGATCGCCACGGCGGACCGGCGCCTGTACGGGGACAAGCGCCGCAAGAGGTGAGGCCGGCACCAGCAGCCGCAGGAACGCAGGGGAGGTGTAGTGCGCGAGACGTCGGGGGTGACGGCGCGGATCGCGGCAGCGATGACGCGGGCGCAGTCCGGCAGTCCGGCCGAGGCCGGCCTGGAGATCAGCGCGCTACTCAGCGAGCTGGGGTCGGAGCCGAGTCACGAGCGGGCCGCGGCCGAGTACGTGCGGGCCGTCGCGGCGCATCACGCCACTGACTCGGTCGAGGCGCTGGACGCCGTCGACGCGTGTATCCGGGTCGCCCGCGCGATCGACGCGCCCGGCTGGGAAGCGAACGCGATCGCGATCCGGATCGTCACGCTGATCCGCACCGGTGAAGGCGGTGACTCCGTCGCCGACCTGGTCGCCGCCGAGAACGCTTTGTCGCGCACCCGCGATCTAGGCCTGGCCGCCTGGGCACACACCGGCCTCGGGTACGCCTACGACCTGCTCCGGCTGTACGAGCTGTGCATCCCGCACTTCGAGCTCGCCGCGGAAGGTGACCACGATCCGCTCGGACTGGCCGAGGCCCCCGCGATCAACCGGCTCAACCTGGCCGAGTCCAACCTCCGCTGGGCGCATGAGCTCGAGCGCCTCGGGGATCCGTCGTACGACGAGGAGGTCCGGGAGCGGAGGCGGTCCGCGCATCGATGGGCCGGCGAGGCCGTCGAGGTGATCGTCCGCGCGGATCTGCTCGGGTACTGGCCGATCGCCGGGCGGATGTGGTTGGCCGCCAGCAACGAAGAGGCGGACGCCGCCGAGGCTGCAGTGGTTCTCAAAGATGCCCGGGACCAGTTGGCCAAGCTGGGTGATCTTGAGCTGGCCGCAATCGCAGGGACCTACCTGGCCAAGGCGTACGCCGCTACCGGCCGGCTAGACGACGCCATAGAGGCCGCGGAGCGCGCAGGCAGCGATCTGCCGCCGACCTCCGATCCGCCGGTCGAAGCACTGGTCCGGCACACCGCTGTGCAGATCGTGGCCGAGTCAGGTGACGCAGGAGCGGTCACTGGGCTGCAGTACGCGCGCGCGATCACCAGAGGCTGGTGGGCGGAGCGGTTGCGCGGTTTGTACGCCGTACGCAGTGCACTGGCCAACCATGAGCTCTCCATTCGGCACGACGCGGAGTGGCGGGCCGCACGGGAGGATCCGCTGACCGGTGTGGGTAATCGGCGGGCTCTGGACGAGCGGATGTCCGTGGCGCATGACGCCGGCCGCTCGGTGGCGGTGATCGCGATCGACGTGGACAACCTCAAGGTGATCAACGACAGCTACGGGCACGCGTGCGGTGACGACGTACTGCGGCGGGTCGGGCATCTGCTGACAGAGCAGTGCCGGGCCGAGGACGTGGTCGCGCGGGCCGGTGGGGACGAGTTCGTCGTCGTACTGGACAAGCCGGACGAGCGTGGTGCGCGCGAGCTGGTGGAGCGGATCAAGTCCGCGGCGGACCGCGAGGCGGCACTCGCGGTGGAGCCCTGGTTCGCCATGCTGCGGCTCAGCATCGGACAGGCGAGCAGCACAGACGGTACGCCGGTCAGCGATCTCCTGACCGAGGCCGACCGGCACATGTACGCCGACAAGCGCAGACGGCGTCAATAGTCCAGGAAGCCTTCTACAACAAGGCGTCTGACCTCCGGCAGGTAGTCCCGGTAGACGTCCTGCACCGGGCGATCCAGCAGGTCGGCCAGCGCAGCCAGGATCTGTCCGACACTCAGGTCGCCGTCACACGCGCCGACGAACCCGGCCAGCACAGTGTCGGCCTGCTCCGCCCGTCGCATCCCGCACTGCCGCCGGAGCACGATCGTGGCCGGATCCTCCGCACCGGGCTGGCCACTCGTCTCCTGGACCACGTCCTCCGCCAGCATCAGGTGCAAGCCGGTCAGGTCCGCCGGCATCCCCTCAGCACGTTCGAACCGACGCAGTACGTGCGGTCCGATCGGCCGCTCGATCTCATACGGCCAAGCCTCGGCCTCGAGCTCACCTTCCACGTTGTGCAAGGTGATCCAGCCCATCCCGATCGCCTCGACGCTCTGCGCCTCGAGCCAGCGCATCCACTCGTCGTACCGCGTCGTGTACGCCGGACTCCCTTGCAGACCCGCATCCCGCAGCCACAACTCGACGTACTCCGACGGGTCGAGCTGCTCGCGCTGGACGGCCCAGGCGGACCGATCGACCGTCCAGCCGGCGATCCGGTCCTGCCAGTCCTCACCACGCACACAGGTCCAGTTGGCCAGCAGCTGACACCAGCCACCGTCGGTCAGGTGGTACGGCGCCTGTCGTACCAGTTGCTCGACGACGGCATCACCGGCGAACCCGGTCTCCCGGTAGGTCAGCCCGCCACCAGGCGGTGAGATCACGTACGGCGGATTGCTCACGATCAGGTCGAACCGCTCGTCGCGCACCGGCTCGTACAGGCTGCCCTCGCGCACGTCGAGGTCGATCCGGTTCAGCGCTGCCGTCCACCGGGCCAGCTGGAGCGCCCGCGGGTTGACGTCCGTGGCGACGAGCTGGTTGACCCGATCGGACAGGTGCAGCGACTGGATCCCGCAGCCGGTGCCGATGTCGAGCGCTCGCTCGGCCTTGATCGGCACCGTGAGGTGGATCAGGCTCAGACTGGCCGGCGCGATGCCGAGCACGTAGTCCGATCGCATGGGTTCACGTCGTCCGTCGAGGCCCGGCGTCAGGTCGGCGACCACCCACCACTCCCGGTCGTCCTCGGCGAACGGACGGATGTCGAGCAGCGCTCGTACCTCGTCGCCGCCGTCGGAGACGATGCCGAGAGCAATCAAATCGATGCCGGGAAATGCCTTCTCCACAAGAGGTTTCGGCACAAGGCGCTGCAGCAGGAACAGCTGGATCATGGTGTCGAGGGGGTCACCCGAGGCGGTGCGCCGGCCCGCAAGAGTCGTCTCGTTGCGGGCCAGCGCATCGTTGGCCTGGGCACCTAGCCGCCCGGCGACACCATCGACCGTGTAGCCGGCTGCCGTGAACGCCTGTCGCAGCGCGTCCACCTCGGTCCCCGTCAGGTTCATACGACCATTATGGGTTGCAGCTCACCTTGGCCTCCGCCCAGTCGCCGTGATCGCTGGTGACACCGTCGCCGCCGTCCGTCACCTGGAGGGTGAGGGCCTGCCCGCCGGTGACGTCGACCGAGACGTTCGCGGTCGGCGACGTACCGGTCAGGATGTCCGAGGTGTACTTGGCGACACCGTCGACCAGGACCTTGAAGCTGACCTTGCCGCGGTCCTCCATCTCGTCGTCCACGCCGACCTTGGCGGTGAACGTCGTACAGTTGCCGCCCAGTCGCACACTGACCGACGACGGTGCGTGCGTGCCGAGACCCTTCGCGTACGACGTGCCGTCGAGGGTGATCGCTGCTCCGTCACCGGCGGCGTCCTCGCCGTTGCTCTTGTCGCGCTCGACCGGTCCCCAGCCGTTGGTCGAGTCGAGGAACTCCAGGTCACTCACCCACCGCTCGCCGGTAGGTGCTGGCGGCAACGGTTTGTCCGCGATCGTGGCCGCGAAGAATCCGAGCCCACCGCCGGGCAGCTTGATCGCCTTGACCGTCTTCCCCGGATCCAGGGGTACGGCGGTGTAGAAGACCCGGTAGTCCGTGGTGGTGTTGCCGAGACCCGCGGGAGTGTAGCGACCCTTGACCGAGACGGCGAGTTTGGCGCCACCGGTCTCCGGGTCCTGGCAGCACCAGTTCGGTAGCTGGAACGTGCCTTCGGATTGGGTGCCGTCGGTATAGATGATCGTCACCGTTCCGCGGGCGTTCAGGCTTGCACCCGAGCCGAGCAGCGCGAGATGTGAGCCGGTGCCGGAGACAAGGATCGGTGCCGGTTGATCCTTCACCAGGTTGGGCGTGCCGGGTGCACCGGTCGGCCAGGTGAACTCCGCGCCCTGGACGGTGACCTTCGCGCCCGGGGTGTAACCGGCGGTGGCGAGGGCTTCACCGTTGTAGCTGTCACCGGCACCGTCGAAGTTGCCCTTGGCATAGGTTGCCGCGTCGGAGATACCGACGACATTGGCTGCCTGGGACAACGATGCGTACGGCAACTGGGCGGTCGCGCTGGCGGAGTTGGAGTAACTCTTGCCTTCAGCAACATAGGACACCTTGAGTTCCAGGGTGAAGCTCGCCGGTTTCACGTCCGCGCCTGGCGTGACTTGCAGCTTGGTCGTGACCGTCTGACCGGGGTGGACCGTGGCGAACGTGTTCGGCCCGGTAACGCTCCAGCCGGCCGGCACCTGGGCGTCCAGGCGCACGTTGCGCATGGTCGTCTGGCTGCCGTTGCGGAACGTCGCGGTGACCTCAGTGGCCTGGCCTGGTGCGTTCCACAGTGACGGCGTGGTGAGCTCCGGAGTGCCGAAGGTGTTCGACACCGAAGATCCACCGACCGAGGTGGTGCCCAGCAGCCTGACCACGCTGTTGCGGGCCGTCGAGAGCGATGCGGTCTGCACGCGGACCACGCCGTTCTGGTAGGTCCAGTTGGCCTTCCGGCCGTCGATGGTGACCGCGTGCGGTGCGCTGCCGGTATGGACGGTGAGCTCGTACGGCCTCGCAGCCGGCTTGCCCGCATAACTGCCGTTGCTGCGGCCGATGTTCACCGTGATGTCGCCGCGCGACTTGGTCGGCGCGTCGACGGTGAAGGTCTGCTGGGCCGACTTGGCCGAGCGAGTGACGCGGTCGTCCTCGTACAGCGTGAACGACGACTTCCCCTCCGGATAGATGTCCACGGTGAGCGGATCGCCGAAACCCTGCTCGGCCGCGGAGTTGATCCCGGACCTCCACATCGGCACGACCGCACCGGCCTTCACGAACAGCGGGAGCGTGTCGAGCGGCGCGTGGTAGCCGTTGATCGTGGTCGGACCCTGGTAGACCCGTCCGGTCCAGTAGTCGACCCACCGGCCCTTCGGCAGGTAGATACCACTCTTCACCTCGTCGGCACCCCACATCGGCGCAACCAGGAACTCCTTGCCGGCCAGGAACTCGTACTTGGTCGTGTCATCCCAGGTCTTGGGGTCGTCCGGGTACTCCAGCACCAGCGATCGATTCAGCGGTGCCCCGGTCCGATGCGCCTCGGCGGCGTACGTGTAGAAGTACGGCAGCAGCCGCTCGCGCAGCTTGAGGTACTTCCGGTTGATCGCCGTGTACGGGGCGCCGTACGCCCAGGGCTGCTTGTACGCCGGAGTCGACCAGCCGGACATGGTCATGAAGGCCGGGTTGAACACCTTCCACTGCATGTCCCGCACGTACGACGTAGCGGAGCCTCCGAAGATCCCGTCCACGTCACCGGCGCTGTACGCGATCCCGGAGTTGCCGGAGCCTGTGATGGCCGGGATCTGCCACTTGATCGCGTCCAGCGAACCACTGTGGTCGCCGGTCCACTGCACCGCACACCGTTGGGCACCGGCCCAGCCCTCGACCATCCAGGCGAAGCCACGGGCGTTGCTGTACTGCTCGATGCCGTCGTGCGCGGTATCGCAGGCGCTCAGGGCGTAGCGGTAGCCAGGTCCGACCCAGGCGACGTCCAGCTTGCGTACGCGTACTCCGGCGTCACCGACCTCGGCCGCCTGCCGGTCCAGCGAGGACTGCGTCCACAGACCCATCTGGAGGTTGCGCTGCCGCAGTTCGTCACCGGTCTGCTTGAGTGCCGGGATGTCCCGCTTGCCCCACCAGGTGCCATCGACCTGCTCGGAGTCGGTGTTGGCGGAGTAGCCGCAGCCGTAGTCGTCGTTGACGAGCATCCAGCCACCTGGCATGTCCTCGTCCTTGAACCGCTGCGCGACCTTCACCGCATCCAGGGTGGTCACCTTGTCCGGGTTGACCTTCCAGTCGTTGCTGGGGTCGGGGTCCGTGCCGTAGTGACCGCGGTTGTAGCAGTCCGAGTCGCCGTACTCGAGTCCGTAGATCGGAGGCATGAACGGGCGGCCGGTGAGCTCGGTGTAGCGGTCGAGGGAGGTCTTGAGGTCGCCGACGAAGTAGTACGCGTCGAACCGCTTCTCGTCGTGCGTGGTGGCCACCGGGCTGGTGAAGCTGTAGCTGCCGGGGGTGAACGTGTTCCGCAGTACGCCGTACCCCGCGGTGCTCATGTAGTACGGCGAAGCGTTCGGGTTGCCGCCGTCCTCCCAGTTGAAGTCCTTGGTGATCTTGATCGTCTCGTCGCGGTGCGAGAAGCGGCCGTTCTGCATACCGCCGCCGAAGAACTGCTCGTTGGTGCCGCGACCGAGCGTCTGCGTGGTGGCGGTGTCGGTCCAGGACAGCGGTGCGGTCTCGGCCCAGACCAGCTGACCGTTCGCGCGGTAGACGGAGAACCGCAGTGGGGACTTCTGCGCGCGGACCTCGATCTTGCCGGTCGTGAGCGAGTAGTAGGAGCCACGGTCGCGCCAGGACGTGCGCGGCGTGCCGTAGTCGGTCTTGGTGACGATCGTCGACGCCGGGGCGTTCGGATCCTCGGGCGGCGTACTGGCCGGATCGGTGAAGTTCCCGTCCGGCGCGAGCCAGAGCCGGAACACATCGTCCTTCAAGAAGACGACGCGCACCTTCGCCGCTCCGGCGGAGAGCGTGTACGTCGCTTTGTCGGCCGAGAACCCGGAAATGTCACCGAGCGTGGTGCCGGCGGCCCGGGCGGGCGTGCTCACGTGCACCATGGCGGCGGCGACGAGGGCTAGAACGATTACTGAACGTTTCATGCGGACAAAGATGCTCACGAGTGCCTCACTTCACGCATCAATGAACAAGATGCGGTCATTGAAGCTCACCGGCGACGCGTTGTCACCAGGTCGGCCGTGATGAAGTTGAGACGGTGTCTCCATGACGGGGTGAAACCGGAGCATGACGATGAGTCGCATGGCGATCAGGCGACCCATCAGCACCAACAGCCACAGCTTCACCAGGCGTCACGTGCTGACGGCAGGTCTGGCTGCGGGCCTGACGCTGATCAGTCCGGGTCTCGCGCAGGCCTCGCGGTACGAGCCGGAGGACGACCCCGACTTCCATCCGGTCAAGTTCCGGCTGCCGGCGCCGACCGGCCGGAAGACGCTCGGGACGACCGCCATCCACTTGATCGACCGGGACCGGCCGGACCCGACCATGCCCAGCGGTCAGCGCGAGCTGATGATCAGCCTCTGGTACCCGGCCTCGATGGTGGATTCCGCGCCGTACGCCAAATACATGCCCGCGCGGACGGCGGTCGAGGTGGACGACGCCTGGACCGGTGAGTACGGGCTGGCGCTGCCGACCGGGTCGTTCGACTTCGCCAACACCGAGACGCACTCGCGCGTCAACGCGCCGATGCAGCCGCTGCGGCATCCCGTCGTACTGTTCTCACCCGGCTATCAGTACAGCCGGTTCGTCAACACCGCCCAGGCCGAGGACCTCGCCAGCCGTGGATACGTCGTCGTGACGATGGACCACACGCACGAGACGCCGGTCGAGTTCCCGGGCGGGCGGTTCCTGCCGGGTGTGCCGGCGTCGCAACTGCCCGATCCGGACTTCACCCGGAAGGCGGTCGAGACCAGGACCGCGGACGCGCGCTTCGTGCTGAACCAGCTGGAGCGGATCGCCGGCGGGCAGAATCCCGATGCCGAGGGCAACGATCTGCCGCGGGACGTGGCGGCGGGGCTGGATCTGCGCAAGATCGGGATGTTCGGGTTCTCGCTCGGTGGATACGCGACCGCGAACACGCTGCTCGAGGACCGCCGGGTGCTGGCCGGCCTCGATCTGGACGGCACGCTGCAGGACGACCGGACCAAGGGACCGCTCGGCGAGGTGGCGCGGAAGGGACTGGACCAGCCGTTCCTGCTGTTCGGTTCGGACGAGACGCAGCGGACCGATCCGGACAAGGACGGCTACGACGGCTCGTGGGCGAACTTCTGGACCGCCCAGCAAGGCTGGAAGCTCAACCTGGCCCTGGCCGGGACCAAGCAGAAGGCGTTCACGGACTATCAGTTCATCTTCGACCAGCTGTTCCGCGAGATCTACGGCGACGACCCGATCATCACCTCGGTGATGAAGGCACTGGTCGGCGGTGCCGACCCGGAGCGCAGTGTGCGGGCCCAGCGGGAGTACATCGCCGCCTTCTTCGACCAGACCCTGCGGCGCCGCCCGGAGTTCCTCCTGCGCGGCAACTCACCGAAGTACCCGGAAGTCCACTTCGTGTCCTGAGATCCGGTCTACGCCGGGAGACGGCGTACTCTCGTAACGCGGGGGCCGGGCGTGGCCGGTCCGCGACGCGCGGTGACGGTGGTTCTTCGCCCCCGTCTGGAAGACTCGAAACGACGCGGCCAGAAACCCTGGGGAGGCGCGGCCGGGGGGTGACCGGTTACCGTGCGTTGAGAAATGCGTTGCCGTCGGCCGTACTCTGTCCTCGGACGGAGTCGGCTCTGTGCTCGGGGGAACAGGCGTCAGGACAGAGACGTTGTCGGCAGGACGAGAGTAAGGAGCACAGTGGCAGGGGCAGCAGGGACGAAGACATCGGTGGGCACCCGCCTGGTGATCGTCGAGTCGCCGAAGAAGGCGCGGATGATCGCCGGCTTCCTGGGGTCCGGATACGTGGTGGAGTCCAGCTTCGGCCACATCCGCGACCTGCCGAGCGGCGCGGACGAGATCCCGGCGAAGTACAAGGGTCTGCCGTGGGCGCGGCTCGGCGTGAACGTCGAGGACCACTTCGACCCGCTGTACGTCGTCCCGGCCGACAAGCGGGCGCAGATCCGCAAGCTGAAGGACCTGCTCAAGGGCGCCGACGAACTCTTCCTGGCTACCGATGAGGACCGCGAGGGCGAGGCCATCGCGTGGCACCTGCTCGAAGAGCTGAAGCCGAAGGTCCCGGTCAAGCGGATGGTCTTCCACGAGATCACCCCGAAGGCGATCCAGGACGCGGTCGGCAACGCCCGCGACATCGACGATCACCTGGTCGACGCCCAGGAGGCGCGCCGGATCCTCGACCGGTTGTACGGCTACGAGGTCTCGCCGGTGCTGTGGAAGAAGGTCATGCCGAAGCTGTCGGCGGGCCGGGTCCAGTCGGTCGCGATCCGGATGGTGGTCGACCGTGAGCGCGAGCGGATCGCTTTCCGCAGTGCGTCGTACTGGGATCTGGATGCCACGCTGGACGCCGGCGAGGACCGCACCCCGCGGCAGTTCCCGTCCCGGCTGGTCGCTGTCGACAGCCAGCGGGTGGCGCAGGGGCGTGACTTCAGCTCGGTCGGTGAGCTCAAGAGCGCGAACACGGTCCACCTGAACGAGCAGACCGCGACCGCACTGGCTGGAGCGCTGCGCGACTCGCAGTTCACCGTCCGGTCGATCGAGTCCAAGCCGTACTCGCGCAAGCCGTACGCGCCGTTCCGGACCACCACGCTGCAGCAGGAGGCCGGCCGCAAGCTCGGCATGTCCGCCTCGCAGACCATGCAGATCGCCCAGCGGCTGTACGAGAACGGCAACATCACCTATATGCGTACTGACAGCGTCACGCTGTCGGACACCGCGATCACCGCGGCCCGGGCCCAGGTCCGCGAGCTGTACGGTGCGTCGTACCTGCCGGACAAGCCGCGCGTCTACACCTCCAAGGTGAAGAACGCGCAGGAGGCACACGAGGCGATCCGGCCGGCCGGTGAGCACTTCCAGACGCCGGCCCAGACCGGTCTGTCCGGTGCGGAGTTCCGGCTCTACGAGCTGATCTGGATGCGCACGATCGCGTCCCAGATGAAGGACGCCGAGGGGCGCAGCGTCTCGATCAAGATCGACGCGACCGCGTCGACCGGCGAGAAGTGCGACTTCACCTCGTCCGGTCGCGTGATCACCTTCCACGGCTTCCTCAAGGCGTACGTCGAGGGCGCGGACGACCCGTCCGCCGGGACGGACGACCAGGAGACCCGGCTGCCCGACGTGGCCGAGGGCGACGTACTGCCCGCGGTCGAGGTGCTGGCCTCCGGACACGAGACGAAGCCGCCGGCCCGCTACACCGAGGCCACGCTGATCCGCGAGATGGAAGAGCGCGAGATCGGCCGGCCGTCGACGTACGCGACGATCCTCGGCACGAACGTGGCCCGCGGGTACATCTACAAGAAGGGCCAGGCGCTGGTGCCGGCCTGGCTGGCGTTCGCGGTGGTGCGGCTGCTGGAGGAACACTTCACCCGGCTGGTCGACTACACGTTCACCGCGTCGATGGAGGACGTGCTCGACGAGGTCGCCGCCGGCGACCTGCAGCGTGAGGGCGTGCTGTCCCGGTTCTACTTCGGCGACGACAACCTCGAGGGTCTGCAGTCGATGGTCAGCGATCTGGCCGACATCGACGCACGGGAGATGTCCACCTTCCCGGTCGGCGGTGACGACAGCGGGATCGTGCTCCGCGTCGGCCGCTACGGGCCGTACGTCGAGGACAAGGACGAGCGGCGCGCGAACGTGCCGGAGGACCTGCCGCCGGACGAGCTGACCGTCGACAAGGCCCAGGAACTGCTCGAGCAGCCGTCGGGGGTCGAGCACGACCTTGGTACGGCGCCGGACACCGGGTTGAAGGTGGTTGCGAAGGCCGGGCGGTTCGGGCCGTACGTGACCGAGGTGCTGCCGGAGGACGCGCCCAAGGGTGCGAAGCCGCGGACCGGCTCGTTGCTGAAGTCGATGGCGCTGGACAGCGTCGATCTCGACGACGCGATGAAGCTGCTGTCGCTGCCCCGGGTGGTCGGCAAGGACCCGGAGAACGGTGAGGAGATCACCGCGCAGAACGGGCGGTACGGGCCGTACCTGAAGAAGGGCACGGACTCGCGGTCGCTGGCGACCGAGGAGCAGATGTTCGACATCACGCTCGAGGACGCGCTGAAGATCTACGCCGAGCCGAAGCAGCGTGGTCGCCGGGCGGCCGCGCCGCCGCTGAAGGAGCTGGGCGAGGACCCGGCGTCCGGCAAGCCGGTGGTGGTGAAGGAGGGTCGCTTCGGCCCGTACGTCACCGATGGCGAGACGAACGCGACGCTGCGCAAGGACGACTCGATCGAGGAGATCTCGCTGCTGCGGGCGGCGGAGCTGCTGGCGGACAAGCGGGCGCGTGGTCCGGTGAAGAAGGCGACCCGGAAGGCGCCGGCGAAGAAGACGGCGGCCAAGAAGACCGCTGCCAAGAAGACGACCACGAAGAAGGCTGCCGCAAAGAAGACCACGGCCAAGAAGTCGGCGGCGAAGAAGTCCTGAGGGAGCGCACGTGACGAGTCCGGTCGAGGTCAGCGCGCAGCGGCTGCGGGAGCGCGGCGAGCGGGTGACCCCGGCCCGGCTCGCCGTCGTCGAGGTGCTCGCGGGTACCGAGGAACACTTGAGTGCCGAGCAGATCGGCGAACGGGCCGAGCAGTTGCGCCCGGGGATCCATCGCGCCACGGTCTACCGTGCGCTCGACGCCCTCGGCGAGTTCGGTCTCGTCACGCATGTCCACCTCGGCCGGGCGGGGACGACGTACCACCTGGCCGGCGACCTCGCTCCGCGCCACCTGCACCTGCGCTGCTCCGAGTGCGGCACCGTCTACGACGCCCCCGGCGACATCCTCGAGGCAGCCCGCAAAAAGGTCCAACGAGACCTCGGCTTCCAGCTGGCCCCCGAGCAGGTAGCCCTAGTAGGCATCTGCCGCGACTGCCAGTCCTAACCGTCCCCACCCCCGCGGCACCACCCCGCTCCCGCGGAGCCACCCCCGCTCCCGGCCGGAGCCACCCCGCTCCCGCGGCATCACCCCCTCCCGCGGCGCCACCCCGCTGCCGGCCGGATCCGCTGACCCGGAACAGGAGGGGATAACCCCCCGGGGTTGCCCCTTCTCCCCCTCTTATACGAGCCGACAACCGGCAACGCCGGGGGTTATCCGTTCTTGTGATGATTCGGGTGGGGCCGCGGCGAGGAGCGGGGGCTGTCCATATTTGTTCACGAGTGTGGATTCGTGAACAAGTTGGGCTTAGGGTCGATGTCTGTGACCCAAGACTTGAGCTATGTCGAGGACTTTGCTCCCGGCGCCAACGTGCTTCCCCCGCGGGCCTGGCTGGATGACGACTCGGCCCGGCTGCCGCTGACCGGTGAGTGGAGTTTCCGGTTGTCGGCGAGTGTTGCGGAGGCGCCGGACGACCTGAAGGACCCGGACACCTCCGGGTGGGACACGATCGCGGTCCCGGGTCACTGGCAGCTCAGTGGGTACGGCGCTCCCGCGTACACGAACGTGGTCTACCCGTTCCCGGTCGAGCCGCCGTACGTGCCGACCGACAACCCGACCGGCGACTACGTCCGGACCGTGACGGTCCCGGCGGACTGGGCCGGCGCCCGGGTGGTGCTGCGGTTCGAGGGTGTCGACTCGCGGTTCTCGGTGCACGTGAACGGCGAGCTGGTCGGCTGGTCGTCGGGTTCGCGGCTGCCGTCGGAGTTCGACGTCACCGAGCTGGTTGCCCCAGGCAAGGAAGTTCGGATCGCGGTGCGCGTGCACCAGTGGTCCGCGGGCAGTTACGTCGAGGACCAGGACATGTGGTGGCTGTCCGGGATCTTCCGTGAGGTCAACCTACTCGCGCTGCGTCCAGGTGCTCCGACCGACGTTTTCGTCAAGGCGGCGTACGACCATGTCGACGGCGCGGGCACCCTGCTGGTGGAGTCCGACGTACCGGGCACTGTCAGCGTGCCTGAGTTGGGCTTGGAGCTGCCGACGGGCGAGCACCTCCGGATCGAGAAGGTCGAGCCGTGGAGTGCGGAGGTGCCGCGTTTGTACGACGCGGTGCTGCGAACGGACGGTGGTGAGGTCCGGCTGCAGATCGGCTTCCGTACGGTCGCGATCGTCGACGGAGTCTTGACGGTCAACGGCAATCGGGTCCTGTTCAACGGGGTCAACCGGCACGAGTTCCACCCCGATCGCGGTCGGGCACTGACCGAGCAGGACATGCTGGACGACGTACTGCTGATGAAGCGGGCCGGGATCAACGCGGTCCGGACCAGCCACTACCCGCCGCACCCGCACTTCCTCTCGCTGTGCGACGAGTACGGCCTGTACGTGGTCGACGAATGCGACCTGGAGACGCACGGGTTCGGGTACGAGCCGCAGCCGCCGAAGCTGCCGAACCCGGTCATGGACGAGCGGTTCCGCGACGATCTGGTCGACCGGATGCGCCGTACCGTCCAGCGGGACAAGAACCACCCGTCGATCATCATCTGGTCGCTCGGGAACGAGTGCGGGATGGGCGAGAACCTCAAGGCCATGTACGATCTGGCCGAGGAACTCGACCCGTCGCGGCCGGTGCACTACGAGCGTGACACCGAGGCGGAGTTCGTCGACATCTACTCGCGGATGTACACCTCGCCGGAGGGGTGTGCGGAGATCGGCGCGGACACCTCGCTGTACCGGAACCTGCCGTTCATCCTGTGTGAGTACGGCCACGCGATGGGCAACGGTCCGGGCGGGCTGCTCGACTACCGCGAGGTGTTCGAGAAGTACCCGCGCTGCCAGGGCGGTTTCATCTGGGAATGGATCGACCACGGCCTGCGGACCACGATCGACGGACGCGAGGTCTATGCGTACGGCGGTGACTTCGGCGAGACCATCCACGACGGGAACTTCGTCTGCGACGGCCTGCTGCTCCCGGACCGGACACCGTCACCCGGCATGCTCGAGTACATCAAGGTGATCGAGCCCCTCCGCATCGTTGCCGACGGCAACAGCGGCATCGCGATCACCAACCGCTACGAGGTCCGCGACACCAGCCACCTGCGGTTCACTGTGCGGGTCGAGGCGGAGGGGGAGGTTGTCGGCGGCGGCGGACTGCCGGTCCCGGTGATCGCGGCCGGCGAGACGGTGTCGGTGGAATTCCCGCCGGCGCTGGTGAAGCTGCGGGACGCCGGCCGGCCGGAGACCTGGCTGACGGTGACCGCCGAACTCGTCGAGGCGACGCCATGGGCCGAAGCCGGTCACCGCATCGCCTGGGGCCAACTGCGCTTGGACGAGCCGGCCGCCGCTGCTGACGTGACTGGTGCACCTGCCAACGACGTGGTGGCCGGTGTCGGCGGGATCAGCTTCGGTGCGGTGAAGAACGCCCGGCTGGATGTCTGGCGGGCGCCGATCGACAACGACGCGATCCCCGGTGTCGCGGCTGCGTGGCGTGAGCAGGGTCTGCATCGCGTGCAGCACCGGGTCGTATCGCAGGGTGAGCGTGACGGGGCCTGGGAGGTCGTCACCCGGACCGCGCCGCCTCAGCTGCAGTGGGGTCTCGTCAGCACCTGGCGCTGGACTGCTGTCGACAACGGGGTCGTCCTCGCGTTGAGCGTCGTACCCGAGGGGCAGTTCCCGGAGGTGCTGCCGCGGCTTGGGATCACGTTCGAGCTATCGAAGGTCGAGCGGGTCGAGTGGTTCGGCACCGGGCCGAACGAGGCGTACGTCGACACCCGGGAGGCTGCCGCGGTCGGCAAGTACTCGGCCACGGTCGCCGAGCTGCAGACGCCGTACGTCCGTCCCCAGGAGAACGGCCACCGCATCGACACCCGCTGGGCGACTCTCGACGGGCTCCGGATCCAGTCCGTCGGTTCCCTCTTCGGCCTGACCGTTCGGGACTGGACCACCCACGACCTGGAGACCGCCAAGCACGCCCCGGACCTCACCCCGGGTGACACCACCTACGTCACCCTCGACATCGCCCAGACCGGCGTAGGCACAGCCGCCTGCGGCCCAGCGCTCCCGGACCGCGACAAGCTGAAGACAGCCCCAGCCAGCCTGGCCCTCCGCTTCACCAGCTGAGTATGCGGACCTGCGCCACTCATCAACTTGCGTCCGCTCGACCGGCTCACGCTCAACTGCGAGCCGCCGTTGGCGAACGAGCGGGTTGATGAGTGGCGTAGGTCCGCTCTGGTTCAGATGGCGATGGCCGGCCGGGGATGGACGCGGTCGGCTGGTGGGTGGTAGGCGTGCCAGGCAGTGGTCAGGCGGGTGACGGCTTCGGTCAGCTCGTCGGGGCGGGCTCGGAAGTGCAGGCGGACGTGGGCGTCGCTTTGGCCGGTGACGTCCAGTCCGGTGCCTGGGAGGACGGCCAGGCCGTGGCGTAGGGCGGTTTGGGCGTAGGAGGCGCCGTCGCCGTACGGGAGGCGGACCCAAAGGCACTGGCCGCCGGTGACGGTCGGGACGGCCCAGGTGGGCAGGTGCTGGGTGAGGAGCCCGCGCAGGTGGTCGTGGCGGGCTTGGAGTTCTTCGGCCAGGCCCACGCGGTCCAGCTGAGGTAGTAGGTGGGCGGCGGCCAGTTGCGCGGGGACGTTGCCACCCAGGTCGTGGACGGCGCGGATGCGGGCCAGGCGGTTGATGAGTGGGGCGGACGCGCGGATCCAGCCGATCCGGAGTCCGCCCCAGATGCTCTTGCTGAGTGAGCCGATCGAGATCACGGCATCGCTGTACGCCGCCATCGGTGTGAGTCGCGTCGTACCTGGGAAGCCGAGGTCCGCCGGCACCTCGTCCTCGATCAGGGGTACGTCGGCAGCCCGGGCCAGCCGCTCCCGTGCCAGGGACGGCAGCACCGAGCCGGTCGGGTTCTGGTACGTCGGAATCACATAGGCCAGCGCCGGACGCCGCTCCCGCACCGCCGCCTCGAACCCATCCAGTCCGACCGGCAGACCACGCAGTACCGCGCCCTTCTCCCGGAACGCCTCCAACGCGCCCGGGTACGTCGGGGCCTCGACGAGCACCTGGTCACCGGGCGACACCAAAGCATGGGCCAGCAGCGACAGTGCCTGCTGACCTCCATTGGTCACCATCACCTGGTCGGGACAGGTCGGAACGCCCCGCCCGGTGTAGCGGTCCGCGAGAGCCTGTCGTAGGACCGGATGGCCGAACGGGTAGTACCCGATGTCACCAGTGATCCGCGCGAGCTCAGGGACGATCTGCGCGTACGCCTCCGCGACTTGCGGGGGCGGATCACCCGGAGCGGCACAGATAGCCAGCAGTACGCCGTCATCCCGCGACTCCAGCGAGTCGAGGAACATCGGATCCACCGGCGCATCCTCAACCGGCCCAGCGCTCGTCCAACCGGCAACATGTGTCCCACTGCCCTGCCGACGGGTGATGCGGCCCTCTGAGCGCAGTAAGTCGTACGCCGCGACCACTGTGGTCCGGCCGACCGCCAGTGCGCCGGCTAGAGCCCGGTCCGGTGGCAGCAGCACTCCGGGGGGCAGTTCACCGTCGTCGATCAGCCGCCGGAGCCTGGCCGCGAGCAGCACGTACAGCGGGCCGCGGCCGGATGACCAGCGGCCCAATCGCTCTGCTACCTCGATTGGTCTCATTCGCGAACCAATTCTGCCGGATTGGCTCTGGGGACGCCAGTGCATCGTCCGGACGATGGAGGCATGGCGACCTTCCCCCGCAACGACATCGCGTCCCTGACCGCCGACCACCCCCGTCACGACCTCGGGGAGAGCTACGGACCGGACCTGCGCCTGGGTGACCTCCTGACCCCGGACCTGGCCGATCTCGAGCTCGCCTACGGCACCGCCCCCGGCGATCTCCGGCTGCGGACCGCGATCGCCGACCGGCACGGCGTACTACCGGACCAGGTCGTGGTCACGGTCGGTGGGATGCACGGGATCTTCCTGCTCGCCTACCTGCTCGTGGATCGCGGCGAGCAGGTCGTCACGACCCAGCCGCTGTTCCCGTCGACCGGCAACTCCTACGCGTCGATCGGTGCCGATGTCCGCGTGGTCCCGCTGACCTTCGACGACGGCTACCGCCTGACCGCCGAGGCCGTCCGCGCGCAGCTGACGCCGGACACCAAACTGGTCAGCCTGACGACACCACAGAACCCGTCGGGCATCGCCGTACCGCGGGAGACGCTCGGCGAGATCGTCGCCGCGATGACCGAGATCTGCCCGGACGCGTACCTGATGGTCGACGAGACCTACCGGATCGCGTCGTACGGCGATGATCCGGTCGCGGCGACTGCGGCAGGCCTGGGTCCGAAGGTGGTGACAGTGTCGTCGTTGTCGAAGTGTCACGGCGCGGCCGGCCTGCGGATCGGCTGGGTCGTCAGCACCGACGCGGAGCTGGTCGACCGGCTCAAGACCGCGAAGTTCAACACGGTCGTGTCCGCGTCCCCGGTCACCGAGGCGCTCGCCGTCCGGCTGCTCGAGCGGGAGGACGAGATCCTCGCCGTACGCCGTGCTCTGCTCGCGGAAGGTGTGGCGATCACAGAAGAGTGGGTGCGGGCCAACAGCGACGTGATCGAGTGGGTCCGGCCGGATGCGGGTGCATTGTGCACGGTCCGGTTCAAGCAGCCGGTCGACCTGGACCGGTTCCAGCGGGCTGCCGCCGAGCTGGGGGTGCGGCTGGCCGACGGCGACTGGTTCGGGGACGAGCCCGGGGTGTTCCGGCTGGGGTTCGGATTCCCGCCCCCGGGCGAGTTGAAGGTCGCGCTGGATGCGCTGCGCGAGGCTGTCGACGCCGCACACTAGTCTTGCGGTGTGCCGGAGGTTTATGACCCGTTGACCGATCCTGCACCGGCGCATGACGTGCGGGCGGTGTTGCGGATCCGGGCGTTCCGGCGACTCTGGATCGCGTTCGGGCTGTCCAGCCTCGGTGACTGGATCGGCCTGCTGGCGCTGACCGCGATGGCGAAGTCGTTCGCCGGTGACGACTACCAGGCGGCCAACTTCGCGATCGGCGGCGTGCTGTTCCTCCGCGTCCTGCCGGCCCTGGTGATGGGCCCGGTGGCCGGCTGGATCGCGGACCGGCTGAACCGGCGGTCGACGATGATCATCGGCGACCTGGTCCGGGGTGCGTTCTTCGTCAGCATCCCGATCGTCGGCACGCTCACCTGGGTGCTGGTGGCAACGGTGCTGATCGAGATCGTCAGCCTGATCTGGGGTCCGGCCAAGGACGCCAGCGTGCCCAACCTGGTGCCCCGGCACCGGCTCGAGGCCGCCAACCAGATCAGCCTGATCACGACGTACGGGACGGCGCTGCCGGCCGCGGTCATCTTCACCGCGATCACGCTGCTGTTCCGCTGGGCCGGCGACTTCGCCATCGACCTGGCTGTGTACGTGAACGCCGCGACCTTCGTGATCTCGGCCTTCGCGATCATCTCGGTCTCGGAGATCGGCCGTGCGGTCCACGAGCACGACGACCACCCGACGCTGTGGCGGACGATGGTCGAGGGCTGGTCCTACGTCACGGGCACGCCGGTCGTGCGGGGTCTGGTGGTTGGGATCTCCGGTGCGTTCGCGGCGGGCGCGGTCGTGATCGGCCTCGGTCGCACGTACGTCGAGGATCTCGGCGCCGGCGATCCGGGGTACGGCGTACTGTTCGGGGCTGTTTTCGGCGGTCTCGCGCTCGGGATGGGCTTCGGGCCGCGGATCTTCTCGGGTCTGTCCCGGCGACGGTTGTTCGCGGCCGGGCTGGTCGGGTCGGGGATCTGCCTGGCCGGGCTGGCTCTGATTCAGCAGATCGAGATCGCCACGATGATCGCGATTCTGCTCGGGTTCTGCGCCGGCGCTTCCTGGGTCTCCGGGTACACGTTGCTCGGGCTCGAGGTGCCGGACGCGGTTCGCGGTCGGACCTTCGCCTTCGTGCAATCCGCCGTACGGACTGTTCTTGCTGTGACGCTGGCGATCGCGCCGTTCGCGGCCGGTGCGATCGGGCGGCACACGTACACGGTCGCTGAGAAGTCGGTCACCTACAACGGTGCCTCGATGACGATGCTCATCGCCGCGATCGTGGCCGGAGTCATCGGTCTGGTCGCCTGGCGCCAGATGGACGATCGTCCCGGTGTCCCGTTCTGGCGCGATCTGCGCCGCAGTTTCGGCAAGACACCCGGCGTGTATCCGACGACCGGCCTGTTCATCGCGCTCGAAGGTGGTGAGGGCGCTGGGAAGTCGACCCAGTCCGCGTTGCTGGTCGAGTGGCTCAAGGAGCAGGGGCAGCAGGTCCTGCTCACCCGCGAGCCGGGCGCGACCGAGCTCGGCAAGACGCTGCGGGAGATCGTCCTGGACCCGGCCACCGGCGACATCTCGCATCGCGCCGAGGCGCTGATCTACGCCGCCGACAAGGCCGAGCACGTGGATTCGGTGATCAAGCCCGCGCTGAAGGCCGGCGCGGTCGTCATCACCGACCGGTACGTCGACTCCGCGCTGGCATATCAGGGATCCGGACGGGACCTGGACCTGAGTGACGTGGAGCGAGTGAATCGCTGGGCGACCGATGACCTCCGGCCGAACCTGACCATCCTGCTCGACCTGCCGCCGAAGCACGGCCTCGGTCGCTTCGCCGAGCGGGACCGGATCGAGGCGCAGTCACACGACTTCCACGAGCGGGTCCGGAACGCGTTCCTCGAACTGGCCGCCGCCGAACCGCAGCACTACCTGGTCCTCGACGCGGCCCAGGATCGTGAGGATCTCGCCAAGCAGATCCGCGCCCGGCTCCAACCCCTCCTCCCGAAGGTGAACTGATGACCGTCTGGGACGACCTTGTCGGGCAGGAGCCGGCTGTCGCCGTACTGACGAAGGCGGTGGCGGGCGCCGAGGCCGGGATGCGGGGCGAGCGAGGCGCCGCGGTTGCCGGGATGACGCATGCCTGGCTGATCACCGGACCACCTGGATCGGGCCGGTCGAATGCGGGGCGGGCGTTCGCAGCGGCTCTGCAGTGCAAGAACAACCAAGGCTGCGGCGAGTGCAACGAATGTCGTACGGCGCTCAGCGGAGCACACCCCGATGTCTCCTTGATCCGCACCGAATTGCTGTCGATCCGCGTCAGCGAGATCCGTGAACTGGTTCGCCGGGCCGCGATGAGCCCGACCCAGGGCCGGTGGCAGGTGATGGTGGTCGAGGACGCGGATCGCTTGACCGAGCAGGCCGCTGACGCGCTGCTCAAGAGCATCGAGGAGCCCGCGCCGCGGACCGTCTGGGTGTTGTGCGCGCCGACGGTGGAGGACGTCGTACCGACGATCCGGTCGCGGTGCCGGCTGCTGGTGTTGCGGACGCCGCCGGTGGACGCGGTCGCGCAGATGCTGGTCAGCACGCTGGGTGTGGATCCGGAGCTGGCCGGATTCGCCGCGCGGGCTGCGCAAGGCCACATCGGGCGGGCTCGGGCGTTGGCACGGGACGAGGAAGTGCGGGCGCGGCGGACCAAGGTGCTCGAGGTTCCGTTCGCCTTGCGCGACCTCGGTGCTTGCCTGAAGTCAGCGCAGCAGTTGGTCGAGGCCGCGAAGGAAGAGGCGAAGGCCAGCGCGGAGAAGGTCGACGAGAAAGAGCGGCTCGCCCTCGAGCAGGCGCTCGGTGTCGGGACCAAGGGCGCCAAGCCACGCGAGGCGAACGCCGCGTTGAAGGAGCTCGAGGATCAGCAGAAGGCGCGCGCCAAGCGGTGGGAACGCGACGTGCTGGACCGGTCACTGGTTGATCTGATGGCGCTGTACCGGGATGTGATGGTCGTGCAGACCAAGGCCGGCACCGAACTGATCAACGCCGAACTGCACCGCAACATCGAGCAATTGGCGGCCAGAACCACGCCAGAACAGACGATTCGGCGTATCGGCGCGATCGCTGCCTGTCGCGAAGCGATCGAGACGAATGTCGCGCCCCTGCTCGCGCTCGAGGCGATGACGATCGGGCTGTTCGAGGGGTAGGTCACACTCCGAGACTGCTGTCCGATTACTGGTCAGCCGATGTAACACCGAGACCGGCGGGTCCGATGTCCGTGTGTCCGGGCAAAACAGATCGCTCGGCACGATTGATTGCCGAACGGACCCGAATGAGCCAGCCGCCCCCACCGATCCAGCCTGCGCGGCCCTCGCTGCCGTCGGCCGAGTCCTGGCTGGCCGGCGTCCCGACACCGGCTCAGCAGCGACAGGACCGGTACGCCGTGGCCGCGCTGGTGACGAGCCTGCCCGGACTCGTCCCGATCGCCGTGGTTCTGGCCGGGATCGCCCTGCGCCGGATCAAGCGGACCGGCGGTCGCGGCAAGGCGCTGGCGTACGGCGCTCTGGTGGTCAGCCTGTGCTGGGTCATCGCGATCGGTGTCGCGGTCGCCCTCGGCCTCGACGTCGAGCGCCGGGCCGGGATCGGCCGGACCGTCGCGATCTCGCAGGTCGACGTCGGGCGGTGCTTCGACGCGGACCTGGAGGCCCAGGCGCTCAAGTCGGTCCGGCTCGCGACCTGTTCGGTCGCGCACACCGGGGAGGCGTACGCGAAGGTCCGCGCCAGCCTGACCGGACTGTCCGCCGAGCAGACCGGGACGGTCGCGACCCAGCAGTGTGCGATCGCGTTCAACACCTTCGTCGGCAAGCCGTACGAGCAATCCGAGCTGGACATGTACTACGTGGTGCTGGAAAATCGTGCCGTTGCTGATGGCAACGTCCTGTGCCTGGTCGGGATGCCGGGGATGAAGCTGACAGGTAGCATGCGCGATTCACAGCGATAGTCGTACCGGCGTCAGTTGCCAGTTGGGGGAGAGCATGGCGCAGCCACCGTACGGCCCGGACCCGGGCCGGCCACAAGACCGGCCGCAGGACAGTACGCGGCCGTTTCCGACGTACGGCCGTCCTGAGGAAGCCACCCAGCAGTTGCCGACCCAGCAACCTACGCAGCAGTTGCCGACCCAGCAGCCAGGCACTCAGTGGGCAGCTCCCGGTCAGCCTGCCGGGCAACAACCGCCGCCCCCGCAACAGCCTCCGGCCGGACAGCAACCGCCGTACGGGCAGCAGCCTTCTTATGGGCAGCAGGCTCCTCCCGGGCAGCAACCGCCGTATGGGCAGGGGTATGGGCCGGCGCAGTATCCGGCGCCGTACGGTCAGCCGCCGGCGCCGTACGCGTATGGCTACGGGTATCCGGGGCAGTCCCGTGGAACCAATGGCCTGGCGACCGCGGCGCTCGCGACTGGACTCGGCGGGCTCGTGATCCCGTTCGGCGCGCCGGTGGCGATCGGCCTCGGCATCGCCGCGCTCGTGCAGCTCCGCAAGCGCCAGGAAAGCGGCAAGGGGATGGCGATCGCCGGCCTGGTGATCGGTTCGCTCATCACGCTCGGCTATCTGGCCCTCATCGCGTTCATGATCGTGCTCGGCAGCGGCAGCGAGGGCGACTACGGTTCGTCCGGCCCCGGCTCGACCTCCTCCGGTTCCGCGGTGGACGTCGACGCACTGGCCGTCGGCGAGTGTTTCGACGACGGCGACGACGAGGGCGAGGTGGTCCGCCGCCCCTGCCCACAGGCCCACGACGGCGAGATCATCTCGAACATCACCCTCCCCGAAGGCCCGTACCCCGGCGACAAGAACGTCGTCAAAGCCGCCAAGTCCGGCTGCGCCGGCGACTTCGCCAAGTACGTCGGCAACACCATGGACAAGTCCGAACTGGACCTGGCCTGGTGGACCCCCGACCAGGACCTCTGGGAAGACGAAGACCGCCTGGTCATCTGCGCCGCCTACGGCCCACCCGGCGAAGACCTCACCGGAAGCGTCAGGAACAGCCGCAGGTAGTACGCCGGGAAGGTGGTTGTGCAAGTACTCTGGCGCGGTGGGCATGGTGATGGCGGTGTCGTTCGAGCGGTATGGGCGGCTGTACTACCTGGACCCCGGCCCGCATCGTCCGCGTGTCGGGGAGAAGGTGCTGGTCCCGACCGATGACGGGCCCGAGGTGGCAGAGTGTGTGTGGGCACCGCAGTACGTCACCGAGGAGATCGGCGGGCTGCCGCTGTGTGAGGGCATCGCCACCGCCGCGGACCTGGATCGGGACGAGCAGAACCGGCAGCGGCGTGCCGACGCGCGGGTGATCGCGAAGCGGACGATCCGGCAGCACGGGTTGCCGATGAAGGTGGTCGGGATCGATTTCGTCGATCGCCGGGCGGATGTCGACCAGCTGGTGATCGTGTACTTCTCTGCGCCGCACCGGGTGGATTTCCGCGAGCTGGTGCGGGATCTGGCCCGTGGGCTGCGAGCCCGGATCGAGCTGCGGCAGGTCGGCGCGCGGGACGAGGCCCGGCTGCAGGGCGGGATCGGGCCGTGTGGGCGGGATCTGTGCTGCGCGACGTTCCTGAAGGACTTCGAGCCGGTCAGCGTACGGATGGCGAAGGACCAGGATCTGCCCTTGAACCCGCTGAAGATCTCCGGCGCGTGTGGGCGGCTGATGTGCTGCCTCAAGTACGAGCATCCGCTCTACCAGGAGTTCAACGCGAAGGCGCCGGCGACCGGGACCCAGGTGGAGACCCCCGCGGGTGATGGAGTGGTGGTCGGGCACAACGTACCGAGCGACACCGTGGTGGTCCGGTTGGCCGCGTCCGGCCGGCGCTGTGCGTGCAGCCGCGCGGACGTGTGCTCGCCGCGGCAGCAGTACGAGGCGTCCGACACGACGACCCCGGACGCACCACCGCTCGAGGTCGACGCCGTACCAGCAGAACCCGAGGTCCCAGCGGCTGAGGTTCCCGAGGCTGAGGCCGAGACGGAAGCAGGGGCGGAGACCACGGAGGAGCGGCGCAAACGGAAGCCGCGCCGGCGTCGCCGTCTGCATCACGACGAAGGAGACACCCCGCAGTGAGATTCCGCAGGACAACCGTTCTGGTCGCCGCTCTGGCGGTCCTGGCGAGTGGATGTGGGGTGGCGAGCCGCGCGCAGGACGCGGACGGGGGTACGGCGACCTCCGGGCCGGGTGGCAATCCGTCCAAGGGTCCGGTGGGACCCATTCCGGCCGGGCTGGAGAAGTTCTACCAGCAGCAGCCGGACTGGGAACGCTGCGGCAGCAACCAGCAGTGCGCGACGATCACCGTGCCGCTGGACTACTCCAAGCCGACCGGCCAGACGATCGAACTGCGGGCGCGGAAGGTGCTCGCCCGGGACCGGTCCGGGAAGATCGGCACGCTGTTCATCAACCCGGGCGGCCCAGGCGCCTCCGGGCAGGAGTACGCCGCCTCGGCCGGGTTCGCGTTCGGGGCGTCGCTGCTGCGCAAGTACGACGTGATCGGCTGGGACCCGCGCGGTGTCGGCGAATCCACGCCCGTGCGCTGCCTGGACACGGCCCAGCTGGACAAGTTCATCTCCACCGACGGCAGCCCGGACAACGAGGCCGAGGTCGCGGACCTGAACAACGAAGCGAAGATCATGGCGAACGGCTGTGAACAACGCTCCGGTGAGCTGCTCCCACATGTCTCGACCAAGGACGCGGCCCGGGACATCGACGTACTGCGGGGGATCGTCGGCGACGCTCAGCTGAACTACTTCGGCGCCTCGTACGGCACCTACCTGGGTGCGACGTACGCCGAACTCTTCCCGAAGAACGTCGGCCGGCTCGTGCTCGACGGTGCGGTCGACCCGTCGCTGACCACGAAGCAGATGGGGATGGCGCAGGCGAAGGGCTTCGACACCGCGCTCGACGCGTTCGCCGAGGACTGCGCGCAGCGGTCCTGCCGGCTGGGGAGCACCAAGGACGAGGTGCTCGGGAAGATCGACCAGCTGCTCAGGGACAGCGACGCGAAGCCGCTGCCCGGCGACGGCAAGCGCGAGGTCACCCAGGCGATCGTGCTCCTGGGGGTCATCTTCCCGCTGTACCTGAAGCAGTTCTGGCCGCAGCTCGAGGACGCGGTGCTCGACGGGCTGGCCGGCAACGGCTCCCGGTTGCAGGCCCTCGCGGACCAGTACACCGAGCGGAAGCCGTCCGGGTACGCCGACAACGCCAACGAAGCGATCATCGCGGTGAACTGCCTGGACAAGCCCGACTACACCTCGGTCGCGCAGATCAAGGCGGAGGTGCCGACGTACGAGGCCGCGTCACCGCGGTTCGGGCAGTACATGCTCTGGTCGTCGATCGGCTGCGTGAACTGGCCGGTGAAGGCCGCGGGCACGCCGCACGCGATCAAGGCGCCGGGGACGAAGCCGATCCTGGTCGTCGGCACCACCCGCGACCCGGCCACGCCGTACGCGTGGGCCGTCGGACTCGCGCACCAGTTGGAAAACGGTGTCCTGGTCACCCGCGACGGCGACGGCCACACCGGCTACAAAGCGGGCAACGCCTGCGTCGACGGCACCGTCGAGAACTTCCTGCTCACCGGTTCGGCCCCAACCGCCGACATCAAGTGCTAGTTGGGTCGCGTATCGCCGGCTGACGGCGGGAGCTGCAGGCTGTCGGTGGCGTGTTGGAGGATCGCGCGGAGGGCGGCCTCGTCCTGGGGGCGGCCGCCGACGGTGATCTCGACCGCGGACGTCTCACCGCTGTCCGCGGAGACCCAGCGGGACAGGCCCATTCGCGGTCCACGCGCCTTGTCGGTGTACGTGTAGACGAGGGTGCCGTTGTCGCGGCTGATCAGCTTGAGATCGCGCTCGTCGATGCTGCGGAACCGCTCGTCGACGAGCTGATCCGGGCTCTTCTTGCTCCCTCGCGTGTCGAACCGGATCTGCCAGACGCCGGTCGGGTCCGAGAACCGCGGTCGCGTGCCGTCCTGCGAGCTCTTCCACCCGGTCGGGACCTCAGCTGCGACCGGATCCTTCGCGGTACCGAAGGTCTGCAGGGTGTACTGCAAGGAGTCAGGTTGGAGCCCGTCGCCTCGCACCGACGTACTCGGCGTCGGTTGACTGTTCACCGCGGCGGGCGTGTCGTCACCAGCCAGCGGATTGCCGTTGAAGGCGAGGACCCCGCCGAACACGGCTACGCCGACGGTCATTCCCGCCAGCGTCATCAGCAGCGCCTGGTGCCTGGGCGTGAGCATCCCGACCTCGCTTCCTGTCTCCGGGCCGATTATCCCCGACGAAAGGGGCGTCTCCGCAAACCGCCGCGTACGCTGGCACGTCGTGGACATGCACGACCCGGGTTTTCACCAGGCCTTACAGCGCTATGACGACGGTACGGCGGAACGCGCCGACCTCAAGCTGCTCACCAAGGAATTGCTGAAACGCCTGGTCGCGAAGGCTCCCGGACACGCGGTCGAGGTGCGCGTTCCGCCGTACGGCGCGGTGCAGTGCATCGAAGGTCCGCGACACACCCGTGGTACGCCGGGCGCGGTGGTGGAGATGCCGCCCGACCTCTGGATCGACCTGGCTCTCGGCCGGATCGCGTGGGCCGACGCCCGTTTCAGCGGGAAGTTGCGCGCGAGTGGCGAACGCACCGACCTGAGTTCCTACCTGCCGCTGGCATGAAGGGACCGCGGCACCCCCGCCCGGGATACCGCGGCCCAGAGTTCAAACGATCAACGACCGGCTGTGTTACTCGCCCAGACCGTGCAACGTAGAGCGGGCAGGCTGCGGACAGCACTGAGCCGCGGCACCCCCAGGATGCCGCGGCTCATTGGTGCTGCCGGTCGGGTCAGCGACCGGCGGTGTTGGTGGCCCACACGGTGGTGCGGCCATGGACGATGACGGCGTTGCCGGTGTTCAGCATCTGCAGGACCGAACCGGTCCGGATGGCGGTCTTGCTGGACCACAGCGGCTTGTTCGCGGCCGTGTAGACGATCAGATTGCCGTCGCTCTGCATGACCACCCAGGCGCCCGGGTTCTTGCCGGTGCCCGTGCCCCAGAGCGCGGTCTTGCCGTTCTTCACCAGCACCAGGTTGCCGTCGGTCTGCATCATCAGCCGGTAGATCCGGTTGGTGGAGAACAGTGCCTGGCCGGCCTTCAAGGCCCGGTTCGGACCGAGCGTGCCGAGGACCATCGCGCGGGTCCAGACCGCCTTGTTGCGGACGTTGTAGAGGACCAGGTTGGAGTCGTCCTGGACGGCGAGCTTGGCGCCGGTGCTGCCGGCGGTGTTGCTCGCCCAGACCACGGTCCGGCCGGAGATGACGACCAGGTTGCCGTCGCGCTGCATCACCAGCGACGACGACTTGCGGTTGGTCATCGTGCCCCAGATCGCGGTCCGGCCCTTGATCAGTACGGCGTTGCCGTCGGTCTGCATCCGCAGCGTGTAGAGGTTGTTCGCGGACCGCCGGAACTGTCCGGGCTTGAGGCTCTGGCCGGACAGCAGCAGGTTGTTGAGCGCGGTCGGCGCCGTCGCCGCGGTTGTCGTCGTACCGGATGCTTGTGCGGCCGAAGGAACGAGCAAGGTGGCACCGGCGGCAACCCCCGCGACGAGGGTGGCGAGCGCCTTGGTGCGCACGGACTTGATCGAGATCATGCGGTTGGTTTCTCCGTCTTCTCACCAGATCGGGGCCGGACCGATTCCGGACCCGCGAGGATTGGCGCCGCAAGCAACCACTCGATCTCACGGTAAGGACAAAAAGGTTCTTCCCGAGGGGACCGGGATGTCACTATGTGCCAGTGGCAGCAAGTTTCCGCGCGGGGCTGGCCCGGCTTCGTGTCGATCTGACTCCGTGGCGTGCCTCCCGCGATTTCCGCATCCTGCTGATCTCGGGCTCGATCTTCTTCCTCGGCGGCATGGTCGGGTACGTCGCGCTGCCGTACCAGCTGTACCAACTGACCGGATCGAACTTCGCCGTCGGTGCGATGGGTCTGGTGACGATCGCGCCACTCGTCGTGTTCGGCCTGTACGGCGGCGCCCTCGCGGACCACGTGGATCGCCGCAAGATGCTGATCGGCACCGGAATCGCGCAGGTGGTGATCTCGGCGGCGATGCTCGGCAACACGTTGCTCGACAACCCCCAGGTCTGGCTGATCTACGTCTGCGGCGGCCTGAACGCGGTCGCGACGTCCTTGCAGCGGCCGTCGCGGGAGGCTCTGCTCCCGCGGGTGGTGAAGCACGCGGAGCTGCCCGCCGCGGTCGCGCTCAGCTCGCTGATGGGGCAGATCGGTCAACTCGCCGGCCCCGCGCTGGGCGGGGTCCTGGTCGGATCGGTCGGGGTGACCTGGGCGTTCGCGGTCGAGCTCACCGGGATCATCGGGGCGACGCTGATGTACGTCGGACTTCGCCCGTACAAGTCCAGCGAGCACAGCACGCCACCGAGCCTGCGCGCGATCGGCGGCGGGATCGTCTACGCGTTCCGCCGGAAGGACCTGCTCGCGACGTACCTGGTCGACATGGTCGGCATGTTCCTGGCGATGCCGATCGTGCTGTTCCCGGCGTTCGCCACCGAGATCCTGAAGGAACCGAAACTGCTCGGTCTCCTCTACAGCGCGGAAGCGATCGGGGCGATGTGCGCGAGCCTCACCAGCGGGTGGGCCAAACACGTGCATCACCAGGGGCGGGCCGTCGTCATCGCGACCATGTGTTGGGGTGCTGCGGTCGGAATTGCCGGACTGGCGCCGAATATCTGGTTCGCGATCGGGTTCTTCGCCCTCGCCGGGGGTGCGGACATGGTGTCGGTGCTGTTCCGGTCGGTGATCTGGAACCAGACGATCCCGGACGAGATGCGTGGCCGGCTGGCGGGGATCGAGATGCTCGGGTACTCCCTCGGCCCGCTGGGCGGACAGGCGCGCTCGGGTCTCGTCGCGGACCTCACCGGGGTCCGGACGGCGATCGTCAGCGGCGGCGCCCTGTGTGTCATCGGGGTGATGGGGACGGCCGTGTGGTTGCGTGAGTTCTGGCGGTACGACGCCCGTACCGACGAACACGCGGTACGGGAAAGGGAACTCCGTACCGCAAGTTAGAGTCGGGTCATCATGCGTATCCGAGCGGTAATGGTCGTCGCCGGTCTGTTGGCCGTCGCCGGGTGCAGCGGCCCTGGACAGGAGAACGCTCCCAACGTTCCGCCGCTGGTCTCGGTGAGCACTCCTTCGGAGACGCCGTCCCCCACTCCCTCGGAGACGCCCAGCAGTCCCGCCACGTCGAAGGTCGCGGACACGTTATGTGTGCGGATGGATCAAACGTTGGTTCAGTCGACGCTGGCCGTGCCGGTCGTGCAGATCCAGCCGAAGCCGATTCCGGCCGAGTTCGGGCTGCCGACGTACGACGTCTGTCAGTTGGCGCTCAGCGCGAGTCCGAACGGGGCGGTCCTGCGGGTCGGGATTTCGGTGCTTCCGGCAACTAAGGCGACGTTGGCGGCAACGCAGAAGGCGTACGCGGCGACGAAGGGTCTGCCGGCCAAGCCTGCCCTGGTGGGTGAGGGCGGGTACGGCACGCCCACGTTTGTGGTGTTCCTGCTGGGTGGGCGGTTGTACAAGGTGAGTGGACCGCCGGCGACGCTGGCGAAGTACGTCGTACTCGGGCAGGAAGTCGTCCGGCAGGCGCCCGGGTTGCCTGAGGCGGCGCCGCAGATCACGCGGTCCGAATGTGACCGTGGTTCGTCCGCGGCGGAGAGGGCGATGGGCGCGCCGGCGATGATCCGCCGGGACGGGCAGACCCTGCTCGGCGACCTGGTCTGCGGGTGGGTGAACCCGGCCAGCGTGCTGTCGACCTCGGTACGCCGTACTCCGAACGCGAAGGCGTTGATGACGTCGATCCGGAAGGCGTCGACCTCACAGCCGATCCCGCTGGGCGACGAGGGATACGTCGATACCGCCACCGGGCGGACCACGATCCGGGTCGGCGACGACAAGCTGGTCGACTTGGTTCCGCTGCCGGCGCGGGCAATCAACCCGGACCTGATGACCCAGTTCGCCCTGGCAATGTCCTCGCTGTACACCCGCTGACGTACCTAAGGACAGGTAGTAGTCGGCTGATTCGGGGTCTGGGCCGGTCGGTCAGGCGTGGGGTGGAGCGGCGGAGGGGACTACTACCTGTTCTTAGGTACGCAGTCGGCGATGGTGGCGATGGCTTCGGTGATTTCGGTGGGGGTGCGGGCGGCGTAGCCGAGGACGAGGCCGGGGGCGTGCGGGAGCTGGCAGTGCCAGGAGAGGGGGTGGGCCTTGATGCCCTGCTGGAGGGCGGTTGCGGCCAGTTCGATGTCGTTGGTGGTGTCGTCGAAGGTGATGGTGAGGTGGAGGCCGGCCGCCGCGCCGTGAACGGTTGCTTTAGGCAAGTAGTTGGTGATGGCGGCGACCATGGCGTCGCGACGGGTCCGGTGGCGGCGGCGGAGGAAGCGGAGCTGGCGTTCCAGTTCACCGGATTCCATCAGGTGGGCGAGGGTCAGCTGGGGCAGGGCGGCGTTGCCGAGGTCGGCCAGGCGCTTGAGGCGGATGAGCGCGTTCTTGTACTGCGGGGGTGGGAGCATCCAGCCGATCCGGAGCGAGGGAGCCAGCAGCTTGGAGACGCTGCCGGCGTAGATGACCTGGTCGGCCAGCATGGCGCGCAGGGCGGGGACCGGCGGGCGGTCGTAGCGGTGTTCGGCGTCGTAGTCGTCCTCGAGGATCAGGCCGCCGTCGGCTGCCCATTGGATCAGCTCGCGGCGTCGTTCCCCTTCTAGTACGACGCCGGTGGGGAAGTGGTGGGCCGGAGTTGCCATGACCACTTGGGCTTTGGATTCGCGGAGGAGGTCGACGCGGAGGCCGTTCGCGTCGACCGGGATGGGACGGGTGCTGAGGCCCCAGTTCTGTAGGTGCTGGCGGGAGCCGAGTGAGCCCGGGTCCTCGACCGCGATCTCGCCGATGCCGCGTTGGGTGAGGGCTTGGGCGACCAGGCCGATCGCTTGAGAGACGCCGGCGACGATGATCAGGTCGTCCGGGTTGGCGGTGATGCCGCGGTTGCGCGCCAGCCAGTTGGCGACGGCGCGTCGGAGGGTGGGCGTCCCGGCCGGGTCGCCGTAGCCGAACTCCGCGGACCCCAGTTCCTTCAACACTCCCCGCTCAGCTCGTAGCCAGGCCGCCCGCGGGAAGGCCGCCAGATCCGGCACCCCCGGCGTGAGGTCAATCCGAGCTGGGATCGCCCGCAGACTGTCGAACACATCCAACCCAGGTGCCTCGGCAACCCTGGCAATCCGTGGGACCTGGGCCGTGGTGCGCGTGGACTGGTCGGGGGATCTGGTGGGCGTGGCGACGACGATGGTGCCCGCGCGGCCCTGACCGGCTAGTTGGCCGTCTTCGGTTAGGCGTTGGTAGGACTCGGTGACTACGCCTCGAGAGATGTGGAGTTCGGCGGCCAGGACCCGGGTGGCGGGGAGGCGGCTGCCGATGGGGAGGCGACCGTCGGAGATCGCGGCGCGGAGGCGTTCGGTGAGCCAGTCCGCCAGTCCGCCCGCCGGAGCCTCGGCCGGGTTCAGCTGGAGGAAGTCGGCACCTACCGGTCCATTGGACCTACCAGTTTGGTCTTGATTGGACCTGTCCACAGGACCATTGTGACGGCACCGTGGAGGTATGGGAACCGACTACGTACACGGCTACACCCCGGCGGAGACGCGCCGGCTGACCGACCAGGCGCAGACGCTGGCCGATCTCCTTCATGGCGGCACCAACTACGCACCCGGCAGCCGCGTCCTCGAAGCAGGCTGCGGAGTCGGTGCCCAGACGGTCCAGCTGATCACCCGGAGCCCCGGGATCGACCTCGTCTCCGTCGACATCTCCGAAGAATCATTGACCCAAGCCAAAGCCCGAGTAGCGGCCATCGCTCCAGACGTCACCGTGGAGTGGCGGCTGGCCGATCTGCACGCGCTCCCGGACGAGCTGTTCGATCACGTCTTCCTCTGCTTCGTGCTCGAGCACGTGCCCGACCCGCACGAGACGCTCACCCGCCTCCGTCAGCACCTCAAGCCCGGCGGGACGATCACCGTGATCGAGGGCGACCACGAGTCGGCGTTCTTCCACCCGCGCAGCGAACACGCGCAGGCCGTCATCAACTGCCTGATCGACCTTCAAGCCGAAGCCGGTGGCGACTCCCTGATCGGCCGGCGACTCCAGCCGCTCCTCGCCGACGCCGGGTACGACGACGTCCACACCCACCCCTGCACCGTGTATGCCGATGAGACCCTCCCGCACCTGGTCGACGGCTTCACCCGGAAGACGTTCATCGCGATGGTCGAGTCCGTCCGCGACCGCGCCATCGCCGCCGGCCTGCGCACCCCGACCGAATGGGCCGCCGGGATCCGCGATCTGGAGAAGGCTGCCGAGTCCGGCGGCACCTTCCACTACACGTTCTTCAAGGCGGTGGGACGAAGATGATCACCCTGCTGGCGTTCGTCGTACTGATCTGCCGGGGACTCAATCGCAACCAGCGCCGGCAGGTGCGGACGACGTCGTACAACGGTGTGCCCGACCGGGATCTGGAACGGCTCGTCGCCGATCTGCGGGCACTCAGCTGACCAGTTCATGAACGCCTGGTAAACAAGGGGACATGCCCCCCACAGCGCAGCTGGAGATCGAGACCAAGTACGACGTCGACGAGAGCACGATCCTTCCGGCGCTGCACGAGCTGCCCGGGGTTGCGAGTGTGGCGCAGCCGGTCGAGCTCGACCTGGAAGCGGTGTACTACGACACCGCCGGTCTGGACCTGGCTGCGAACAAGGTGACCTTGCGCCGGCGGACGGGCGGCGAGGACGACGGCTGGCACGTGAAGTTCCCGGTCTCGTCGGGCGAGCGACTCGAGGTCCACCATCCGCTCGGCCGATCGACGCGCACCGTCCCGATCGCGGTGATCCGAACGGTCCGGGTGCACGTCCGGGACCACGCGGTCGCACCGGTCGTCGCGCTGAACACCCGCCGCGTCGTCCACAAGCTGCTCGACGCGAACGGCGACGTCCTCGCCGAGGTCGCCGATGACCATGTGACCGCGACGGTCGAGGGTGCGGAGCCGGAGAGCTGGCGGGAGTGGGAGGTCGAGCTCGTCGGGGGCGACGACGTACTGCTCGAGGACGCCGGCGACCTGCTGACCTCCGCGGGCGCCCGCCCGGCCGCCGGCCCGAGCAAGCTGGCCCGCGCGCTCGGCGATCGGGTCCCGACCGGAGCCAAGTGGGAGCTGCCGTCGAAACCGCGGACCTCCGAACTGTTCCGTGCGTACGCCGGAGCCCAGGTGCGCGCCATCCACGAACGCGATCCCGAGGTACGGCGTGATCTCCCCGACTCGATCCACAAGTTCCGGGTCGCGACCCGGCGACTGCGGTCCGCGCTGGCGACGTACCGGCCGGTCGTGGATCGCGAGGTCGGCGACCAAATCCGGGACGAGCTGAAGTGGCTGGCCGGAGAGCTCGGCGCCGCACGCGATGCCGAGGTCCAGCGGGAACACTTCGCCGACCAGGTTGCGGACCAGCCGACCGAGCTGGTGATGGGCCGCGTCGCGGGCCGGATCGACGACCACCTGCGCGGTGTGTACAAGCAGGGCCGATTGGATGCGCTGGCCGCGCTCGAGAGCGATCGCTACTTCCGTCTGCTGGACGCGCTCGACGAGCTGATCGTGAAGCCGCCGGTGCTCGGCGACGACGGCAAGGCGAAGAAGCAGGTGCACGATCTGATCGAGCACGACTGGAAGCGGGTCCGGAAGGCCGTCAAGCGGGCCAAGCACGCGGAGACGTCCGCCGAACAGGACCACGAGCTGCACGAGGTCCGCAAGGCTTCCAAGCGACTGCGGTACGCCGCGGAGTCCGCCGTACCGGTTCTGGACAGTGAGGCGTCCGACCTGGCCGATCGGGCCGAAGGGGTGCAGGAGGTCCTCGGTGAGCACCAGGACAGCGTCGTTGCCCGTGATCTGCTGCGCCAACTCGCGGTCCAGGTGCATCTGGACGGCGGCAACGCGTTCACCTTCGGTCGCCTGCACGCCGCCGAGGAGTACCGCGGCACGGCCTCCCGGGACGCCTTCTTCGAGCTGTGGCCTGCCCTCAAGCTGGGCTGAACGCGAAACGGACCCGGCTTCAAGAGCCGGGTCCGTCACGGGGGCGGGGGTAGGGCTGCCAGGCAGGTCCGCGTGAAGTAAGCAGGGCCTGCCTGGCAGGTATCTGGTGCTAGTGCTGCACCCTAGTGCTGCACCGCCTTCTCGGCGCCCGCACCGGTCAGGGAGCGGACCTCCATCTCGGCGAACTTGTCGACGTCGACCGGCTCCTTGCTGGTGATGGTGCCGAGCCAGCCGAGGACGAACGCGAGCGGGATCGAGACGATGCCCGGGTTGTCCAGCGGGAACAAGTGGAAGTCGATACCGGTGTCGGTGATCATCGACAGGCTGGCGTGGGTCTTGGCGTCGACCTTGCCGGAGACGACCGGGCTGAACGCGATCAGGATGATCGCCGAGCCCAGACCGCCGTAGATGCTCCAGAGTGCGCCGCGGGTGTTGAAGCGCCGCCAGAACAACGAGTACAGGATCGTCGGCAGGTTCGCACTCGCGGCGACCGCGAAGGCCAGCGCCACCAGGAAGGCGACGTTCTGCCCGTTCGCGAAGATGCCGCCGACGATCGCGACGATGCCGATCACGACCGCGGTGTACCGGGCCACCCGGACCTCGCCGACGCCGCTGATCTGGCCCTTCTTGATGATCGAGCCGTAGATGTCGTGGGCGAACGACGTACTCGCGGTGATCGTCAGGCCGGCCACGACCGCCAGGATGGTGGCGAAGGCGACCGCGGAGATGACGCCGAGCAGGACCTCGCCGCCGAGTTCGAAGGCGAGCAGTGGAGCGGCCGAGTTGGCCTTACCGGGTGCGGCCTTGATCCGGTCCGGGCCGACGATCGCGGCGGCGCCGTACCCGAGCACCAGCGTGAACAGGTAGAAGATGCCGATGATCCAGATCGCCCAGCTGACGCTGCGGCGGGCTTCCTTGGAGTCCGGCACGGTGTAGAAGCGCATCAACACGTGCGGCAGACCCGCGGTGCCGAGTACGAGCGCGAGGGCCAGCGAGATGAAGTCCAGCTTGGTGACGCCGGTGACGCCGTACTGCAGGCCCGGGCTCAGCAGCTTCTCGCCGGCTGCCGGGCTCTTGTCGACCGCCGCGCCCATCAGGCCGGACAGGTTGAACGAGTACTTCGCGAGCACCCAGACCGTCATCAGACCGGCGCCGACGACGAGCAGCGCGGCCTTGACGATCTGCACCCAGGTGGTGCCCTTCATGCCACCGACCAGGACGTAGGTGATCATCAGGATGCCGACGACGGCGATGACGAGGCCCTGACCGGTCCGGCCGTTGACGCCGAGCAGCAGTGCGACCAGGCCGCCCGCGCCGGCCATCTGCGCCAGCAGGTAGAAGAAGCAGACGACGAGCGTGGAGATCGCGGCCGCCATCCGGACCGGACGCTGCTTGAGCCGGAACGAGAGTACGTCGGCCATCGTGAACCGGCCGGTGTTCCGGAGCAGTTCCGCGACCAGCAACAGGGCGACCAGCCAGGCCACCAGGAAGCCGATCGAGTACAGGAAGCCGTCGTACCCGTTCAGGGCGATCGCGCCGGCGATGCCGAGGAACGACGCGGCGGACAGGTAGTCGCCGGAGATCGCGATGCCGTTCTGCGGGCCGGTGAACGACCGGCCGCCGGCGTAGAAGTCGGCCGCGGTCTTGTTGTTCCTCGACGCCCGGAAGACGATGCCGAGGGTGACGAGGACGAACAGCGCGAAGATGATGATGTTGACGGTCGGGTTGCCGATATCGGTTGCCAGCGGCAACATCAGTGGGGCGGTCACTGGTCGGCTCCCTCGATCTGGTCGCGCAGCTTCTTGGCGTCGGGGTCGAGCCGGCGGTCGGCCCAGCGGACGTAGATCAGCGTGATGGCGAACGTCGACACGAACTGGCCGAGCCCGAACAACAGGGCGACGGTGATGTTGCCGCCGACCTTGTGTGACATGAAGCCGTGCGCATAGTCGGCCAGTAGGACGTAGACGAAGTACCAGACCAGGAACAGTCCGGTCATCGGGAAGACGAAGTTCCGGAACCGGCGACGTAACTCGGAGAAGTCCGGTGACAACTGGACATCGCGGTACGTCGTCAGATCAGGCTCGCGCGTATCGCTCATCGCGTGACCTCCAAACAAGGATTTCAAGCCGGGCGGTAGAGGCCGGGCAGGGGCTGCTGCTGGTCCGTACTGTGGCCCCGGTCACGCTCCGCTAACAGCACCCACACGCATCGAGCGCTCAGCGGACCACACCAGTCGTCCGGTGGATCACTCCGCTGCGACGAGCGGTAGGAACGGCACGACGAGCGGCGGACCGCCACCACTCACCAACCTCCCGTGCAGGTCGGGCGCTAGGCGTGGCGACGCGGTGGCGAGGTGCCGGCTGGGCGGTTGGTGAGTGCTGCGGGTCCGGGTCCGCGATCCACGTCGACGGCTTCCGGGGTGTGCAGGCGGACCATGCTGCGGGCGGTGCCGGCCGGGATGCGGTCGGGGGTGAGCTTGGAGACGACGATCACGGTAAGGAACGCGAGCGGCATCGTCCACGCGGCCGGCTGGCCGACCAGCGCCCGTGGCCAGCCGCCCGACGGCGCGCCGATCACGTTCACCAGCGCCGCCGCACTCGCCGCGATCCCCCCGACCACCAGCCCGGCCGCGGCCCCGGTCGTCGACATCCGTCGCCACCAGATCCCCAGCACCAGCAGGGGACAGAACGTCGACGACGCCACCGCGAACGCCAGTCCCACGGTGTCCGCGAGGCTCAGCGCACCGGTCGCGGTGAATGCCAGGTAAGGCACGGTCATCGCGAGCAGAGCCGCGATCCGGAAGCTGTTCACGGCCACGTAGTCCCCACCGGTCCACCGATGCAGCCGGCTCCGCAACAGGTCCTGATCGATCACACCGGCGATCGCGACCGTCAGTCCCGACGACGTCGACAGGAACGCCGCGAACGCCCCGGCCGCGACCAGCGCACCCAGCACATCCCCTGCTGTACCAGGGAGAACGCGGCTCGGCAGCTCGAGTACGACGGTGTCCGCGCCACTGCTCACCAGGTCGGGCGCGAACGTCCGGCCCAGGACGGCGTACATGGGTGGGAAGAGGTAGAAGAGGCCGAGCAGCGCCAGTACGACGACCGTCGTACGCCGGGCCGCGCGGCCGTCCGGGTTCGTGTAGAAGCGGACGAGTACGTGCGGAAGGCCCATCGTCCCGAAACAAAGGGCTAAGAGCAACGAATAGGTCGCGTACAGCGGATGGTCGCGACCGCCGGCCCTGGACAGCGGCTCGGCCCATGTGGCCGCTGCGCCGTGCAGGGAATCGAGGACGTCGGCCGGGTGGTTCCAGACGACCAGGATCACGAAGATCGGCGTGGCCAGTGCGGTCAGCTTCAGCCAGTACTGGAAGGCCTGCACGAAGGTGATCGAACGCATGCCACCCGCAGCGACGTTGATCACCACGATCACCGCGACGACCGCGGCGCCGAAGTGCGGTGGTGCGCCGGTGACCGTTTGCACCGCCAGTCCGGCGCCGTGCAGTTGGGGAAGCAGGTAGAGCGTGCCGATGCCGACGACCAGGCCGGAGCAGATCCGGCGGACCGTCGCGGACTCGAACCGGGTCTCGGCGAAGTCGGGCAGCGTGTACGCACCGGACCGGCGCAGCGGGGCGGCGACCAGTACGAGCAGCATCAGATAGCCGACGGTGTAGCCGACCGAGAACCAGAGCATGTCCGCGCCGTTCACCAGCACCAGACCGGCGACGCCGAGGAACGATGCCGCCGACAAGTATTCGCCGCTGATCGCAGACGCGTTCCAGCGTGGGGTGATCGCCCGGCTGGCGACGTAGAAGTCACTCGTGGTCCGCGAGATCCGCAGCCCGAACAACCCGATCCCGATCGTTGCCACGATCACCAACCCGATGCCCGTCAGACTCATTGCCGCGGACATCTACTGCCTGCCGACGAACTCGGTGAACTCGGTTTCGATCCGCTCGGCGTTGCGGACATAGATGCGCGCGGCAACGTAAACCACGGGATAGACGACGATGCCGAGGATGACCCAGGGCAGCGGCAGGCCGAGGATGGCGAACGTGCGGGTCGGTGGGACCAGCCAGAACAGCAGCGGGATGCTGCCGAGGACCAGGAGTACGCCGCCGATGACGGCCAGCGTGAGTCGCAGCTGGGACTGGATCAGCGAGTGCATGTAGACCTCACCGAGCCGGGTCTGCTCGTCGATCTCGCGCGTACCGGTGGGGATGATCGGGCGCCGGGCCGCGCTGGTCCGGGGGCTCGTGACCCGGACCCTCCGCGAACTTTCCGGCGTACTCACGTCATCCGCGCAGGGACGTGGATCGGACCAGGAGATCGCGAAGCTCGCGGGTATGGCGCCGGCTGACCGGTAGCCAGTCGCCCCCGACCCGGACCGCGCACCGGCCGCCGTCGACGCGCATCTCGTCCACGTGGGCGAGCGCGACCAGCGTGCTGCGATGGATCCTGGTGAAGCCGGCATCGCGCCAGCGTTCCTCGAGGGTGCTGAGCGGGATCCGGACCAGGTGTGAGTTCTGGCCGGTGTGGAGGCGGGCGTAGTCGCCTTGGGCCTCGACGTACCGGACCGTGGAACGCTTGACCCGTCGGGTGATGCCAGCGAGCTCGACCGGGATCAGTTCATCGGTGTCCTCGGGTGGCGGCGCTGGGACCGGCGCTCCGGTCATGATTACCCGGCGAATCGCAGCAGCCAGCCGCTCGGCGCGGACCGGCTTCATCACGTAGTCGACCGCCTCGACGTTGAACGCCTCCACCGCGTGCTCGTCATACGCCGTGACGAAGACGATCTGCGGCCGGGGTTGGCGGAACTTGGAGAGCACCCTGGCCAGGTCGATGCCGTCCAGCCCGGGCATCTTGATATCGCAGAACACCACGTCGATGTCCGAACCCTGCAGGATTTTGAGTGCTTCCGGTCCGTTCGACGCGGTCCGGATCGGGCCGATCCGAGGGTCCTCGGTCAGCAGGTAGACGAGTTCGGCCAGGGCGGGCTCCTCGTCGTCCGCGACCAGCGCGCGCAGCGGAGTGTCGGCCATGGGGCGAACACTACGGCGAGGCATGCACTCCTGAGGAGTATTTGGGCACCCGGAAAGTCACCTTCGTGCCCGCGTCCACCGCGGTTTCCACGACCAGCCCGTACGCGTCGCCGTACACCTGCCGCAGCCGCGCGTCCACGTTGCCGAGGCCGACCGAGTCGCTGCCGGACTCGCCGGACAGGGCCGCCCGGATCACCTCGGGGTCGCTCCCGGACCCGTCGTCCTCGACGCTGATCTCCGCCTCGCTGATCTGGTCCCGGGCCCGGATCGTGATCCGCCCGACCCCGGTGGTGCCTTCGAGCCCATGCCGTACGGCGTTCTCCACCAGCGGCTGGACGACGAGGAACGGGATGACCACCGGCAGCACCTCGGGGGCGATCAGCAGCGACACCTTGAGCCGGTCGCCGAACCGGGCCTGCTCCAGGACCAGATAGCGCTCCACGTTGCGCAGTTCGTCCGACAGCGTGGTGAATTCGCCACCGCGCCGCAGCGCGTAGCGGGAGAAGTCGGCGAACTCCAGCAGCAGTTCCCGCGCTCGCTCCGGATCCGTGCGCACGAACGACGCGATCGCGGCCAGGGCGTTGTAGATGAAGTGCGGGCTGATCTGCGCCCGCAGTGCCCGCAACTCGGCCTCCATGGCCCGGGTGCGCTCCTTGTTGAGCTCGGCCAGCTCTACCTGGCCGGACACCCAGCGGGCGACCTCTTCGGTGGCTCTGACCAGTGCAGCGGAGGTTCTGGGGCTATACGCGACCAGTACGGCGACCACGCGCTCCTCTGTGACGATCGGCGCGACCACAGCAGCCCGGATCGGGCATTGCGGGTCGCCACAGGCCACATCGTGTGCGCCCAGGACCGCCGTACGTCCCGAGCGGAGGGTCATGGCCGCGATGTCCTTGGCGTCCCGGCGGTGGTTGCTCTCGTAGGGTCCGCCGACGCCGTCCCACGCCAGTACGCCGGAGGAGTCGCAGATGGCGATGGCCGCCGTACCGAGGAGGTCCCTGAGGTGGCGGCTCGCTCGGCCGGCCGCTGCGGGGGTCAGGCCCTCACGCAGGTAGGGAGAGGCTAACGAGGCGGTATGCAGGGTCGCATACGTCGCCTTGTCAGCTGGAGTCCCAAAATGCTTCCGCCGCCGCGCGAACACCCCACGACGGTAACCGCTCAGCCTTCGGCGCGCGGTCTGAACGCTTCCAGGGCCTCCGTGTCGGAGTAGTTGGTCAGCAGGTACTCCGCTACCCAGCCCTCCCGGCCGGGGTAGGTGGACTCGGTGACGATCCGCTCGGCGGCCTTGATGCTGTCCAGGGGCGCCCTGCGCAGTTGCACGCCATCGGAGCTCAGGAGAGCCCAGCTCGGGCCGGGAGCGCCGTACGGCATGCCCACACTGCCAGCGTTCACCACGAGCCGCCGGTCGACCTGTCGTGCGAACGGCATGTGCGTGTGACCGCAGACGACCGTCCTGACCTCGTCCGGCAGCCCACTGAATACCTCGGCCCACCGGGCGATCGGACTGTCGACGAGGACCATCTCCTCGTCGTCCCGCGGGGTGGCGTGGCAGAACAGCACGTCCCCAATCGTCACCGTGGTGGGTAGTCCGGCCAGCAACTCCACCTGGTCCGCCCGCAACTCTCCAGCCGCCCAAGGGCTCACCGCATCCGGTGCCTCGCCCGCGAACTTCCCGCGAGCCATCTCCACGAGCTCCCGGTCCGCGTTCCCCCGCACCCACACCACCCGGTCGCCCAACGCCGTCAGCACATCCAGCGTCTCCACCGGCTGCGGCCCACTGGCAATGTCCCCCGCCAGCAGGATCACATCAGCCGTGCGTACGTCGTCCTCCGCCAGCACCGCCTCCAACGCAGGCAGCACCCCATGCACATCAGCCAGCACCGCAACCGTCGTCATCCCCGCAGTCTGCCGCGAAACCCCTGCAAACACAGGGCTATCTGCTCAGAGCAGATCAGTGGGCGAAGTCGACCAGCTCTGCGGTGGTGATGTCGGTTGCCCGTTCACACGTGCCGGTGTCGATGGCACAGCGGACGATCGCGCTCTTCGTGACCGGCGCCTGCCCGCCACCGGAGACCACCGCGATCAGCAAGAGGTGCTGGTTGTCCTCGGCGGCGGTCTTGTAGAAGCACCCGCTCCACTGCCGGAGGACAGCGCCGGTCCGCGCGTTCAGCGCCGTCACGATGTTGCTGCAACCGTCGACGACCGGCGCGGCGATGGCGACCGATCCGTCCGGGGTGAATCCGGTCACGGCGTAGTCGCACGTGCGGTAGAGCTTCTTGCCGGTGGCAATCTCGACGACCGTGCCGCAGTTCGAATCGTTCGCCGGCAGCGACGACGCCAGCCGGCCGTCGCGCGACACGGCCAGTGGGCCGGAGGGCACGTTCTTCAGCAGAACGCCCTTCGGGGCGCCCGGCGTCCACGTGTAGAGCCTGAAGGTCTTCTCCGACCCCCGGACCGAGGCCCGGTAGTAGACCTTGCCGTTCGTGTACGCCATCAACTGGATGCTCCGCACATCCTTCAGCAGCACGGATCGCACGGACCCACCGCGTTCGGAGTACAGCGTGGCGCCGTACGACATCTGTCCGCCGATCAACGGCGGGTTGTCCGCGTACGCCGCAGCCGACCCGTCAGCGGTGGCGGTCACGGTCCAGATGTCGCGCGTACGACGCGACACCACACTGTGGGAATCGAGTCTGAGGAGCTCGCTCTTCCCGTCGTCGGACGTGACGTTTGCCAGCACACCATCGCCGAAGCGGACGACGTCCCCGACGGTTTCGCTGCCGGGGATCTTCTCGTCCGGGCCGGCACCGCCGAGGACGGCGCGATCGAAGCGGTACGTCAGCTGGGGATCGCCACCCATCGGCAGCTTGGCCACCTCGAGAGCGATCGGTCCAGTGGGCGGCGTAGTGGGCGGGGTGGTCGACGGCGTGGCTGTCGGGGTCGGTGTGGGCTGCGGGGTGTTGGAAGGCGGTCGTGCAGTGGGGGTGCTGCTCAGTGGGAGGGCCCTGGCGGTCGTCCTGTCCACCGGGCCTTGCTGGTAGGCGAGTGTCGCGCCACTGGTGACCGCCGCGACGGCCACGGCCGCGACGATCGCGATCAGTTTCCCGTTCTTGCTTCTCACGTCAGGAACCGAGCAGCAGCGTGCCCTTGGCCAGCGGCGTAGCCCGCTCGCAGGCGCCGGTGGCGATCGTGCAGCGGATGATCGAGGCGGGCGTCTCCTCACCGGTATCGGCGAGCAGTAGCAGGTGCTGGTCGTCCTCGGCGACCGCCTGCCGGAACACTCCGGTCCACTCGTGCAGGAGATTGCCGGTCTTCGCGTCCAGGGCCGCGGCGAGGCCGTCGCCGTACCCGTCGCGGTAGAACGGACCCGCGATCGCGGTGCCGCCGTCCCGGGTGAAGCTGTCGACCTGGTACTCACAGGTCTTCCAGAGCCGCTTGCCGCTCGCAACCGCGAGCACGCTCGTGCAGCTGTTGTAGTCGTTCAGGGTGGTCAGTGACGCGGCGATCGAGGCGTCACCGGAGACGGCGGTGGGCTTCGGCACGTTCTTGAGCGCGGTCGCCTTGGACTCGCCCGGGATCCACTCGTACAAGGTCCAGGTGTTGTCGGCCTCCTTGGCCGACGCGTGGAAGTAGACCTTCCCGTTGACGTAGCCGATCAGCGTCGTGTTCCAGACGTCCGGCATGTTGAGCTTCTGCACCTGCTGCTGCTCTGCGTAGATCGTGGTGCCGGCCGACTGCTCACCGAGGTCGGAGTACAGGCTCGTGTTGTAGGCGGCCGCCATCCCGTCCTCGGTGCTGACGAGGCCGGTGATGTTCGGCGTCTTCCGCAGGACCTTGCCGTCCGAGCCGATGGTCAGCATCTCAGTGGTGTTGTCGGTCCCGCTCAGGATCGCGAGGACCGACTGGCCCATCCGGGCGACCGCCTGGATGTTCTGGCTGCCCGGGATCTTGAGGTCCTGCCCGGCGCCGCCACGGACCGTCCGGCCGGTCAGGTAGGGGACCTGCGGCACCCGTCCGTCGGCGAGCTTGGTCAGCTTGACCTCTGACTTGCCGCCCTTGGTGGGCGCCTGGGACGGCTTCGTGGTCGGCGTCATCGGAGGAGTCGCCGACGGCGTCGACTTCGGGGTGGTCGAAGGCTTGACGGTCGATGGAGCCGGGGTCGGCGACGGCGACGGGGTGCCGGACAGCGGGGCCGCGTCGGCCGTCAAGGTGCTCGGTCCTTGCCGGTAGGCGAGGGCGGCGCCGATGGCTATGGCGGCCACGGCGACCGCTGCGATGAGGGCGATCAGCCGCCCGTTCTTCTGCCGCATCAGCGCGCTCCTAACGTCTCCAGCACCGATGATGACGCCCGGAAACACCCTTTTGTTCGCTCCAGCGAACGGGTCGCAGGAGGAATCGAGCATAATTGCGCCATGGACCAGCCACCGCGGATCGGCCGGTACTCCCTGGTCCGCCGGGTGGGTGCCGGGGGGTTCGCGACCGTCTGGCTGGCCCGGGACGAGCAACTGGACGCCGAGGTCGCGGTCAAGATCCTGTCCGACAACTGGATCGAGGACGACGACGTACGCCGCCGGTTCCTGGCCGAGGGCCGGTTCCTGCGCAAGGTCGATTCGCTGTACGTCGTGGGCGTCCACGACATCGGTGAGGCCGACGACGGCCGTCCGTTCATGGTGCTCACGTACGCCGATGGTGGGACGCTCGCGGACCGGATCAAGGCCGGGCCGCTCGAGTTCGCCGAGGTCGTCCGGGTCATCACCCAGGTCGGCCGTGGCCTCAAGCACCTGCATGCCCGTGGCGTTCTGCATCGGGACGTGAAGCCGGCCAACGTGCTGTTCCGCTCCGACCCGTCCGGCGACCGCGCGATGCTGTCCGACCTCGGTCTGGGCAAGGCGCTGGCCGAGGTCTCCCGGATCACGATGCCTGGCGGCACCCCGGCGTACGTCGCTCCCGAGCAGGTGATGGGGGAGCGCCTGGACCACCGTGCGGACCTCTACTCGCTGGGAGCCGTCGCGTACGCCGCCTTCACCGGACAGGCACCCCATGGCGTGGCCAGCCTCGGTGCCGTCATGCAGATCGAGGCACCACCGCCGTCGATGACCACGCTGCGCGAGGACGTGCCGGACGCGATCGATGTCGTCGTACGCCGTGCTCTCGAGCCGGACCGGGACAAGCGCTGGCCGGACCTCGACAGCTTCCTCAATGCGTTGCGGGAGGCCCACAACACCGGCGAGGTGCCGCATGCGCTGGTGCCGGCCGCCGCGATGCCCACACCGGCAACCGCGGTCCCGGTCGACCAGGCCACGGCTCTGGCAGCTGCGAGCACGCCGACGCCGACCTCGGGCGAGCAGACGGTCGCGACCCCGGCGAAACGGTCCGGCCGCTCCCGGTGGATCGCCGTACTCGCGGCCGTCGTCCTGGCTGCGGGCGGAGGGTACGGCGGGTACGAATACGTCCTGAGCCGTCCGGTGAAGGTCGGGACCGGGCCGCTGTCCGTGGAGGTCCCGCGGTCGTGGGAGCAGAAGGCGGTCGACGCCAACAAGTCCATGGTGGTGAGCACGAACACGGCCGCGTGGCAGGGCAACAGCTCCACGGAAGGCGTCTTCGTGGGGATCCAGGACGGGCAGACGCTGCCGAAGACCGCCACGCCACCGCCCGACTGCGATCCCGCCTCGGTCGACCCACCCCAGACCACCGAGGTCAGTGAGGTGTCGTTCCGGTTCAGCTGCAAGGGGCCGTCGGTGCTCGAGCGGTACAAGCTGATGGACGGCAAGGTGCTGCGGGTCCAGGTGCGGGACGACAACGCCACCACCCGCGAGGACGTGGCGAAGTCGGCGAAGTACACGCCTTGAGCTACGCGCGCGGGTTCCGGGCGGCGGGCCGGCGAACGGACGCCGTACGGTAGGCGCATGACCGATCTGTCCGCGGCGATCGACCGCGTTCTGCCCAGTGTGCGTGCTGACCTCGAGGACCTCATCCGGATCCCTTCGGTCAGCTACGAACCGGCCCGCGCGGCCGACGTCCAGCGTTCTGCCGAAGCGACCGCGGCGCTGTTCGAGGCCGAGGGTTTCACGGTGAAGATCGTCCGGGCCGGCGACGGTGCGCCCGCGGTGATCGCGAAGAAGGCCGCGCCGGCCGGGAAGCCGACCGTGCTGCTGTACGCGCACCACGACGTCCAGCCGACCGGACCGGTCGAGCAGTGGACCTCGGACCCGTTCGAGCCGACCGAGCGCGGCGACCGTCTGTACGCGCGCGGCGCGGCCGATGACAAGGCCGGTATCGCCGCCCACCTGGCCGCCGTACGGGCCTTCGGCAACGACCTGCCGGTCGGCGTGACCGTGTTCGTCGAGGGCGAGGAGGAGATCGGCTCGCCGACCCTGCTGCAACTGCTGGACGAGTACTCCGACGAGCTCGCCGCCGACGCGATCGTGATCGCCGACTCCGGCAACTGGGACGTCGGCCGGCCCGCGCTGACGGTCTCGCTGCGCGGCCTGGTCGAGTCGTACGTCGAGGTGCGGACGCTGGATCACGCGGTCCACTCCGGTCTGTTCGGCGGGCCGATCCCGGACGCACTGACCACGATGTGCCGCCTGCTCGCCACCCTGCACGACGACAAGGGCGACGTTGCGGTGGACGGACTGCACGCTTCCCGGGCGGCGGATGTCGTGTACCCGGAGGACCGGCTGCGGGCCGAGTCGAGTGTCCTGGACTCCGTCCGGCTGACCGGGTCGGGCACCCTCGTCGATCGCCTGTGGACCCGTCCGGCGATCGCCGTACTGGGTATCGATGCGCCGACGGTGGCCGAGGCGAGCAACACGCTCGTACCGGTCGTGCGGGCGAAGGTGAGCCTGCGGGTCGCGCCGGGCGACGACGCGATCAAGGCGAGCGCGGCGCTGAAGGCGCACCTGGAGAACCACGCGCCGTGGGGTGCCCAGGTCACCGTGATCGAAGGCCAGACCGGCCAGCCGTGCAGCGTGAATGCCCGCGGCGCCGGGTACGAAGCGGCCCGGTCCGCTTTCGAGACGGCGTGGGGCGTCGAGCCGATCGACATGGGGATGGGCGGCTCGATCCCGTTCATCGCCGAGTTCCAGCAGACCTTCCCGCAGGCCTCGATCCTGGTCACAGGCGTCGAGGATCCGGATACCCGCGCACACGGAATCGACGAGGGTCTGCACCTCGCCGAGTTCACCAAGGTCTGCCTGGCCGAGGCGTTGCTGCTTCAGAACCTGGCCGACCAGGCAGGCGCCTCGTGATGCTGCGTCAACAGCATCACGAGACGCCCAGCGGGCTTTTCGGCGACCCAGTGTTTGGCATAGGTTTCGGCGAGTGAAGATCGCAGTCGTACGGGAGACCAGACCGGCCGAGCGCCGGGTCGCGCTGGTGCCGGAACAAGTCGCGAAACTCATCGAGCTCGGTTATGACGTGGCGGTCGAGCCGGCCGCGGGCGAGCGGGCCTTGTTCTCCGACGACCAGTACCGCGACGCCGGTGCCGAGGTGGCCTGGGGTGCCGACCACGCGGCCACGATCGTGGCGTCGGTGCAGCCGCTCGAGCGCGAGCGCCTGCAGCGGTTGCACGCCGGTACGGCGCTGATGTCGTTCCTGCCGACCAATCCGCCGGATGCGGTCCGGACCGCAACCCGCGCCAAGCTGACCGCTTTCGCGATGGAGCTGATCCCGCGGATCTCCCGGGCCCAGTCGATGGACGCGCTCTCCTCCCAGGCCCTGGTCGCCGGCTACCGCGCCGCGATTGTCGCGGCCGAACGGCTGCCACGGTTCTTCCCGCTGAACATGACCGCGGCCGGCACCGTCCCGCCGGCCCAGGTCGTCGTCCTCGGCGCCGGCGTGGCCGGACTACAGGCGATCGCGACCTGCAAGCGCCTCGGCGCGGTCGTCAAGGCGTACGACGTCCGTACGGCGGCAGCCGAGGAGATCGCGTCGATGGGCGCCGTACCGATCGAGCTCGAGCTCGGCACGCTGGACGGTCCTGGTGGATACGCCCGGGAGATGACGCCCGAACGCTCCCAGCTCCAGCGTGAGCTGCTCACGCCGTACATCGCCGCCGCGGACGCCCTGATCACGACAGCCGCCGTACCCGGCCGGTCCGCGCCGATGCTGGTGTCGCGGTCCATGGTCGAGCAGATGAAGCCCGGATCGGTCGTCGTCGACCTCGCTTCCGAGCAGGGCGGCAACGTCGAGGGATCCGTGGCCGGCACCGAGTTGACCATCGGCAGCGCGCTGGTCTGGGGTGGCGCGAACGTCGCGAGCCAGATGGCCGGACCGGCCAGCCGGCTCTACGGCCAGAACATCACCAACCTGATCCGGCTGATGACCCGCAACGCGGCCTTCGACCCGGACTTCAACGACGAGATCGTCCGCGGCTGCTGCGTCACCCACGACGGCAGCGTCCTCCACGAGCCCACCCGCGAACTTCTGGAAGGACAGGCCCCGTGAGCGAGTCCATCGCGCTGCTGACGATCTTCGTACTGGCGGCATTCGTCGGCGTGGAGGTGATCAGCAAGGTCTCCTCGACCCTGCACACCCCGCTGATGTCCGGCGCGAACGCGATCCACGGCGTCATCCTGGTCGGCGCCATCATCGTCACCGGCCAGGCCGAGTCGACGCTGGTGGTGATCGTCGGACTGCTGGCCGTCGTACTGGCAACGGTCAACATGGTCGGCGGCTTCGTCGTCACCGACCGGATGCTCGAGATGTTCAAAGGTCCGGGGGCTCGCAAGAAGGAGCTGCACAAGTGATCCCCACCTGGGCCCAGATCGGCTATCTGGTTGCCGCGGTCTGTTTCATCGTCGCGCTGAAGGCATTGTCGTCGCCACGCAGCGCCCGGACCGGCAACCTGCTCGGTGCCGCCGGTGCGGTACTCGCGGTGATCATCACGTTCGCGGCGTACAAGCCGGACCACCTGGCGCCGATCCTGATCGCGCTGGTGATCGGCACGATCGGCGGTGTGATCGGGTCGCGGCGGGTGCAGATGACGCACATGCCGCAGCTCGTTGCCTTGTTCAACGGTGTCGGCGGTGGCGCGGCCGCGCTGGTCGCACTGATGGAGCTCGGCGAGGTACGCGACGGTGAGACCATCGCCGCGATCGCGACCGCGTTCACCGTGCTGGTCGGGGCGATCAGTTTCTCGGGCTCGGTGGTGACGTTCGCCAAGCTGCAGGAGCTGATGACCACGCGGCCGGTGACGTTCCCCGGTCTGCCGGTGCTCTTCATCGCGTCGATCCTGGGTGGCATCGCGCTGTCGGTCTGGCTGGTCTCGGACCCGCGCGTGTGGGTCGGCGTACTGCTCTGCCTGGTCGGTCTCGCGATCGGTGTGATGCTGGTGCTGCCGGTGGGCGGGGCCGACGTACCGATCGTCATCTCGCTGCTGAACGCGTTCACCGGCCTGACCGTGGCCGCCGGCGGTTACGTGCTCGGCAACACGCTGCTGCTGATCGCGGGCACCCTGGTCGGCGCGGCGGGTACGTTGCTGACCAAGCTGATGGCCGACGCGATGGGCCGCTCCGTCTTCAACATCCTCTTCGGCGCGGTTCGCGGTGGATCGACGCTCGGTGGCGGTACGGCGTCCGAGCGGCCGGTGATCTCCGGTGGCCCGGAGGATGTCGCGATCCTGCTCGGGTACGCCAACCGGGTCATCATCGTTCCCGGCTACGGCCTCGCGGTCGCCCAGGCCCAGCACACGCTGCGCGACCTGGTCGACGAGTTGCAGAGCCGCGGCGTGAAGGTCGACTACGCGATCCACCCGGTCGCGGGCCGCATGCCCGGCCACATGAACGTGCTGCTCGCCGAGGCCCAGGTCCCGTACGAGCAGCTTCGCGAGATGGACGACATCAACGGCGACTTCAAGACGACGGACGTCGTACTGGTTGTCGGCGCCAACGATGTCGTGAACCCGGCCGCCCGGACGACGCCGAGCGCGCCCATCTACGGCATGCCGATCCTGAACGCCGACGAGGCGCAGCGAGTCATCTTCCTGAAGCGCTCCATGCGCCCGGGCTTCGCCGGCATCGAGAACGAGCTCCTCTACGACCCGAAGACCACCCTGCTCTTCGGCGACGCCCGGGAGTCCCTCACCAAACTCCTCGGCGCCCTGAAAACCGTGTGAACTAAGGGCTTTCAGACCCAGCCGCGTTTCGCCGCCGCCACGCCGAGCTCGAACCGGCTGGCGGCGTCGAGGCGTTCGGAGAGATTCGCGGTGATCCGCCGGGCTGTGCGCAAGGAGATCCCCAGCAGCCGGGCCACCTGCTCGTCCTTGGCGCCACCGGCGAGCAGCCGCAACACCTCAGCCTCGTGCGGCGTCAGCGGAGTGTCGTCGTCGCGGTCGTCGGGGTCGAACATCTCCGAGGCGCGGGCCCAGTAGGCGTCGAAGAGAGCCAGAGCCACCGAGACCACCGCGGGGGTGCGGTGGATGACCGCGCCGGCGGTCGGGCTGTTGGGGTCCATCGGCATGATCGCGATCTCGTGATCGAGGATGAGCAGCCGCATCGGGAGCGTCGGCGTCGACCGGACCTCGCCACCGAGCCGATGGATCGTCGCCGCGTAGTCGAGGGCCTGCTTGGAGGCGGTCATGCTCTGGAGGTAGACCGTCCGCATCCTCAGGCCGCGGCCGAGGAGGCCGAAGTCCGGTGACTGGTCGGCCGGCTGGACGACGTCGTCGACATGCGCGGGGACGAGACCCCAGAAGGTCTCGCGAGCCTTGGACGCGAGCTCCTCGATGCGACGAGAAGCATTCGCCCGGCCCTTGATCACCTCGACGTCTCCGCTGCTACGCGCGGTGAGGAGTTCGTTGTACTGCTCGGCGACCACCTCGGCCGACGCCTCGGCCTCCTTGAGCTCACCGAGCAACTTGGTCAACTCGGTGCGGCGCCGCTCGGCCAGACCGGTGAGGCCCACCCGGGGATGGACGGCGTGCTCGGACTCGGGATTCGTCCAGGTCGGGACGAGCAGTTCGAGCTTGCGGAGCGTGGCCATCAGCGCTTCGACTTCGGGCACCGAGCAATTTACTAGCGCGGCAATCTGCTCCGGCGTACTGTCTGGATGGCTGAGGAGGGCGTGGTAAACCGCAAAGGTGGCTTCATCCACACCAAGCGGCTCGAGCACGATCCTTCTCCCCAGAGTTGTCGGAACCGACCATATACAGAGCGCGTCGACAAAGAGCACTCAATAGGTGGTTCCGGATTATTTCTGAAGGGGTAGTTGTGATCAAGAAGTTACTGGCGGTAGTCGGTGCCGTCCTGTTCCTCGCGACAGTGGCCAGCCTGCCCGCGTCCGCTTCACTTGCGTCCGGTAGTCAGCCCGGCTGCATCGGTATGACCTGCTGGTAGACGTTGGTCCGGGCCGGGTTGGACGTCCCGTAGACTGCGGGTGTGGCTCGTGGCGATGGTCGGCTGACTCATGAATTGGATCCGCAGGACCTTGGACCGCAGGATGCCTGCGGGGTGTTCGGGGTCTGGGCACCAGGCGAAGAGGTTGCCAAGCTCACCTATTTCGGTCTCTACGCCCTGCAGCACCGGGGGCAGGAGTCGGCCGGGATCGCGGTCAGCAACGGCTCGCAGATTCTGGTCTACAAGGACATGGGCCTGGTCAGCCAGGCCTTCGACGAGGCGACCCTCGCGTCACTGCGAGGACATATCGCCATCGGTCACTGCCGCTACTCGACCACCGGGTCGAGCGTCTGGGCGAACGCGCAGCCGACCTTCCGGTCCACCGCGACCGGGTCGATCGCGCTCGGTCACAACGGCAACCTGACCAACACCGGTGAACTGGCCGCCAGTCTGAGCGGTGAGGGCGAGCTCGATCTCGGCCTGAACGTCGAGGTCGAGCACGCGAGGGCGAACGCCAAGCACAGCGCCTCGTCGGACACCGACATCCTCACCTCGATGCTGGCCGGCTACCCGGAGCTCACCATCGAAGAGGCCGCGGCGAAGGTGCTGCCGAAGGTCAAGGGCGCCTACAGCCTGATCTTCATGGACGAGAACACTCTGTACGCCGCTCGCGACCCGCAAGGCATCCGTCCGTTGGTGCTGGGCCGGCTGGAGCGCGGCTGGGTGATCGCCAGTGAGACCGCGGCCCTCGACATCGTCGGCGCCTCGTTCATCCGTGAGGTCGAGCCGGGCGAGATCGTCGCGGTCGACGCCGACGGGCTCCGCTCGACCAAGTTCGCCGAGCCGGACCCGAAGGGCTGCCTGTTCGAGTTCGTCTACCTGGCCCGTCCGGACACCCAGATCTCCGGCCAGCGGATCTACTCCACCCGCGTCGAGATCGGCCGCCGGCTCGCTCGTGAGTACCCGGCCGACGCCGACCTGGTCATCGCGACTCCCGAGTCCGGCACGCCCGGAGCTATCGGGTACGCCGAAGAGTCCGGCATCCCGTACGGGTCGGGCCTGGTCAAGAACGCGTACGTCGGCCGCACCTTCATCCAGCCGAGCCAGACCATCCGCCAGCTCGGGATCCGGCTCAAGCTGAACCCACTGCGTGAGGTCATCGAGGGCAAACGTCTGGTCGTGGTCGACGACACGATCGTGCGCGGCAACACCCAGCGTGCGGTGATCCGGATGCTGCGGGAGGCGGGCGCCAAGGAGATCCACGTCCGGATCACCGCCCCGCCGGTGAAGTGGCCGTGCTTCTACGGCATCGACTTCGCCAGCCGCGCCGAGCTGATCGCCAACGGCCTGAACACCGAGGAGATCTGCCGCTCGCTCGGCGCCGACTCGCTCGGCTACATCAGCCTGGACGGCCTGATCGATGCGACCACGGTGCCGAAGGACCGGCTCTGCCGGGCCTGCTTCGACGGGATCTACCCGGTCGAGCTGCCGGATCCGGAGCTGCTCGGCAAGCACCTGCTCGAGGAGCCGATGAGCACCGACGTCGACGGCCTGGCCACGGTCTCCGGCGGTGCAGGCGCCGCGGATGCGCTCAGCCGGCCGTAGTCACCGGCGTACGTCGTACATAGGGAGAAGAACGTGACCGAAGGCGCCAGCTATGCCGCCGCCGGAGTCGACATCGAGGCCGGAGACCGGGCCGTCGAGCTGATGAAGGAGTGGGTGGCCAAGGCGACCCGCCCGGAGGTCGTCGGCGGGCTCGGCGGGTTCGCCGGGCTGTTCGACGCGACCGCGCTGACGTCGTACCGGCGGCCGCTGCTGGCGACCTCGACGGACGGGATCGGGACCAAGGTCGCGATCGCGCAGAAGCTGGACAAGCACGACACGATCGGGTTCGACCTGGTCGGGATGGTCGTCGACGACCTGGTCGTCTGCGGTGCCGAGCCGCTGTTCATGACCGACTACATCTGCACCGGCAAGGTGGTCCCGGAGACGATCGCGCAGATCGTGAAGGGCATCGCCGAGGCCTGCGTCGAGGCCGGTACGGCGCTCGTCGGCGGAGAGACCGCGGAACACCCAGGCCTGCTGGAGGCGGACGAGTACGACGTCGCCGGCGCCGCGACCGGTGTGGTCGAGGCCGACGAGGTGCTCGGCTCGGACCGGGTCCGCGCGGGAGACGTCGTCGTGGCGATGGCCTCGTCGGGCCTGCACTCGAACGGGTACTCCCTGGTCCGGCACGTGTTCTTCGAGCGGGCCAGGTGGACGCTCGACCGCGAGGTGCCGGAGCTCGGCACGACGCTGGGCGAGGTGCTGCTGACGCCGACCCGGGTCTACGCCAAGCACTGCCTGGAGCTGATCCAGGAGCTGAACGGCGACGACGGCCGGCCGCTGCACGCGATGTCGCACATCACCGGCGGTGGGTTCGCGGCGAACCTGGCTCGCGTCATCCCGAACGAACTGTCGGTCCGGATCGACCGCTCGACCTGGACGCCGGCACCGATCTTCGGTCTCGTCGGCCTGCTCGGCGATGTCGCGCTGCCGGAGCTGGAGAAGACGCTGAACATGGGCGCGGGCATGGTCGCCGTACTCGATCCGTCTGCCGCCGACGCGGCGATCGCGGCGCTCGCAGCCCGAGACATCCCCGCATGGGTCTGCGGTGAGGTCACCAACACGGCCGGCGGCACGGTCGTCCTCGACGGCGACTACGCCAAGTAGTCCAGAGCCTCGCAGCAGAAGCCTGCCCAGCCACCTGAACTGGGCAGGCTTCAGCGTATCGGCGGCACTGGTGTGGTGGAGCTCGTCGGGCGCACAGTCAACTGCTCAGGCACTCCAGGGGAGTGCTGAGCAGTCAGCCGAGCTGGTGTTGCTTACCGACGGGGGTGGTAGTCGTCGGCGTCGTCTCCGTCGCCGTCGTTCTCGCCGTTCGCAGAACGGTCGCCACCCTGGTCACCGGACAGCTCACGCTTGAGCTGATCCAAGTCGGTGTCCCAGGTGCGGTACTTCAGGTCGCGAGCGACCTTCGTCTGCTTGGCCTTTGCACGGCCGCGCCCCATAGCGTCGACCCCCTCGCACAAGTCAACCGGGTACGCAGCGTGGCGCCCACGGATCAGTCGTCAGTAATCGTGGTTAAAGGATACCCGGAGCAGAGGATCGACACACGCACCGGCCCCCTGGGTGGAACGTCGAGAGGTCCGATCACCGTGCCGAACGGGTCCGACGGGGTGGACCGGTCCCCTCAAACCGGTCCACCCCACCGCGTCCAGCCCCGATCTGATCAGGGTTACTTGACCTCGCGACGTGAGCTTGCCCACAGTCCGACGATGGTCGGCAGGACGATCCAGACCCCGACCGCGGTCAGCGTCTCGGGCACCATCCCGTGCAGGTCACGCTCCGCGATCCGGCCGAGTGCGCCGAACACGTCCAGGTAGTTCGCGTTGTCCTTGAACAACGCCGGCCCGGCCAGCGACCAGGCGGTCGGAGCGATGAAGAAGACCAGGATCGCAACCGCGGTCTGGGCGATCACGGCACCGAAGGCGGCTGCCATCACCACGTTCAGCGCGACGGTCAGGTAGGCCCCGGCGAGCTGTCCGCCGAGGTCGGCGTACGACATGGACCGATCGGCGAGTACGCCGGTCAGCGCCGTACCGGCGAAAGCGAGTGCGACGACTCCGGTCATCACGACGACGCTCAGCACGATCGCGGAGGCGAACTTGGCGAACTGGACCCGGATCCGGCGCGGCGACAGCGTGAACGTGGTCAGCGCGGTCCGCTGGGTCCACTCACTCGTCATCGCCATCACGCCGATGACGGGCAGGAGCAGCATGACGCCCGTGGAGGCGGCGCCGAGGAAGCCGTCGAAGCCGGCCCCCTGCTTCGGCAGGTGGGTGCCCTGCCAGGCGATGGCGGCGGCCGCGAGCAACAGGATCGCCGCGATCAGGACCCGGCCGCTGCGGGTGTTCAGGGACTTGCGCAGTTCGATGGTGACGAGTTTCAGGAAGGACTGCCCGCGGGCGGGCGGCAATGCGGTCGCCACCTCGGCCCGGTGCTTGGCCGGCGCGGCCGGTGCGATGTCTGTGACGGTCATGAGGATGTGCTCCTGGAAGTCTGTAGGGGTGATCAGGCCGCTGCGGCGGTCGGGCTGGTGAGCTGGAAGAACAGGTCCTCCAGGCCGGCGCCGTCGCTCTCGCGGAGTTCGAGCAGAATCTGGCCGGCGGCCGCGGCGGCGCGGCCGACCTGCTCGGCGGTGGCGTCGACGCGCAGCGAGCCGTCGGCGAGTGGCTCGAGGTCGAGGCCGGCCGCGGTCAGGACCTGGTTCAGGCCGATCGGGTCGAGGCCTCGGACCAACGTGCCGGTCCCGGCCAGCAGTTCGTCGAGCGAACCGTCGGCGACGATCCGGCCGCCACCGATGACGACCAGGCGGTCGACCGTGGCCTGCACCTCACCCAGCAGATGGCTGGACAGGATCACGGTGCCGCCGCGGGACGCGAAGTCCTGCAGCAGGCCGCGCATCCACCGGATGCCTTCCGGGTCCATGCCGTTGGCCGGCTCGTCCAGGATCAGTACGGCGGGATCGCCGAGCAGCGCGCTGGCGATACCGAGCCGCTGCCGCATGCCGAGCGAGTACTGCCCGACCCGGCGCTTCGCGGCCGGGGTGAGGCCGACGGCCTCGAGCATCTCGTCGGCGCGGCTCTTCGGGACACCGAGCAGGCTGGCGTTCAGCAGCAGCGTCTCCCGGCCGGTCCGGCCCGGGTGCTGCGCGGCGGCGTCCAGCATGACTCCGACGACCCGGCCCGGGTTCGGCAGGTCGGCGTACCGCTTGCCGGTGATGGTCGCGGTGCCGGAGGTGGGCGGCGTGAGGCCCGTCAGCATCCGCAGCGTGGTCGACTTGCCGGCGCCGTTCGGGCCGAGGAAGCCGGTGATGCTGCCGGGCTGGACGGTGAAGGAGACATCGGAGACGGCCGTGGTGCCGCCGTAACGCTTGGTCAGATTCTCGACGGTGATCATGACAACGAGTCAACCGTCACCGACCCCGGTCGCACATCGGACGACCGGCTGCTCCGACCCCCTACGAAAGTCGTCAGGGAGGACCCCCGAACCTAACCGCAAGGGGGACGTGATCGCGTCCATCGTCCAACTACGCTGACAGAATGCGACGATTGCGCCGGTGGTACGCCTGGTGGGTCAGGCATGCCCCGCGCCTGCGCGACGTCCTGTACGTCGCTTTCAGCCTGCTCAGCATTGTCGCCCAGGCGGCCACCGGCAACGGCTGGGGCCCGAAGGACTGGTGGATCCTGGGCGCCGGTGTGGTCGCGTCGCTCGTCCTGTTCTGGCGCCGGCGCTTCCCGGTGACCGTCACCGTGATCACCGTCCTGGCGTTGCTGTCCGCAACCATCTTCGTCCCGATGGGCCTCGCGCTACTGACCCTGGCGATCCGTCGCCGCGACCTCGTCCTCGCCGCCCTCAGCCTGTCCGCGTACGTCGCCTACATCCTCAGCACGGTCCTGACCAGTGACGGACAGTTCTGGGTCACCGTGTTCACCGGGCCGTTCCTGATCGGGACCTGGGTCGCGATCGGTGCCTATATCGGGGCCCGGCGCGATCTGATGGTGTCGCTGCGAGACCGGGCCGAGCGGGCCGAGGCGGAGCGGGAGTTGCGCAGCGAGCAGGCCCGGCTTGGTGAACGGGCCCGGATCGCCCAGGAGATGCACGACGTGCTCGCGCACAAGGTCTCGCTGATCGCCCTGCACGCCGGTGGACTCGAGGTGAACCCGGCCGTCGGTCCCGACAAGGTCGAGGGGTCGGCCAAGCTGATCCGGGAGACCGCGCGGCAGGCGATGGAGGACCTGCGCGAGGTTCTCGGCGTACTGCGTTCTGATGTCAGTGTCGACGGGGCCGACCTGGCGCCCGTACCGCAGGCCGCGGATCTCGAGCGACTGGTCACGGCCTCGCGGGATGCCGGGGTGACCGTGGCGGGCGAGTTCGTGCTGCCTGACGACGTACCCGTCTCGCTCGGGCGGACCATCTACCGCGTCGTCCAGGAGTCACTGACGAACGTGCACAAGCATGCGCGCGGAGCATCGACCGAGGTCAGGGTGCACGGCGCCCGGGGTGACGGCGTGACGGTCACGGTGACGAACGTGCGGCCGGTGGCTGCTGGTTCATTGCTCCCAGGTGCAGGCGCCGGGCTGGTCGGCCTGCGGGAGCGTGTGCAGCTGGTCGGTGGCCGGCTGACGACCGGGCCGACGGCGGAAGGCGGCTGGCAGGTCGAAGCCTGGCTGCCCTGGGAAGAAAATCGGCGAACCGCCGAGCCTGTGTTCGTGGATGAAGGGGAACTATGACCCGGCTGCTGATCGTGGACGACGAGGCGCTGGTGCGGGCCGGGCTGAAGATGATCCTGGAGTCCGACGAGGAGCTCGAGGTGGTCGCCGAGGCCGATGACGGCGCCGAGGCCGCGGCCAAGGTGAAGGAGCATCGGCCGGACGTCGTACTGATGGACATCCGGATGCCCCGGCTCGACGGCCTCGCCGCCACCCGTGAGGTGCAGGCGTTGCCCGATCCGCCGAAGATCGTCGTACTGACGACGTTCGACCTGGACGACTACGTGTTCCGGGCGCTGCAGGCGGGCGCGAGTGGGTTCCTGCTGAAGGACACGCCACCGCGCGAGTTGGTGCAGGCGATCAAGGTCGTGGCGGCCGGGGACGCGATGCTGTCACCGGCGGTGACCCGGCGGCTGATCGGGCACTTCGCCGCGGACCCGCGGGCAGACCGGCGGCGGCTGGCGCAGGAGCGGATCAGCAAGCTCACCGACCGGGAGAAGGAGGTCCTTGTCGCGGTCGGCCGCGGGCTGCAGAACTCCGACATCGGCAAAGCGCTGTTCATGAGCGAGGCGACCGTGAAGGCGCACGTGTCCCGCGCGCTGGTGAAGCTCGATGCGACCAACCGCGTGCAGGTCGCGATCCTGGCCTACGAAGCGGGCCTCCTGGACGCATGAGAAACCGACCCGGGGCCGTCGGAGGGGTGGGGACGACGGCCCGGGCCGGTTTCTGAGTCAGCGAGCCTGGGGGGAGAGACCGCTGACGAACCGGCGCGCCCTGGGACGGGCGCTCACCGGTAGGACTCAGACGCGGCCGAAGGCCACGCTGCTGGTCCAGATCTTCGCCTTGGCGACCGGACGACCCGGCTTCGAGGCGTGCCACAACATGTTCCCGCCGGCGTAGATGCCGACGTGGTACACGCCGCCGCCACCGCTCTTGAAGAACACGAGATCGCCGGGCTTGGCGGTCTTACGGGTGATGTGCTTGGTCGCGCTGTACTGCGACCGCGCCGTACGGGGCAGCTTCTTGCCGGCCTTCTTGTAGACGTAGCCGGTGTAGCCGGAGCAGTCGAACCCACGGGTGGTGGTGCCGCCGTACCGGTACGGCGTGCCCTTGAGCTTCGCCGCTTCCTTCAGCACCTTGGCGCGGAAGGTGGTGGTGCCGGAGCTCGCGGCGACGCCGCGGTTCCCGTAGAGCACCTTGTGCTTGGCGGCCCAGGTGAGCCGGCCCCAGGTGTTCTTGTCCATATAGCCGGTCGCGCGCAGACCCCACGAGGTCTGGAACTTCTTCAGCACGCGGACGGTGCTGTTGCCGAAGTAACCGTCCGGACCCAGGTGCAGAGCCTTCTGCACGTACTTGACGGTCGGGCCGGAGTCGCGGAACCGGAGTAGCGGCCGGCTCGGGATGCTCATGTGGCCGCGCGCCTGCGCTGCCGTCATGGTCGTCGCCGAGGCGGTGGCCGGCGTCGTGGCGACGCTCAGTGCGGCGCCACCTCCGACGGCGAGGCCGACCGAGAGGACGGCCGCCGCGGCCCGCGGGGTAGCGGGCTTGGTGGTCTTGCGGTGCTTCGCCAGGGTCCGGCCGGTAGGCCGGGAGGTACTGGACTCGCTGTGGCTGACGGCGCGCGAAAGCGACGTCCGCCGGGCAGTGACGGGCATGGTTGTCTCCCGACGCCTGTGAAGTTAGCTGTCGGGTTCGGGCTGGGATTCATAGCCCGGTCCGCTCCCGCGGACTTCACCCCAGGGTTTCGACCACTCACGGTCGAAGCCCAACTTCCTGGGTCCCCCACTCCTGCCAAAGTTGTTCGAGGGGAGCAGGCGGGCCTTGGCAGGACTCGGCGTTGACCCGACTGCGGTTCGTGGTTATTTACCGAACCGCCGACGACTGTATAACAGAACGATCACGACGCAAACCCTCAGATCCACAGGGACCCTCCCAAAAGGCCCTGGAGGGCTCTCTGACGGGTCAAGGGCCTGGGGTGAACACCAGGTGTCCTGAGCGCGTCTGAGCGGGGCGCAGGCGGCAGAGCAGCGTTCTGATGTGACGCCGGTCACATTTGAAGATTGCTTTCTGTGACAGTCGGCACAGTGGGTATTCAGGGCGCATTCCGGGCGCACTTGTAGCGCACTCAGTGCGCACTCGGAGCGCCCCGAAGGCGCGGTGGATTCAGCTGGTTCCGACCAGCTCGCGGAAGCGTTCCAGGCCGACGTTCCCGCCCGACAGGACGACTCCCACGCGCTCGGGCAGCCCGTGGATCCGTCCGGCCAGCAGTGCCGCCAGTGCGCACGCCCCACTCGGCTCGAGCACGATCTTCAGCCGCTCGAACGCGAACGCCATCGCGGTCAGGATCTCCTCGTCGCTGACCAGCTCGAAGCTCTCCACCAGCCGCCGGTTCACCCCGAAGGTCAGCTCGCCGGGCGTGGAGATCGCTTGTCCGTCCGCGATCGTCCGGGGTACGTCGATCTCCACCCGCTCGCCCGCGGCCAGCGACCGGGCGTGGTCGTCCCCGGCGGCCGGCTCGACGCCAATCATCCGGATCCCCGGCGACATCAGCGTCGCCGCCGTTGCGCAGCCGGCCATCAGCCCGCCGCCCCCGACCGGGACCAGCAATGCCCCGAGATGGCCGACCTCCTCGATCAGCTCCAGCGCGACCGTGCCCTGCCCGGCCATCACGTCGTAATGGTCGTACGGCGGAATCAGTGTGAGCCCCCGCTCGGTCGCCAGCTCCTTGGCCAGCGCGGCCCGGTCCTGGGTGTAGCGGTCGTAGCTGACCACCTCGGCGCCGTACCCGCGGGTGGCGGCGAGCTTCGTCGGTGGAGCATCCGACGGCATCAGGATGACTGCCTTCGTGCCGGCGATCCGGGCGGCCAGGGCGACGGCCTGGGCGTGATTACCCGAGGAGTAGGCCGCGACGCCGTACCCGAGCTGTTCCGGGGTGAGCCGGCTGATCGCGTTGAAAGCGCCGCGGAACTTGAACGCACCGATCCGCTGGAAGTTCTCCGCCTTGAGGAAGACCTTCGCGCCGACCCGCTCGTCCAGGGTCCGTGACGTGAGCACCGGCGTACGGTGCGCGACGCCGGCGATGCGGTCCGCGGCGGACCGGACGTCTGTGAGACTCAGCTCTGCCATGAGCTGACGTTATCTGCTCGGCGCGATCTGCTTCGGTGCGATCTGCTTCGGCGCGATGTCAAGATCGCCCGGGCGGCTCCGTACTGATGGACGAGAGGCGCCCACACCGGGCACCCCGGGCGAAGGAGACATCAAATGAAGTACCTGCTGGTCCTCAACATCAACCCCGACGTGCTGGCCGCGCTGAGCGAGGCGGAGCAGCAGGCCATCGGCGCCGGCCACGGGAAGTTCATGGAGACGATCAAGGCGTCGGGCGAGTTCCACAGCACGGTCGCGCTGAAGCTGCCGGACCAGAGTGCGGTGGTGAAGGTCCGCAACGGCGTACCGGCGGTGACGGACGGGCCGTTCGTGGAGTCGAAGGAGTTCCTCGGCGGCTACTACCTGATCGAGGCGGCCACTCCGGAGCGCGCCTACGAGCTGGCCGCGATGATCCCCGACGCGGGTATCGAAGGGCTCGGCGTCGAGGTCCGGCCGGTGGAGTTCTCCGACGGCCTCTGACGGTCCCGACTGTTCTGACGGCCTCTGACGGTCCTGACTGTTCTGACGGGTTCTGACAAGCAGAAGGGGTTCTCCACAGGTGTGGAGAACCCCTTGTTTTGCTGAGGTATCAGTCAGTCTGGTCGTCGACCTTCGCGTCGGGCGCGTTCTTCTTGATCGACTCGATGCCGTTCTCGGCCGCGGCCTTCGTCTTGTAGCTCTCGCTGCTGGTCGCGATCACTTCGCCGTTCCCGGCCTTCAGCCGGAACCGGAACTCGCCGGACTTGTCCTTGTACAGCTCGAACTTCCCCGCCATCGGTATACCTCCACCTGGATTGGTATGACTGCGCTTCGGAGCGTAGCGCCGTCAGCCCGCCGGGACCTCGCGCACCACGCCGGGTGGGCCGGACCAGCCAGGCCACGGCCCGGGTGGCGGGCCGTCCCCGTCGGGCCGCTCCTCTTCCACTGTCTTGTACGGCGTCAATCCGCGCGCCTGGTAGTTCTTGAGGGCGGCAGGCCCGTCGAGGGTGTTCGTGTTCACCCAGACCCGGGTGATCGGGTCCACGCCGGCGTGACGCTCGTGGAGGGTCCACGCGTTCCGTAGGCCGACTGTCAGCAGGTGACCGCCGATGCCGCGGCCGATGAACCCGCGCAGCAGTCCGAAGTTCTCGATCTCCACCTCGTCGTTCAGGCCGCGTATGGCGATGTAACCGGCCGGCACACCGCCCACCCACGGCACGTACGTCTCGAAGCCGGGCCGGCTCAGCCACTCGACCCACTGGTCCCAGTTCCAGCCGAGCTTGCCGATCCAGTGCCAGTGCCCGCCGACAGCGGTATAGAAGTACCGCGCGAACTCTGGGGAGACCTCTTCGACCAGTCTGACCTCTACCGGCTGCTCCTTCGCTGGAACGAGCTCGTCCGGGCTGTGCTGCTGCAGATAGGTGATGACGCTGATTGCCAAGCCGCTACTCCTTGTCCAGTACGCCGCAGATGCCGGCGACGACCAGTTCGATCCCCAAGGTGTAGTAGCGGTCGTTCGACGACGGACAGACCAGGGTGTCCGCAGCGGCGGTGATCAGCGGGTACTTCCGCGGTGGGAGGGCGCCGAGCGCCGCACGCTTCATCCGCAACGAATCCTCGCGCGTGTCCGGGTCATTGGCTTCCCGGGTGATCGGATCCGTGGTCACCAGCGTGATCAGCGTGCAGATCGACTGCCGGCCCACCTCGGCCGCGTCGTCGACCGAGAACCCGCCCTCGGTCAGCAGTTCCATCGTCCGCTCGGCCATGTCCAGTCCGGCCTCGGACACCAGGATGCGGAACAGGGTGAGGTCGGCCAGTCGCGGGTGCCCGCGTAGCGCGGTCACGAACGCGGTCAGCACCTTGTGCAGCTGCTTGTCCCACGGCTCGTCGGTCCGCTCCGGCAGCACGACGTCGGCCAGCAAGCGGTCCCCGAGCGCGGCCAGCAGGTCGTCCTTGTCCTTGAAATGCCGGTACAGCGCCATCGGCGTGACCTCGTGCTGAGCGGCCAGCCGCCGGAACGTGACGGCGGCCGGACCCTCCTCGTCCGCGATGGCCAGCGCGCTGTCGACGACCTTCTCCGGATCCAGGCGGCGGGCGGTCTCTTTGGTGATCACGTTGACAAGTTTACACCGTAGACTTACCGTCTACTACGTAAGCTTACGACGTATACATACGGCGTAGACTCTTCTTCCAGCGAGGTAGACATGCGACGCAGTCCTTGGGCCACCCTGGCGGTGCTGGCCCTGGCGCAGTTCATCGTGGTGCTCGACGTGACGATCGTGAACGTCGCGCTGCCCAACATCCAGGCGGACCTGAACTTCTCCGCCGATTCCCTGCAGTGGGTGATCAACGCCTACACGCTGCTCTTCGGCGGCTTCCTGCTCCTCGGTGGCCGGATGGCCGACCTGCTCGGGCCGCGGCGCGTGTTCGTGGCCGGCCTGGTCCTGTTCGGCGTGACGTCGCTCGTGGCGGGGCTGTCCAACTCACCGGAGTTCCTCATCGGTGCACGCGCCGTACAGGGTCTTGGTGGTGCACTGTTGTCACCCGCCGCGCTGGCGATCCTGACAATGACGTTCGCGCACGGCCGGGAGCGGAACATCGCCATGGGCGTGTGGGGTGGTCTCGCAGGTCTCGGTGGGACGCTCGGTGTGGTCGCCGGCGGCGTACTGGTCGATTCACTCAGCTGGCAGTGGGTGTTCTTCGTCAACGTGCCGATCGTGATCGCACTGGTTGCCGTGGTCCCGGTGTTCGTTCGCGACGTACGGCACTCGACTGGTCGGCGTACGTTCGACACCCTGGGCGCAGTGCTCGGTACGGCGGGCCTGATGGCGATCGTGTACGGCGTCGTGCGGTCGGAGCCGTCGGGATGGGGATCGGCTGAGGTTATCGGCGTACTGGTTGCCGGAGTGGTCCTGCTGAGTGCGTTCATCGTGGTCGAGCGGCGGTCTGCTGCTCCGCTGGTACCGATGCGGCTGTTCCGGTCGCGTGCCTTGAGTGTTTCGGGTGCAGCGCTCGGTCTGAACGGTGCTGCGTTCCTCTCCATGTTCTTTCTGACTGCTATCTACCTGCAGCAGGTCCGCGGGGACAGCGCGCTCGAGGCGGGTGTGCACTTCCTGCCGATGGGCGGTGCGGCGATCCTCGGCGCGGTCCTGGCCTCACAGCTCGTGCAGCGCCTTGGTACTCGGACAGTGCAGCTGGGTGGCGCCGTACTGAGTGTTGTCGGTCTGCTCCTGCTCTCGCAGGGGGATGCGACCGGAAGCTATGTGTCGCAGCTTCTGCCGGGCCTCATCATCTTCGGGTTCGGCATCCTCGGGGTCGGCGTTCCCGGTCAGATCAACGCGGTCTCCGAAGTCCGGCCCGCTGAGGCTGGTGCCGCGTCCGGTGTCGTCAACGCCATGTACCAGGTCGGTGGAGCGCTGGGCCTGGCGATCGTCACCACGCTCTCTATCTCTCACACCACGAGCGAACTGACACACGGCGCCAGCCAGCAAGCAGCCCTACAGTCCGGCTTCGAACGCGGCCTCCTGGTAGCCGCCCTCTTCTCAGTAGCCAACGTCCTCCTAACCCTGGTCACCCCCCAGCTGCAGCCCACCCCAGAACAACTAGCCGAAGCAACAGCCGCAGCCTGATTCTTCGTTCTGAGAAGCCCCGGACACATTGGCCGGGGCTTCTCAGCTGAGGTGATCGAGCAGGATCAGCGCGGCCTCATGGCGAGCCCGGGCGTAGATCTGGAGCGATTCGTCGACGGCGCTCGGGTCGTCGAGTGGCTCGGTCAGCGGGTAGGTCGACGCCACTGCGGCAATTTGGTCGCCACGCAGGAGCAGGTTCGGGCTGGGGGAGGCGGTCGGATGCTCGGCGAGCCGGCGATGGAGCCGGCCGAGTACGGCGCCGGCGGCTTCCCACCGGGCGCCGGTGAGCCCGCCCTCAGCGGTCTCGGCGTCGTCGACGTACTCCCACAACGACATCGGCGGCGACGCCTCGACCAGCTCGCATCAGCGACCCGATAGTTGACCGTCGCCGTACCCGCCTGAATCCGCACCACATCGACCGGACGCACGCCGTACGCCCGAATCAAGGCGTCACCGAGAGCACCTGCGAGCATGCGCCCGAGTGTCCCATGAGTGCACGAGACTCGACGGTTTCCCCGTGCGGGTGGGGTTTGGTCTTGCTCTGGATGGGGTGCGGGTTGAGGATGCGAAGGGTGAGGGAGGCCCGATGAGGATTCGTCGATTGGTGGTTGCCGCGACCGTTTCGTCCGCGTTGGTTGCGGGGGTGGTTTCGGTGCCTTTGGCTACTGCTGCGCCGGCTCGACCGGCATCTAGTGGGTATACGCCGCCGCCTGTGCAGTGGGGGGCGTGTGACGTTCCGCGGTTGGTGAGTGCGGGGGCACAGTGCGGGTATGTCGTCGTACCGCTGGACTACGACCGTCCGAATGGGGCGAAGATCCAGCTTGCGGTTTCGCGGGTCAAGCACAAGACGCCCGACGCGCAGGCGCAGGGGCCGATGCTGGTGAATCCGGGTGGGCCGGGTGGGTCCGGACTGATCTACGCGATCTTCGGTGACTTCGTCCCGAATGGGGCTGGTGACTCCTACGACTGGATCGGATTCGACCCGCGGGGTGTCGGCGAGAGCAAGCCGGCCTTGAGCTGTATCCCTGACTACGCCGGCTACAACCGGCCGTTCTATGTGCCGGTCACCCAGAAGCTCGAGCAGACGTGGCTCAAGCGGTCCAAGGCCTACGCGAAGGCTTGTGACGCCGACCAGCACGCACTGCTCAGCCACCTGAAGACCATCGACTCGGTGCATGACATGGAGAGCATTCGCAAGGCTCTCGGCGCACCGCAGATCAACTTCTACGGATTCTCGTTCGGCACCTACCTCGGTCAGGTGTACGGAACGCTGTACCCGAGCAAGCTGCGCCGCGCAGTCTTCGACGGTGTCGTGGACGCACGCCGGGTCTGGTACGGCGCCAACTTCGACCAGGACATCGCGTTCAACAAGAGCGTGAAGGTGTTCTTCCAGTACGTCGCCGCCCACGACTCGACCTGGCACCTCGGCAAGACCGAGGCAATCGTCGAGCTGCGGTACTACGCCGAGATGCACAAGCTGATCGGCCACCCGGCCGGCGGCAAGATCGGCCCGGACGAGTGGAACGACGTCTTCACGCAGGCGGCGTACTACGTGTACGGCTGGGTCGATGTGGCCAACGCGTTCGCCGCGTGGGTGCACGACCGTGATGCCGCCCCGCTGGTCGACCTGTACGGCGGTCCGCCGTTCGACGACAACGAGTACGCCGTCTACCTCGGCGTGACGTGCACCGACGCGCCGATGCCGAGCAACTGGAACACGTGGCGGCGCGACACCTGGCGTACGTACGTCAAGGCGCCGTTCCTGGCCTGGAACAACACCTGGTTCAACGCGCCCTGCGTGTACTGGCCGGCGAAGGCCGGTCGCCCGGTGAAGGTGGACGGCAGCAAGGTCAAGAGCGCCTTGCTGATCAACGAGACTCTCGACCCGGCCACGCCGTACTCGGGGGCGCTACAGACCCGCAAGACCTTCCCGCACTCGGTCCTGATCGAGGGTGTCGGCGGGACTACCCACGCCGGCTCCCTGTCGGGTGTTACCTGTACTGACGATCGCATTGCGGCCTACCTGCAAACCGGTGCGCTTCCCGCGCGCCGACCAGGCAACCGCTCCGACGTGCAGTGCGATCCGGTGCCCGCACCCGAACCGGCGGCCGCGACCGCTGCCAAGTCCGCGAGCACAACAGGCACCTCTGCTTTGCGGGTTGCCCTGTCTCCTCGCTGAGCATTGCCAAGAGCACTCCGCCTTTGTGAGCAGGCGGAGTGCTCTTTGTCAGCGTGCGGCTGTGAGCAGTGCGGCGTTCTTACGCTGGATGGCCTTGATCGCGCCGCTGGTCCAGCCCGGCTCCAGCGGTGCCGAGAGCGGGTCAGGGAAGATCTCCTCGTCCCCAGCCGCCAGGCCGTCGAAGATCGCGTGCGCAACCGACGCCGGTGACGCCTTCGCTATCGGGATGTCCTTCGACATCTCGGTATCAACCGGCCCAGCCAGCACGGCGTACACCCGGACGCCCTGCAGCGACAGGATCGCCCGCTGTGCCTGGGTGAGTGAGAACGCGGCCGCCTTGGAGATCGAGTACGCCGGATTCGTCGGCACGCTCGCGAGGGCCGCCACCGACGAGATGTTCACGACCGCGCCCTGCGATTGGATCAGGTGCGGGGTGAAGGCGGTGGTGGTGGCGAGTGGGCCGAACAGATTGACGGCCAGGTGCTGTTCGATCACGGTGCGGTCGCCGAGGTCGTCGTACAGCATCAGGCCGGCGTTGTTGATCAGCATGTCCAGGGCGTCGACGCTCTCGGCGGCGCTCTGGATCTGGGCTTCGTCGGTGACGTCGAGGGGCAGTGTGGTGACGCGCTCGTCCGGGTGATCGAGCGGCTTGCGCATACCGGCGTACACGCGGGAGGCGCCGCGTCGGAGTGCCTCCTCGACCAGGGCCTGGCCGATGCCTCGGTTGGCGCCGGTGATCAGGACGGACCGGCCTGCGATGGGGTCGTTCGACATCTTGCTCCTTCGGTCTTGGGCTTACCGAGGGACAGACACGACGGGATCGGAAAACTGGGCGGCGACCAGTTTTGTCGGCGGGCGGTGTCAGCATCAAGGACGAAAGGGGAGTCATGGCGGACGAATTGCTGCAGCGCGCTCGGGCCGGAGACCGAGAGGCCTTCGCGGAACTGGTCGACCCACATCGGCGCGAGCTGCAGGTGCACTGTTACCGGATGCTCGGGTCGTTGCAGGACGCGGAGGACGCGCTGCAGGAAACGTTGCTCTCGGCATGGGTTGGGCTGGCCGGATTCGAGGGCCGGGCTTCGGTGCGCACCTGGCTCTATCGGATCGCGACCAACCGTTGCCTCAACGTACTGCGATCTTCTGCGCGCCGGCCTGTTGCGGCGACCCCGCTCCCGGTCCCGCCGCCGGAGCCGTCGAGGCTGGGTGAGGTGCTGTGGTTGCAGCCGTATCCCGATCTGCTGCTCGACGGACTGCCCGATCAGGCGCCGGGACCCGAGGCGCGGTACGAGACGCGGGAGGCGATCTCGCTCGCGTTCGTGACCGCCGTACAGCTGTTGCCGCCGAATCAACGGGCGGTCCTGCTTCTGCGCGACGTACTGGGGTATCGGGCTCGGGAGGCTGCTGAGTTGCTGGGGTTGAGTGAGGACGCTGTCAACAGTGCACTCAAGCGGGCTCGGGTGACGATGGACGCGACGGACACGACGAGTCGCACTGCGGACGGACCCGAGGAGCGTGCTCTCGTGGACCGTTTCGTCACGGCCTTCTCCAGTCAGGATGTCGAGGCTGTGCTCGCCTTGATGACCGATGATGCCTGGGTGCGGATGCCCCCGCTTCCCTTTGAATACAGGGGAACCGAGGCGATCCGCCGCTTCTTCACCGCCATCGAGGCCCACCGCCAGCAGATCGTCAACGTGGTCCCGACCCGGGCCAACGGACAGCCGGCGTGGGGTGAGTACCTGCGCGATCCGGTCACGGGCATCCAGCACATCATCGGCATCCTCGTCATCGGCATCTCGGCCGGCCGTGTCGACGAGATCATCCATTTCGAGACCACGTTGGCGCCGTACTTCGGTCTGCCCCGCACCCTGGATTAGTTTGGTTCGTTATGACTGCGCTGACGTGGCCTGGCTGCCGTAATGTCCGAGACCTCGGTGGAACGCCGTTGGCCGACGGCGGGCAGGTGCGTGCGGGGGCGCTAATCCGCAGCGACAACCTCGATCAGCTGGACGACGCCGGGCTGGCTGCGGTCGATGCCGCCGGCATCAGTCGGTTCGTCGACGTCCGTAGTGCGTGGGAGTGCGCGAAGTTCCCGTCGCCCTTCGCCGCCGACGATCGCTGGCTCAACGTCCCGCTGACCGATCCCGACGATCCGGATGGTCCGGATCTGTTCGAGCAGTACCTCGTCCTCATCGACGATCGCTCGGACCGGTTCGCAACGGCCATCGGCGCTATTGCGGACGCCCCTCCTGGGTGCGTTGTCGTCAACTGTCACGCCGGCAAAGACCGCACGGGTCTCGTAATAGCGCTGGCCCTCGACGTTGTCGGCGTACCGCTCGAGGTCATCGCCAGCGACTACGCCACCACCACCTACGAGTCGGACCCACCCCGACCCGAGACCATCCTCCGCATCCTCACCCATCTGCAGACCCGGTACGGCGGAACTGCCCGCTACCTGCAGGCATCCGGCGCAACCGCGGCCCAGCTCGCGTCCCTGAGATCCCGCATGACGTCTTAGTGGGTGCCCGGGGGAATACCCCGATGTGTTCGTGGCTCGACTTCGTGAGGGTTGAGGAAACGACACTGGGGATCGGAGTTGGAATGAAGTTGGCGGCGCGGGGTTTGGTTGCTGTAGTGACGGCGGCCGTGGTTGGGGTGGTGCCGGGCGTGGCTTTTGCCGGGTCGGATCGCGGGGCATTGCAGGAGAAGCTGGACGGGGTGACGGCGACCAGTGCGGTCGGGGCCGTGGCGGAGGTGCGGGACGGGCATCGGGTCTGGCGTGGCGGTAGCGGAGTCGCTGTACGAGAGACATCGCAGCCGGTGCCGATTCGGGGGCAGTTCAGGGTCGGGAGTGTCACCAAGACCTTCGTGGCGACGGTTGTCTTGCAACTCGTGGCCGAGGGGAAGTTGCGGCTGGACGACTCGGTCGAGCACTGGCTGCCGGGCGTGGTGCCGAACGGTCAGAACATCAGCGTGCGCGAGTTGCTCAACCACACCAGCGGTCTGTTCGACTACCGCCTCACCCTGCCCCGACCGGGCTCACCGGAGTTCCTCGATCTTCGGTGGCGGACGTTGACGCCGGCCGAACTGATGGCGCCGGCGCTCGCACATAAGCCGGATTTCGAGCCAGGCAAGGGATACTCGTACTCGAACACCAACTACCTCCTCGTCGGCGAGATCATCAAGAAGGTCACCGGTCACTCGTACTCCGATGAGGTCGAGCGCCGGCTGATCAGGCCGCTGGGATTGAGCGGTACGACGATGCCGCGGACGTCGCCGTGGATCCGCGGCGCGCACATGCATGGATATCTGCCGACCGACGCCGGGATCATCGACTACACCGACATGAACCCGACGCTGTTCGGCGCCGGTGGTGACATGATCTCGACGGCTTCGGACCTGAACCGATTCTTCGACGCACTCCTCGGCGGACACCTCCTGCCGGCCCGGTTGCTCAAGGAGATGAAGAAGCCGGGCATCGAGGAGAGCACCTACGGTCTGGGCCTGTCCTGGCACGACACGTCGTGCCACATCCCCGTCTACGGCAACGACGGCGATGCCCTTTCGTACCAGGCGTACTCGTACTCCACCGAGGACACCCGCAAGCAGATCACGGTCGCAGTCACCCCGAACTTCATCAACAACCCCGACGCCGCCGTCGACGCAGTCATAAACCAAGCAATCTGCAACTGACCGAGATCCACACACCTCAGTCTGACCGTTTGGCACTGCTGCGGAACGGTCAGACTGGGAGGGGAGGCCAGGCGCTGCGGGGAGGGGGCTCGGGACGTTGGAACTCGCGACGCTCGGCACCGACGAATGGCAGGTGCTGCGAGAACTCCTGCTCCGAGCCCTCAAGGATTCCCCAGCCGCCTACATCTCGGACTACGAGTCAGAAGCCGCACGAACAGAGACAGGCTGGCGAGAGCGATTCGTCAACGTCCAATGGGTCGTGGCGCGGCTTGGTGATCGAACGATCGGCCTGGCCGCGGCAAGGCGGGTCGAGGATCGTGCGCCGGACGAGCGGCACATCGAATCGGTCTGGGTCGATCCGAGACATCGACGTACGGGCGTTCTGCGCGCGATGCTGAGGCACCTGATGGAGATGGAGCCGAGCGTCCGGACCTGGCTCGTCTGGGTCCTGGACGACAACCTGCTGGGGCGCCGGGTGTACGAACGCCTGGGTTTCCGCTCAACCCTGGAGAGCCAGCCCCTCGAGGACGGCACCGGCCGCCGGGAGCTCCGCCTCGGGTTCTGGATCGCTCCACGGTCCGGCTGACCTGACCTCGGCGCCGTACCCGTACGAGATCCATTTCTCCAGCCCGAGCTCGCTCAGGGCGTCAGGCTCGCTGAGCACCGAGGTGTAGCGCCCGAGCACCCGCTGCCAGTGGAGCTCGTCCTCCTGCCAGCTCTCGATGAAGTCGACACAGAGCTCGGGCGTGATGCCCTGTGCCTGCTTCCTGGCCTTGCGGAGCGACTCTTCCGCATCGAGCACCGTGCGGTTGTCCACGCTGTACTCCGCCTGGGTCAGGCGATCCATGGTCCGCTGGATCATCGTGCGGCGACTGGCCGCAAAGTCCTCCCAATGGCCCTTCCGGCCCGCAGCTGCCAATTGCTCCTTGAACTCCCAGCCGGGCGTGCGCTCGAACAACGCGTACAGCCCCTCTGCCAGCAGATCCCCGAACTCCTCCCGCGCTGCACGCTCAGGGTCGTAGAAAGGCAGGTACTCCGCCTGCTTGACCTCGCCGATCTTGGGCAATGAGCGCGCGGCAGCGTGCCGCGCGAAGAACAGCCAGTCCTCGTTGTAGATGTCCGGGAAGAACGACAGGTTCGGGTGCCGCAGGTTGACCCCGAGCGAGGCACCACTGACGAAGACATCCTGAGCGAGGCCGGCCAGACGCCGCGCATGACAGACCACAGAGTTGTCAGGGAACTCCCGGCTGACCATCGACGCCACCGGATGACGATCGAGGACGCTCGTCAGCCGCTCGATCTGCAACTGCTTGAACTGGGTGATGTCGTCGTCGACGAAAAGAAGGCTGTTCCAGCCCAGCATCCGGCCCAGCAGCAGACCGAGATTGCGTTTCACACTGAGGTCACTGGCACGGTCGAAGCTGGCCTCGCGGAACCGCTCCGCCGACGTCAGCTCTGGGCCGTCCGGTAGTTGATAGTGCCTGGGCACCTCGACCACGAGAGCACGCGCGCCGAACGTCCTGCCCACCCGCTCCGCGACCCGCTCGACTTGTGCGTATTTGCTGCACAGTACGACGAGTGGCACGGACAGCCTGGCAGACAAGGCGATCACGTGCTTCAACGAGGACGACGGTCTCGCCGTCGGCACCACGATCGCGTCCAAACGACTGCGGCTCTTCGGGACCACGGTGGCGGACACATCGCGGAGTAGAGATGCGTGGGACTGGTTGTGCCTGAGTTGGCGGCTCACTCCGCGGCCTCGTCACTCGAAGGCCACTCGAAGAGCCGGTTCTCGGGGTTCTCCAGGTCGGGCGAGATTGCTTCGCCATTCACCACCGGCACGCGGAGGACCATGACGAAGGACCCGCCGGGGAACTGACTGGCGACGTACGCCTCATTGCGTTCGCGGACTGCGAGGTCGGTGAAGGTGCGGACCGCGCCCAGTACGCCTCGGCTGTAAACACCGTTGCAAATAGTGATGGTGCGGCGGTGGTTGAACGGATTTGGCAGCCGTGCGACCAGCCCGACATCCTCGATCAGATCGTGCCGTTTGCCGTTGCGCCAGACGTCATCCATCTGCGCGCTCTTGAGTTGCTTGGCGCTTGGGAGTTCCGTTGCGGCGCCTTCGCGTGGCTCCCACTCCGGACGGAACTCTTCGCCGTCCGGCCGCCTGAAGATCTCGCCGTTCTCCAGGTCGGAGACCTTGACCTGCTGGACGGGGAGTTCGTTCAGGACGCGCTGGAGCCGATTGGTGACCTGGTTCCACGCGATGCCGCCGAGCACGATCAGATGGCCGGACAGGTCGTCGGCAACGATCTCGGCGGGGAGCCGATGACCCACCTTGAGCTCTGGGTTGGAGGCCCGGATGTGTCCCCACAGCTCGACCAGCGAGTCGAGATCCGCGTAGCGATACATCCGCGTGTGATTGGGGTTGTCTTCTGCCGCCATCGGCGACCGGCCCTCGACCGGCGCCTCGGGACAGATGATCGTGATCGGGCCATGCTCGAAGTCGTAGAGATACGAGCCACCGATCGACGAGCCGACCTGGCCACGCACCGCGTCGCGCAACCCGATGAGCTCTCGGTGCAACGTGTTGAAGCGCTCCTGAGCAGCCGCGTTCAGATCCTGCTCGCGGGGGAGTTGAGTTGCGTCATCGGTCGTAGAGAACAGCAACGCGTACGAACGAAGCCGCTCGGCCGGTGGCAGCTTGGGGTTGCCGGCCGACTCCCATGAGCTGATCGTTGCCATCGCGACCCGGGTGTCGTCACCGCTCAATGCCTGCGCGAGGGCCTTCTGGGTCAGCCCTCGGGACTCGCGCAGGTCGCGGAGTCGCCTGGCGAGTACTACGGCCTCTGCTGAGGGGGCCACTGAATCACTCCCAAAGGGCGCAAGTGTCCAAGATTCGGTCACCCTATACCTATCTACCGCTCTACACCGACTTCATCTGAAGTCCAAGACGGCAATCTTTACGGTGTGGTGATCTACGGCGCGCGCTCCTGACTCAGTGCACCTCTCTATGAGCAAGTTGTGACAACACGCCTCCGATTGACCGGATAGCACCGTAGTTCTACCGTAGTACTGAAGTCAGGTTGTAGCCAGTTGAAGCCACCCAGTACTCGAAAGACAGGAGAACCGGCGGACCCCACCGGTGTGAATCGCTTGACCGAAGCAGGTGCCCCTCATGAGCTGCTCTACCCCCGCAACACAGACGCTCACCCCGACGCCTCCACCCATCGCCGACCCGCTACGGCCATGACCACCGCTCGGGGGGAGGCCGCGGCGATCGAGGCACTGGAGCTCGGTCACTGGCGGCAGGCCGCGCGCGTACTTCGGGAAGGACAACTGGCCGATGCCTACCTCGGCGCCGATCTCCGCACGATTGCCCGGGCGATGGCCTACCGCGCGGCCGGCGACCATGGATTGGCCTGGACGACTCTCGGTCTTGCCGCGGCGAGCAGGCATCGCCGGCAGCCGGGGCTCCCGGTCCTTCCGGCCAAAGGCGATGTTGTCCGGCTGGCGCTGCCGCCTCGTATCGGTGGCGCGGCTGAACTCGCCTTCCGTACTGTTCGCCTGATCTGGCGTGAGCAGGGTGAGTTGAGCCTCCTGCGCCGGCAGGCCGCCGATCACCCGATCGGCAGCACGCAGGATCGCCACATCCTGGTGCTCGTCTTCGTCGAGTACCTCTGCTGGGTCGAGGCCGATCGCGACACCTGGCTCCAGGAGCCCGCGCCGGATGACGAGAGCGCGGCGGTCGAGGCGCGCATCGACGAGTTCCGGGAACGCCGCCGCGACGGCTTTCTCCGCAGCGCGACCGACCTGCGCCAGCTCGCTCGTCCGGCGGCCGGCCGGATGACGAAGTCCGTGTGGGATCGCGCCGACCAGTACTACGGTCTGCGGCGACTGGCTACCCGCGAGTTGGCCGCGCGCAAGGCGCCACCGTGGGTCGACACCGCGACGTCGGCCGACTGCCCGGTCCGCGCGAACGCCCAACACGCGTGGTCGATCGCGACCGGGCACTGATCGCTACTGTTTTTACACGGCCTTTACCAGCGAATCCTTCAGACTTAACCTTTGGGGAACCGTGGTCCATCGCACGGTCGGCCGTCGATGCCGTTGACATCGTCAACAATCTCGACAGCCGGCACCGGCAGCGCGCGAAGGAGGTTCGACCTGATGATCGTCGCCCTGACCGCGTCCGGCACCGGCGAGCCCGACGTGCGGATCACCGAGTCGCAGCCTGCCGACCTGGTCGGGGAAACCGAGCTGGAGCCAGGCTTCAGCGTCGAGATCGACCTGGCTGCGCCAGAGCGATGGCATTCGGTCACCGTGCGGAGCTGGGATGATGTCGACCCTGCGCTGGCGGACGCGGTCCTCGGAGCGGACGCCGTACGACGTATTTCTGCCAATCGCCCGGCGGATCGCCTTCCGCTTGAGGTGGCGCCGGAGGGGCCCTGGCAGCGGATCGCGGTCATCGACGCCTTGGACAAGTGGCTGCAGCTACCTCTCAACCAGGCTTTGCTGAACGCCGAACGTGCAGTTGCCCGGGCGCGGGCCGCGCGATCGTTGCGCCGAGGGCCGTCCCGGGAAATGCTCACCGAGCACGCAATGGTGCTCGCACGACGTTCGTCTGACGAGCTGGCTCGCTGTTTGGCCGAGCTGTCGGACTCGGCGGCATCGTTGCCGCGGGCACTCTTCTCCGGCCTTTCGCGGCTGACCAACGGATACGCGACCCTGGCCCGTGAGGTAGACGGTCCGGACCAGGCCTTCGCGAGTGTGGCCGAGGCGTGGGTCAAGCTGAAGGCGGCGGTGCGGGTTGCTGGGTCATCCCGGCTCGCTGACAGCTCCGCGTCGTACGAGGTGGACCATTTCGGCGAGCTCGCGCTGAGTAGTGCGGTGGATCCTCGGCAGGTGCGTGCGCGCATTGTCGACACCGATCTGCGGGGGCCGGAGATCCGGTTGGTGATGACGCCGGAGAAGTCGGCGGTGCGGGCGATGGTGCCGGCGTACGGTCCCTATCCGCCCTCGGCGGTCCACGCGGATCGGTTGATGATCCGGCTGGTGGACAGCCGGTCGGGTACGGCGTACGAACCTGTCTTGCTGACGTTGAAGTCCGGGCGCGAGGCTGAGCGGTTGGGCGCTCGTACGCCGGTCTTCACCGAAATGGTGCCGCTGCGTGGTGCGCGTCTCGAGGACCTGCGGGCGGATGTCTTCGATCCTGAGAGTGAGGCGCCGCCGGCCTGGACGGATACCGACGACGACCTGTTGCGTCGGCGGCGGGCGCAGTTTGTGCTTGGGGAGTGGCGGCGGGTGGCTGCGGAGGCGCGGTTGTCGCGGGGGCTCAAGTTGCGGAATCGGCGGTTGGCGCGGATGGTCGACGTACTGCTGGAGACGTTGCCTGACGCGGGTACGCCGGCCTTCGCGGGCGGGCCTTCTCCGGCAGATGTTGCGCGGTTGATCGAGACAGGGACGCTCGGGTCGTCCCAGTGGTTTGCCAGCACGCGTGGAGCCGGCGAGCCGTTGGTTGCGGAGCTCGCGGCGGCGTATTCAGGTCGGTGAAGGTGGGGACGGTGCCGTCGCGGCATCGTTGTTCGCCTTACCCTGCAGGGCAATCGCCTAATGGAGGCCAGACGCGCGTCCGCGATCCGATGCGGACGTAGCTCCGTCGAGTGAGGAGCGCAGAGGAGTGGCCGTCCGCCGAGCAAACAGTCTGAGCACCAGGCGCGATCTGGTGCTGGTCCGTCCGTCCCGCAGTACCGACAACCAGCGATCCGATGGGGTGAAGCAGATCGGATCGCGGATCGCGTCGCGGCCCGCGACCGCGATGTGGTTCCTGATGGCAGCCGACCTGGCAACGGTTGTCTGGATGTACACCGTGGGTTCGTGGCTCGACCACACGTCGAAGTTCACGGCTACTGCGACGCTGGGCGGTCACCACATCATCTTGCTGGTGATCGCAGCTGTTGCTTTCGCGACGCTGGCAACGCTTGCTGTGCTGACGGATGGGTTCAGTCAGGTGACGCCGAGGTTGGCGTTGGCGAAGAACCTGGCCTGCATTCTGTCGGTCGTTGCGCTGACTGGGTTCATCGCCCTCATCCTGGCTGGGTTGGTGAGCCGGGTGCTGTTTGGGCAATTGCGACCGTGAAGCGACAAAACGCCGTACTCGCCGCATCTTAGGGGTATGAGCTCTCGTGCGTACTTGATTCCCGCCATCGTCGTCGGGCTTGTTGTGGCTGCGTGCGGGAGCGAGGTGCCGACTGGCTCGGCTGGTGTGACGCCTAGTACGACGGCCTCTTTGAGTGGTGTGCCGGCGTCGGGTAATCCGGCAGTGATCCCGGCAGTCCCGGCGCCGCCGGAGTTCGTCGACCGGGCGAAGGTCGTGGCAGATGCCGTCCGGGCTGCCGGGATCCCGAAGCCTCCGGAAGGGATCTTCCTGCGCGGGACTCGTTCGCCGGGCCTCGCATTCGACACGACCGAGCAGAAGCTGGCCTGGTCGGCGGGCAATGTTGTCATCGCGCCTGGCGTACGGATTCCGCCAGGCGGCGGTTCCCGCGTCGATTTCGCCGACGGATCAAGCGTCCCGACTACCGTTCTCGACGCTCGTCCTGCTTTGGCCGGCGAGATCGGCTCGCAGGCCAGCAATTGCCGGAGCATCCCGGCCGCGCTGTGCAAACTCACGATCACCGCTGTGACGCTGGGAACGGCCAAGATCGACACCACCCGCGGCCCGGCGACAGGCCCTGCTTGGTCCTTCACCGTCAAAGGGCTCTCGATCAAGATCGTCGTACTCGCGGTTCCCCAAGACGTGCTGAAATCCCCGGCACTCCCTGTCCCTCCGACAAGCCTCCCCACGCCGTCGCGAAATCTACTCTCGCCCGACGCTCTCAGGCGGGCCGACGGCAACATCCTCACGTTCACCCTTAACCACGGCGCGTGCGACCCTAACCTCGCATCCCATGTCGTCGAATACGACGACCTGGTGGTCATCGGAGGAACCCACACCGCCTTCTCCGGCGGCTGTATAGCGGTCCTCCGCAGCACCCCCACCACCATCACCCTGACGCAACCCTTGGGCGACCGCGCCGTCATCACCGCCGACACCGGCATCCGCCTCTTCGTCGACCCGCCAAGGTGATCCCTCGCTAGCAAAACTCCGAGGTGGAATTGGCCTGCCGCAATAGACTTGTCATGTGAGCATCTTCTGGGTGGGCGGTCCAGCGGCGGCAGGCAAGACCACGGTGAGCCGCCTGTTCGCGCGAAAGTACGGATTTCTCTGGTACAGCGTGGATGCGCATGCATTCGACCATGAGAAACGCGCCGCCGCAGCCGGTCTCCACGTCCTCGGCACCGGCCCAGGAGATTTCGACCGCCGACCAATGATCATGGAAGATATTCAATCCGTGCGTACGTCGGTAGTCGTCGAAGGCGCCTTCGTCACGCCCCAGATGGCCGGCGTCGCCGAGAACGCCGTCTGGCTGATGCCTTCCAAAGAAGAACAACGAGCCAGATTGCAACACAGAAACCCAGACACCAACCACGAAGGCTACATCTGGGGCTGGGACCTGATCCGATCCCAACTCAAAGACACTAACGCAACCATCATCCCAGTAGACGGCCAATCCATCGACCAAACCCTCAAAGCCGTCGAACACGCCTTCAGTGCAATCCTGGAACCCAGACATATTCACGACACCAAATGATGAGGTACATCTATCTGGTTACGCATCCTGAGGCGCAGCATCATGTTGACGGGATTGTTGGTGGCTGGCACGACTCGGAGTTGACCACCCGTGGGCGCCTGCAGGCCGAACGGATCGCCGACGTACTGGCAAGCAGGATTGGATCCCAGCCAGTTGAGGTCTACTCGTCTGATCTTCGTCGAGCTAGTCAAGCAGCAGAGCGAATCGCCGGCAGGTTCTCCGTCGAAGTTCATACCGATCCGCGCCTTCGCGAGAGATCAAACGGAGAAGCCGACGGTCGTCCCCAATCGTGGCTGGACGAGCGCCGCATCCCACTCCCCGAGTACGGCGACCGGCTGGGCCACCACGACGGACCAGCCGGCGCGGAAACCCGAATGGCCTTGGTCGAACGCCTGTACCCAGCCCTCGACGACATCCTCCGCCAACCGGTCGCAACCCAGATCGTCGTATCCCACGGATCCGCCTCGAGCTACCTGATCGCGGCCTGGATCGGCATGCCAATGACCTCAACAGACCGAGTCTTCTTCCCCCTGACCTCCGGCAGCATCACCACGCTTCGCCGCAACGACACCCACCACAGCCACCAGGTCCTCGCCCTCAACGAAACCGAACACCTACAGGCCGTGTGAGCGCCGTACGGCGTCAGCGGGTTTCCGGAGCCGGTGCGTCATGCGTCGGAGTGGTGGCCGCAGGTGGTGTCCGCCGGGCCGCCCGCAGTACCCCGGTCACGGCGCCGATGAGCCACAGCGCGACGGCCACGGACGCCATGCCCCCGCTCCAGAAGCCGGACAGGCACAGTACGACGACGGCGTACGACACCCAGACCGCCCACCTCGGGAGGACACCTGCCTGCTGGGCGATCCGCGTCGTCACGGCGACCAGTACGCCGCAACCGATCAGCCCGGTGAGTGCGACGACCTGCCCTGCCATGCCGAGCGCGCGGACGGTGTTCGGATCGGCGGTGAACTCGTCCGACCATGCAGCGAACGCGCTGCCCAGATCAAGTGAGACACCGGTGATCATCAGCCCACCGAACAGCGCTGCGGCCGGCACGGTCGCGTGCGCGAGCGGGTCGCCGCCAGACAGCCGGTCCAGTACTCGGCGCAGCCCGGTGGCGAACCAGAGCAGCAGCGCCACCCCGGCGGAGAGGACGGGCAGGCCAACGCCGGCGGCGGCCTGCCGTGCGTCGTTGTTGAGCCTCGCAAGGATGTCCTCGTCCGACATGCTTGGATCGTCGACACCGACCAGGTAGCACAGCGCGACCGCGACCACGAGCAGCACGATTGAAGCGGCGCCCGCCCACCCCGCGCGCCGAAGAGCTTGTGACTCGTCCATGCCGCCTCCCCACGGCCATGGGAGGTCGGAGATCCCCCCGGCGCGAAGTAGCGCCGGTTCGAGTGTGCGCGCGTACCGGGCCGTCCGACAACCGGTCAGAACGGGCTGGCGGCGTTGAGTTTCGCGGCGACCGGGCTGAGCTCGACGACGAGTTCGTCGATCTCGTGCGGCTCGAGACAGGTGTACGCCGGAGCCGCCAACTCGTCGGTGAGTTCCTCGATCTCGGTCCTCAGCTTCCGGCCCGCCGGTGTGAACCCGCCGGCCGCGTCGACCAGGCCGCGGAGCCGGAGACCGTCGACGACCGCTTCCAGCTGGTCGTCGGTGAGCGGGTCGAGCCGGCCGAAGTCTCGCGGCTTCATGTCCGAGTAGAGCGCTTGCAGTACGTGCGACTCCTGCCCGTCGATGGCAGCTGCGACCAGGGCGGTCACGTGACCGTCACCTCGGTGTTCGCGGAGCAGGGTGGCCGCATGCCAGAGGCGAGCAAGGGGCTCCTCGGGTACGGGCAGTGAGCGGAGTCCGGCGTACAGCATCCTGCCCTCCATCGGCGCGTTGAACGCGGCCCTCAAGGCGAGCTCGGCGGTCCGTGCGATCGCGGGGCTGTCGGCCAGCTCGCCGAGGATCCGGCGGAGCGCCTTGACGCAGCCACGCTCGCGGGCGGCGAGGACGGCCTCCGGCGTGGCGACCTCCCAGACGCTCGGGATGCACGCGGCTACCTCGCCTGGGGTGAAGTTGTAGAACAATGCGTCCACGACCTCGGCCGGTACGCGCCCGAGTGGCGCCGACCTTGAGGCGAAGTACAGCGGCCAGTAGCTCTCGTACCCGAGCGCCTGCAGCTCTTCGTCCGGCTCGTCGGCCATGTAGGCAACTTCATGGATCGGTACGAACAGCTCCTTGAGTCGCCGCGCCACGCTTTCCATCTCGGTTCTCCAGTCGTCGAACCGGCCTGTCACCGGTCTCTCAACCTACCTACGAACCTCCCGTACCCCTTTCGACACCGCCCTGACGAATTTCTTGCTCAGGGCGACCGCTTTAGGCCGCGCTCTGTTGATTCGACCGCCTGTTAGCGTGCGCGGGTGGAAGATCTGGGACATGTGGCCTGGCCGCCTGAGCCGATCAAGACCGAGAGACTCGTACTCCGTGAGTCCGAGAGCCGGGATCGCGCGGTGTTCGTCGAACTGCTGGCGTCGCCGGAGGTGCACACCTACCTCGGTGGCGCCCGCGCGCGTGACGAGCTCGAGCGCGAGATGCCTGAGGTGCCTGGGCGGTGGCCCGGGAGTTTCGTCGTTGAGCTCGACGGGACGATGATCGGCCATGTCCTGCTCCGGAGAGGAACGGAGCACAGTCGCCCGGCTGCTGCGGGAAAGGCCGATCTCGGCTACCTGTTCTTACCGCAGGCATGGGGATTCGGCTACGCCACCGAGGCCTGCACCGCAGCACTCACCTGGTTCGACACCGTCCTCCCCGGCGAACCAGTAGTCCTAACCACCCAGTCCGCCAACACCCCCTCGATGCGCCTAGCCACCAAACTAGGCTTCACCGAACTAGAACGCTTCGAAGCCTGGAACGCCAAACAATGGCTGGGCCTCCGCGCCCCGTCCACCTGAGCCCTGACGGAGCCGCCGGCTAAGGGTAATCGGTGGGCGTCGAGCTCCGGCTCGGTCTCAGGCTGCGTGGTCTGTACGAGGCGACGAACGGCCTCTTTCACTCGGTACGTGTGGCGACGACTTGCCTTGGGGAGGTGGTGGTCAGGGCCGGTCTCGAATCGCTGGCCTTCCGCTTTCAGAGCGACTGCGATGCCGAGGTGCTGGCGGGTAAATGGGTGGTCTGGCGGGGCCCTCGACGCCGAAGATGACTGCGATGACTACTACTTCCCCCCGAACGGTTCGCTTCGTCGAGATGACCAGTACGGCGCTGAGCGCGTTGCTCGTCGACGACCGTCCCGCGGCGCAGACCGAGCTCGGCTTCCCACTCGGCGACGAGTTCCTCACCGACCGGGCCAAGTGGCTCTGGCAGTACCGCCTCGATCAGCTGACCCGGGATCCCAGCACCTTTGGATGGCTCGTCAAGCTCGTCGTGGCCGATGGGATCGTGGTCGGGTATGCCGGTTTCCACGGTCCACCGGACGCGGCCGGCATGGTGGAGATCGGCTACACGGTCGACCCGGCGTACCGGAGACAGGGTTTCGCCAGGGCGATCGTGACCGCGCTCCTGGAGCGCGCGGCCGCCGAACCCGCAGTACGGACCGTCCGGGCCACAATCAGCCCTACCAACCAGGCGTCACTGGCCACCATCGCCGGCTTCGGCTTCGTAGAGAACGGCGAACAGTGGGACGAGGAAGACGGCCTAGAACTAATCTTCGACCGCCCCACCCCCTGACCCGTGTCGGGTGGAGTCGTCCTCCGTGGGTGACCGTTGCGGTCTACGTTGCGGTCACCGCCCGGTCCCTCGAACCCGCGGGTCCCGTTCGTGCACCGATCGACCGATGCTGTCCGGGCTGTGCAGAAGGTCTCAGCAGTTACCACTGCAGCGTCTGTCGACCGGTGAGAAGTGAGTAGCACAGGCTATGTGTCCACGATCGAGAGCGGTACGCGTGATCGGGGTCGTTCGAGTGGGGGCCGGCATGCGTGCCCAGGGAAAGAAAATCCCTCCCCGGCTGCCGGAGAGGGTGTGGTGGTCAGGGGCGGTCTCGAACCGCCGACCTTCCGCTTTTCAGTTCGCCGGAGCTGTCCGGGCGGGGAGGCTGCTCCGTTGCTGAGAGCCGTCCACCGGCGATTCCAGACGGCCCCTGATGGTCGGCGTTGCTGGACCTGCCGCTGGACCCGCCGCACCTTAGCCAATCTCGATAGGCTCCGACAGTTTCGGCTTGCTCGGCAGCTTCCCGTCAGCAACCTCGTATGTCAGGACCCGATGCGTGACCGGGTTGTGCTGGAGCCATTCTGCGGCGCTGTGTAGGGCAGCCGTCACGACGGCAGCGTTCGGCGTCTCAGCGTTCTGATCGCAGCGAATCAACACTCGGACGAGGACCTTCGACCCATCAAACCAGTGATCGAATTGGGCGGTGACTGGTCGCTGCACACCCTTCTGTTGACGCATCCTGCTCCACAGCCGCTCAAGCGCAGGCTGCACGATCTGTTCGTAGATCTGCTTCCCGAGACCTTCGATGGTCGGCTCGACGAGCTTCTTCACAAGGTAGAGGCCGAGACCGATCAGGGCTCCCTCGATGAGAATCGTCGCCTTCGGGCCTTGCTGCGGCGGGAACGGGGGAGCGTCCGGGTATCGAGCCTCGACTGTCCCGCCGTCCTCATTCGTGATGCCCAGTCCTTCCAGCGCTGGGATGACCTCCTGCTGGAATGGCAACCCGACCTCGCGGAAGTCGTGCAGTTTGCCGCCGATGATGCCAACGACCATGGAGCCATCGACAGCCAGTTCCGAATCACTCATGGGCCGAGCGTATTTCTTACCTCAGACAGAGTCACTGGCTCAGCCGGGCCACGCGTGGAGTGCGCACGGCGGGCGACGTGGTCCTGGCTGAGCGCTGCGAATGTCACGCGACTGATGGTGCTTTCGCGACCTAGTGTCCACGGATAGCTCACCTCCATACTGAGGGCACGCTCGCATTGGAGGGGAAACTATGACCCGCTGGCAGAGGCAGGCTCGACACACTTTGGGCCTTGTGTTCACGGTAACTGGCGCGCTCCTCCTCTGGCGCGCAACTCTTCTGACAGAGGAAGAGGAAGAGGAAGAGGAAGAGGAAGAGGAAGAGGAAGAGGAAGAGGTAGCGGGTGATGTAGGTGGGGCAGAAAGGCTCCGACTTGCTGGTGGCCCCCTGCCGAAGTCCTCGCCGACTGCTAGGAGGAGGTCTGATCAAATCCCAGCCCTGCGACCGCACCAGCGGCGCTACCTGGCCGCGGTTGATCGAATCATCATCACCTACAGCGGACTTGCGGCCCGCAAGTTGCGCAGAGCTCGCAATCTCGAGGCGCTCACCTTGGTCTTCGCAACGACTGTTCCTGTCGCTATCGCAGCTCAATTGTCAGGCTGGGTCGCCGCCTCGCTGGGCGCTGCTGCAGCCGTTGCTCAGGGGTTACAGCAAGTCTTTCAGGACCGGCGTCACAGTGCCGAGATGCACGCGATGGCTGTCGAGCTAACACGAGCACGCAGGCGCCTGGGGTACAAACTCGGCCAGCAGGCAGACGAGGGGGCGCGCAGCCGAACGTTCGACGGATTTGTAGAAGAGGTAGAGGGAGCCTCCGGTGACATCGGCGGACGACTGCTGGACATCCTGCGACCTGATCAGGGAGTCAGCAGTCCTCGGGAGGTCGGTAAGGCAACCTGACGTGTCCTGCCGGCGACTCTTGTGACTAAGGCTTTCGGGTAAGCACGCCTACACTCCCTGCCATGCCCACAGTTCATGAGCCGTCCGCGATGTCGCTGTACCTCTCGATGAGCGTCAACGGTGCACCTCTGGCCAACGGGACGGGAGTCGTCGTCGGACATTCGGGCAAGTTCTGGCTTGTCACCGCTGGTCACAACATCACCGGTCGCGACGCCGTGACTGGCGAGTTGATCTCTCAAAGGACGGGGGCCTGGCCGGACGCCGTGGCGATCCGTCACACCTGGATGGGCCAGCTCGGACAGTGGACAGACCGCGTCGTGCCGCTGTTCAAGGACGGCCAGCCGATCTGGCTGCAGCATCCAAGCGGACCCGTGGTTGACGTAGTAGCGGTACCGCTGCTGGAGCTGGATACGGTCGCCACCATCTATGCCGTCAACCTCGATGCGCCCGGGCTCGCCGAACTGGCTGTTCCCGACGAGGTGAGCATCGTCGGGTACCCATTCAACATCACAAGCGGGGAAGGGTTCCCGGTGTGGACTCGGGGGACCATCGCAACCGAACTCGACTTCGATCACGACGAGCTGCCGATGTTCTTGGTCGACAGCCGGACGCGAACTGGACAGTCTGGGGCGCCGGTCTTCTGGTACTCCAGTCACGGCATGATTCCCGTACGAGGGGGATGGAAGCTCAACGACGGACAGAACCCCCCTCTCACGCTTCTTGGTATCTACTCCGGCCGCACTGATCAACACAGTGACCTTGGCCGAGTGTTCAAGATGTCCGCAGTGAGAGAGGTCATCGAGCACGGGAAGCCGCCCGATGGTGTATCCCCCATCGAGGCATAAGCAGCCGGCTATGCGTTCGAAGGGCAGAGTCGCGACTCCAGCCGCGGCGGCGAGCGGCGCGGGCATGGCCAACTTGGCCGCGCAGTAGGTGCTATTCGCCACGAGTCTCGACGCCTGATCGGTACGGCGATCGAGCCGGACAACCTGCGGCGGGTCTGGTACCCGCTGCGGGAGGCGGCCGGGCTGGGTGACATGCGCTTCCACGACCTGCGGCACTCGTGTGTGACCTTGCTCCTGCGGCTGAAGGTGCCGCCGCACATCGTGCAGGCGATCGTGGGCCACGCGGACGTACAGGTAACCATGGCGATCTACGCTCACGCATCGCTGGAGGACCAGCGGAAGGCGCTGGACCAGCTCGCGGACGCCGTCGCCGGGTAGACGTTGCTGGATTAGCGGGAGGATCGGCGGTTCTCAGAACGAGAAACCGCAGGTGACAAGGGTGGTCAGGGGCGGTCTCGAACCGCCGACCTTCGCTTTTCAGTTCGACAGGAGGCCGCCGTTGCCGGGATGGCGGCGTCGTGACGCGGGCCGGTGAGGCGGTCTATGACGCCGCGCGTGCTTAGCTGTTGCTGGACTGATCCCCTTTGGCGTGTCCAAATCAAGGGGTGCCGGTCAGTCGCGCGCGAGCCATTGCATGTCGGATGAACGCACCTTCTCGCCTGACGCAAGCTGGACCTGCGCTGTCACGGTAATGAGAGTGGCGTCTCCGAGTTTAGCCAGCATCTCGAGTGTTTCCGCCTTCATTAGCCAGCGGACTGCGTCGCCCTCAGGTAGGCGATATGGCAACGGCGGGTTCGAAGGCGGAAAATCGTTGCGTCCCAACAGTGCCGATTCGAAGACCTCTTCGCTGCCTGACTTCCGATAGCCAAGGTAGAAGGCGACGTCCTCGACTGACACGGAAGTTGAGCCGACATTGCGGATGTTGACGAATATCAGCCGAGGATTGGATGACAGCGAGGGATTTAGCGACTGAATGCCTTTGAGGTCGTCTAAGGACATGGCGGCGATTTCGGACGGATTCAGGGCAATGCCGGCCAGTAGATCAACTTCGACCAGTCGTACAGGTGTCTGTGCCGCCATGAACCTCTCAAGAATGTCTTCCAGGTTCGCGTCGTTAAGTTGACGATTGAGAGCTTGCAGGCCGTCGGTTGGCTCGTTTGCCTGCTTCCATTCCTTGAGTACATCGACTGGATACTCATTGGGCCTGATCCGATCGACTAGCTTGTGGTGCGGCGTGCAGAGCAGAATTAGGTTTCCGAACGATGCGCGCTCTAAATCAGACATGGATGAATCGAACCGAGCAGACCCTTCCTTGGCGCCGCAGATGTGAGCGATCTCAACGGCAACGATCGGCTCGCCGCTCTCGTAGGTCATGATCGGCGTCGAGCATCCTGGGAAGTAGCAGGTGGCGTCCGCCAGTCTGAACAGTGCGCGTTCGGTTCCTGTGCTGTAGTCCCGAGGCCCTTTAGTCACAACCCGACTCTACCCGGCTACGATTCTTCGCCGATTGAACCGGCCACAGATTCAGCCGGGCGTTCAAGGGTGGATCGACCCAAGTCACCGACCGCTATTCGGCTCGACTCAGGAGATCCGAGTGCGGAACGGTCAGGTGGCGCGAGCTGCCCTTGGGTTGCCCCGATGCCGAGGGAGCGCCTTTGCTTTGCCTCGATACCGGAGCGGCCCAAGGGCTGGGCACTTCCCGTAGGACGGATCTATCCTCAAATATGGCACCCCGCCCGCGCTGGTATCACCAACTCCAAGCATCCAAGACCGAAGCCACGCTTGCCGTCGACCTCTACAACCGTTCCGGCACTGAACGACAGCTCGAAGCCTTCATTGTGCACATGTGCATGGCATGGCTCAAGCTCCTGCAGTCGAAGGTCGAACGTGACGGCGGCGACCTCTACATCCGAAACCATCGAGGCCAGCGGCAGCGGAGCGCAGACGGCGACTGGCTACATAAGCCGTTGGCGACATTGCTTGCTGAAGAGTTTTCAGATAATGATCCCAGGCGAGTGAATCTGAACTTCTTCGTGGGGTTAAGGAACCGTATCGAGCATCGCTACGAACGAGATATAGCGGCCCTCATTGCTGGTCGAACCCAAGCCTTCCTGTTGAACTATGAGCAGACGCTAGTGGGAATGTTTGGCGCAGATCAGTCTCTCGGTGAGAATTTGAGATTCCCGCTGTTTTTGTCATCTATCACCGATGATGCCGCGGAAGCGCTAAAGGCTTTGCGTAAGCGAGTACCGAAAGGTGTCCTGGAATGGGTGCAAGACTTCGATGCAAATCTGGAGCCTAGTATCAATGACGATCAGAGATTTGACTTCCGCATCTATTTGGTACCTTATACCGGACCCAAGACTGAAGCGGATGCTGCGATGACGTTTGTTCGGATGGATGAACTCACGGAAGACCAGCGCGGCAAGTTGGATGAGGTGCAGACCATCATTCGTGAGAAGCAGGTGTCCGTGTCAAGCCTAGGTACGCTTCGGCCGGGTGAGGTGGTCAAACGTGTGCAGTCGCAGATCTCGTGGCCGTTTAACATGAATCATCACACAATGGCGTGGCGATTTTATAAGGTTCGGCCGTCAAGTGGGGCTGACGACAAAGAACTTACGAAGTCAGATTTTTGTCGTTGGAATAGCACCTGGCGGCAGTATGAATATACGGAAGCTTGGGTTGCTTACCTGGTGCGCAAGTTGAGTGATGAGCAGACCTATAAGGAAGTGATGGGGGTTTCTGATGGCGGCAAAGATGCGCCTGATGCGACCGCCGATCTAGCCGCGTCGGCCTAGGTGCGTTGAGGCATGCTGTCAGTGGATGGCGGCCGCCAGGTCGAACATGCTGATCAGGATGGCATCAGCTCCAGCCGCTTCGAACGCTTCGCTCTTCCCTGGTTTATTGGCGTATCCGATCGTCGGGACACCTGCTGCTCGACCAGCGGTTATGTCAGTCGTTTGGTCACCGACAAAGACGCATGAGGTCGCACTGATGCCCAGCGTTCTGATCGCTCGTTCGATGAGATGGGGATCGGGCTTCATCAACGTCGGATCGGCCGGGTTGCGCCCCTCTATGTGCGCCACCTGTCCTGAGAGTCCAACTTGTGAGAGGTATGCAACGACGGCTTCCGCGTAATTGTTGCTCACGATCGCCGTGAGACGCCCGCTAGCGGCGCAGGCTGCAACGGATTCGGCTGCGCCTGGAGTTGGGCGGGCGGTCTCGGTCGCCGCTAGTTCAGCCTTCTGGAGAGCGGCTTCTAGCTGGCGGGCCAGCCCCAGATCGCCAGCCGCAGCAAGTAGCAACTCGTGCGGGCTAGAGGCCTGCTCTAGTCCTGGTCGTAAGTCGCCGCGTATCTGGTAGGCCAGCTCCAGAAGCTCGCGCGTGATCTGAGGAGCTGGGTATCCGTCGAAGAGCGAGCAGATTGGGCCGTCGAAGTCGAAGAGGACGGCTTCTGCTGAGCTGAGGATCTTTGTCAGGGGATTGGTGGTCACAGGTCGCGGACCTGGCCTAGCGTCTGCCAGAGGCTGTCGAACCATCGGCGCGCCTGGTCGACGTACTGCGAGCCTGTTGCTCGGTCATCGTCGCTGATGGAGTGGTGGAAGAGGACAGTGTCCTTGCCGACGGCATCGAATGTTGAGACGGGTTTGCCGTCGATTTCGACCTCGCGCTCTACGACTGGGTAGAAGCCGAAGAACACCTCTTCTTCGTTCAGTGCATAGAGCTTGAACATCATCGGCAGGCCGACGACGCGGACCTCAGCGGTCACCTTCGAGACCAAGCCCAGCTCGCCAAGTTCGCGGATTGACTCAAGGATCTCTCCGGCCGACCGGTTCGCGATCTTCTCCACGCGTGCTCGCACAGATGGGTCGTCACCAGGGTCCTTGCCGGCGCGGGAAGGCACGGCCATAGGTTGGGAGAGATCCGGTAGGAGCATCCGGATAGTGATCGACTGGGGAGTGAGGCGGCCGCGCCTGATGCGGTCGATGGGCTCTTCGAGAGCGCCGAGCAGCGTCTCGCCGGTTAGGCCGGCAAAGTCGATGGTGACTGAGTCGCGCTCGAAAGCCTTCTCGATGTGGGGACGGAGCCCGACCGCCTGGTCGGCCTGCTCGCGGACGTACACGCCGCTGCCGACGCGCGACACGATCAGGCCCTCATCCCGCAGGATCCGCAGAGACTGCTGGATGGTCATGCGGGCGACGCCGTACTGCGTGGCGAGGTCGTTCTGTGAGGGGAGTTTCTCCCCGGCCTTGAACTTGTGCGTGAGGATCGCCGCGCGCAGCGCGTTGGCGACCTGCTTGTACGGCGGGCGCGGGTCAGTCGGGTCTAGCTGCTGCTCCATGACCCGGATTCTACTACCTGACTAGGCAGGCTAGGCGAGCTGTTCCGAAAAGCTTGACCTGGCTAGCCAGCCTATGTAACTTAGCCACATGACGACCTGGCTAGTCAGGCTAGTCAGATCGAAATCAGCTTTGAAGCGACGCCCCGGCGGCTGTCACCGCCGAGGCGTCTGGGTCGCACTAGTCCATTGCGTAGAGGAGCACAACCCAATGAGCATCATCCACCTTTCGTCCGTCAGTGACGAAGGACCGTCCGAGGCGGATCTCGCCAAGATCGATCGTGAGTGGCCGCTGATCGCGGCCGACCTGGACGTCCTGAACGCCCAGATTGCCCAGCTCAACGCCGGCCCGTTTGCCTCCGACCTCGACTGGCGTCGGCTGCGGCGCGCTGAGCGTCGCGTGTTGGCGGTACAGCGGCAGCTGGCCGAACGCGCCGGTGGCGGGGTCCATCCCTGCGCCTGCCCGTCCGGCGTCGTCACGAGCACGCTGCGCGACGGTGGCGAGCAGTGCTCATCGTGCGGTTCGACCTGGGACCGCAATGACCAGATCATCGTCTGGCGTGGCTTCGACGACGAGGTCGCGTGATGAGCTGCCGTCGCTCGACTGGTCTCTGTGCGGTCCTTGCTGAGCGCTTCGGTGTCGCTGAGGACCAGGTACACGACGAGCTTGAAGCCCGTCTGGGTGCGCTGTGGGCGACGTTGACCGGCGACGCCCCGGCCGATTCCGCGCAGGTCGCTACCGCACACGGCGACTTGTGGGCGCTGTCGGGGTTCGTCGCTGACGCCCGCCGCGTCCTCGCTGGCGAGGAGGTTGCGGCATGAGCACGCCACTGCGCAGCAGCTACCCGGTCCCGGTAGCGGACCTGATCCCGGCCGCCCGCAAGCTCGCGGAAGACCTGGGCACGGTCCCGTCTCGGAACCGGATCATGAAGGAATACCGGATCGGCGCCGACAAGGCGCGGGCTATCCTCGACGCGCTTACCGAACCCACCCCGGAGCCGACGCCGGACCCCGGGCCGGAACCGACCGAGCCGCACCTGCGGGCGGTGGAGAACCTGCCGGACCCGGACCCGACCGAAGCTGCGGGAGAGATGCCCTCCGCGCCGGGGGAGGGGGCATTTCCGCAGGTCACGGCGCCTGTAGACCCGGTGATGGTTGCCGAACCCACCTCTACCGTGGTGGTCCCCGCGGCTTCCCTCCCGCAGCCTACGGACCAGCCGGCTGAGACCGCGCGCCCGGTGCGGTCATGGCCGGTCCTGCTACTGGCCCTACCCGCGTTTGTCGCGGTCTGGTCCGGGTGGGTCGGACTCGGCACCCTCACCGGTTTCGGGGTCGTCCACCCGCTGCCCGGCATCGCGGACGACTTCACCATCAACTCCGCCATCACCCTCCCCATCGGGGTCGAGACCTATGCCGCGTTCGCGCTGCGGGTCTGGCTGTCCGGGCAGGTGCCGGCATCGGCCCGCAGGTTCGCCAAGTGGTCCGCGCTGGCCTCGCTGGTGCTGGGTGCGCTCGGTCAGGTCGCCTACCACCTGCTGGAGGCATCCGGGGTCACCCGAGCGCCGTGGCAGATCACCACTGTCGTGGCCTGCCTGCCCGTCGCCGTCCTGGGCATGGGCGCCGCCCTCGCTCATCTGGTCCACGCCGGACCGCAACCGGTCCGCCCACCGGGCCGGTTCCGCCAGCTCCGCGCCCGCCTGTTCAAGAACGGGGAGAAGTAGCCATGACCGAGCCTCTGACCGACGCCGTCCCTGAGCCGATCGACCTCGACGCGCACCGTGCCCGCCGCGATGACACCTCCCAGACCCCGGACGACAACGCCGGCGTTGCGGTGCCGCTGTCGGCCGGTGAGGTCGAGCGGATGGATACCGCCTATGAAGTCGTCCTGGATGACGAGACCGACGCTGCGCCGGGGGCGGGCAAGGTGCTGATCCCGGTGGACAGTGCTGCTGCCGCGCCGGTGGCTGTGGCTGTGGGTGAGCGGTTGCCGATCATCCCGGTTCACCTGCGCCCGGAGAACCTCCGCGCAACCGTCCACCGCGCGCTGATCCGGTCGGGCCACGTGGCCGCGTTCCATGCGGTGCGGTCGCCTTGGTACGGCTGCAAGCTCGGTTGGTTCGCCGGCCGTGGGCTTGCCCGCGTGGTGCGTAATCAGTTGCGGTGGTGGTGGGTGCCGAACTCGTTTGCCCTTGAGCAGAAGGCCGCTGACGGCAACGAGCTGAAGGAGTGGGAGAAGATCCACCGCGAACTGAAGCGCACCCGCCTGTGGCGTGGCTTCGTTCTCGCGGCTCAGAACCTGGGCCTTGCCATCAGTGCCCCGATCGCCCTGAACGCCGCTCCTACGGTCGCTGTAGCGGCTGCGGCCGCCAGTTTGGTCGCTGCTGCCGCGCACTACGGCCGTCCGGCCGGTCAGACGCTGGTGGGTACTGCGGTCGTCGCACCGAGGTTCCGGAAGCTGAACTCTGACATCGTCTTGCGGGCCTACTACGCGGCCGGACTCGGCAAGCCCGACAAGACCGACCAGGAGGTGCGGTTCGGGTCGCAGATGTCCCGCGATGCCCGCAACACCGGGTCTCAGGTGCTGGTGGATCTCCCGTACGGCAAGGGCTGGACCGACGTGGTCAACTGCCGGGAAAAGATCGCCTCCGGCCTGGATGTGCACGTGAACCAGGTGTTCCTGACCCCGGACAAGACCTCTAGCCGCCGGCACACACTGTTCGTGGCCGACCGCGACCCGCTCGCCGTCCCGGTGGGCCGCACATCGCTGCTGGACTGCAAGCGCCGCTCGATCTGGAAGGCATTCGTGATCGGCCGCGACGAGCGAGACTCGCCGGTCAAGCTGTCGCTGATGTGGAACTCGCTGCTGGTCGGAGCCCAGCCGCGTAAGGGAAAGACGTACTTCGCGCGCCTGCTGGCCCTGTACGCCGCACTGGACCCGAACGTGCGGCTGATCGTGGTGGACGGGAAGAACTCGCCGGACTGGCTGGCGTTCAAGAAGGTTGCCCACCGCATCGTTTTCGGCACTCACCCCAACCCCAACACCGATGACCCGATCGAGACGTTCCGCGCGATCCTGGACGAGATCCTTGCCCACATCGACCGCGTGAACAGCATCCTGACCACGCTGCCGGTCGAGCTGTGCCCCGAAGGCAAGCTCACCGAAGAACTGCACAATGATCCCCGCTATCCGGACCTTCACGTCCTGGTGCTGGTGATGGAAGAGTTTCAGGTCTACTTCGAGACCGAGGACCAGAACGTCAACAAGGAGATCGCCGCCAAGCTGTCCCGCATCCAAGCCGTAGGCCCATCGGCCGGGGTGATCATCGAGTCCAGCTCGCAGAAGCCGTCCGGTGTCGGCGCCGGCGACGTGGCCCGACTCTTCAACCGGTACAGGGATAACCACACGCTGCGGTTCGCGTTGAAGTGCGGCAACCGGGTCGTGTCCGAGGCCATCTTGGGCGGCGACGCCTACCAGGAAGGCTTCGACGCGGCCACCCTGCCGGTCGGGGACGAGTACCGAGGCGTCGGCTACCTGTACGGCGCATCCGATGCGACACCGACCGTGCGGACCGAGCTGGCTGACGCCACGGACGCGGACAAGATCCTGACCGCCGCCCGTGTGCTGCGGGAACGGCTCGGGCTGCTGTCCGGCATGGCGGCCGGCGAAGAGATGCAGCGCGGCAGCCGTGACGTCCTGGCCGACATCTTGACCGTGATGGGCGCCGACACCGCCGCGCACTGGGACACGATCGCGGGGCGGTTGGCCGACCAGATGCCTGAGCAGTACGACGGCACCACCCCGGACGCGATCTCGGCTCAGGCGCGTGGGTTGAACGTGTCCAGCGTCAACGTCAAGCGCGACGGCGTGACCCGCAAGGGCGCCAAGGCCGACGACATCCGCGCCGCCATCGCCCGCCGCAACACCTAGACCGGGATCTACAAAGAGTCACCAACTCAAGAGGGGTGCGGGGTGAGTTGAAGTAGCGGCCCGGCCGCTACCGGTAGCGGCAACGCTACCCGTCCCGCTACCCCGCAACCCAGACCTGACCAGGCCGTTCATCCCCGCGTAGCGGGTAGCGGCCACGGCTCCTCACGCCCAAAAACAGCCCTCTGGAGGCTCCTCGTGTCCAGTACCCCCGCTACCGCTATCCCAGGCGCCGCTACCCACGGTAGCTACCTGGGTAGCGCCTCGATCGACCTCACCACCGCTGTGCAGACGGCCGGACAGGTGGCCACTGTCGCACTCATCGTGACCGCCGTCGCTGGCTTCTACCTGCTGACCTGTGCTGTCTGGCCGTTCGGGAAGTGCCGCCGCTGCACGGGCGCCGGCAAGTTCAAATCCCCGTTCGGCAACGCCTACCGCCACTGCGGCAGGTGCGACGGCTCCGGCCTGCGAGTCCGGTTCGGCCGGAAGGTCATCTCCTACTACCGCCGCACCCACACCGCCGCCACCAACTCCACCAGCAAAGGCGCCCGCAAATGACCGACCACCGGCTGCACCTGGTGTCCCTGTGCGCCGGGATCGGCGGCATCGACCTCGGGTTCCACCGCGCCGGCATCCCGACCATCGCCGCTGTGGAGATCGACCCGGCCGCTCGCGGTGTCCTGGGCGACAGGTTCCCGGCAACTGTCCTGTTCGAAGACCTGACGAAGGTGACCGCCAATGACCTCATTGCAGTTGGAGTTGTTCCCGAACGAACCATCGTCGCAGCCGGATGGCCCTGTCAGGGCAACTCATCTCGGGGCCGTCGTGGCGGCCTGGGTGACCCACGCACGGGCTTGTGGTTGCACGTCGCGCGACTGCTGGCGCAACTACATCCCCGTTGGTTCGTCGGCGAAAACGTCCCTGGCCTTCTCTCGGTCAACGACGGTAGAGACTTCGGTGCGGTCCTCGGGGACCTGGCCAACCTCGGGATGGACGCAGCCTGGCGGGTTCTGGACGCTCGCGGTTTCGGAGTACCCCACCGACGCCGCCGCCTCGTCCTTGTCGGACATTCTGGAGACCGGACCGCACCTGTCCAAGTACTCCTTGAACCCCACAGTGTGCCGGGGAATGCTCACCCGCACCGAGCGACGACGACGCAACCTCCCGGCACCGCTACGGCAGGCGCTGGAGCAGACCGCAGCGAGCGAACCGGCCACCGAGGCAGCGGCATGACGGCGTGGGCGCCGGCGTCGGCGTACGCGCTGGTCAGTCACGGCGGCAACGACAAACAGGACCCGTCGATGGTCACCTACGTCGTCCAGCCCCACACCGGGCCACGACGCCTCACCCCGCTGGAATGCGAACGGCTGCAAGGGTTCCCGGACGGCTGGACCACCATCGCGAACGGTGCCCCGCAGACCGACGCGGCACGGTATGCCCAGCTCGGCAACTCGGTGCCGGTGCCGGTGTTCGAGTGGGCCGCCCGCCGGATCGTGGCCGTCGAAGCGATGAGGGCTGCGGCATGACTACGCGGCTGATGGACAAGGCGAGCCTGCACCCGGCAAGGGCGCGCTGGGTCGAGCTGTGGAACGGCAAACAAGCCCTCGGCTGGGACCACCACGGCACCCCGGTCTTCAAGTTCAAATGGGCACCCGGTGGACTCGCGACCCGCCGGCAGCTCCGAGCCATGCGGATGTGTCCGGGCGGGCAGGAACCGTACGCGCTGCTGGTGTGGCGCAACGGGCAGCGCTGGGCCTGGCTCTACCGCCTCGACCTCGCCCGCCCGTCGCGGGTGCCGTCACCGGCCCAGCTCAACGCGCTCGACAAGGCCATGGAAGCGCGCCGTACCTGCGGGCAGTGCGGCACGGTCGCCGACTACTGCATCCCCACCTCAGATGGCCGCTGCGTCGAGTGCATGACCGGCGACTACCGCACCGCCATCCCCAACGCCTACGCCTACGCCGCCTGACATTCGTCGAGGGGAGATCTACCGATGAACGAGATCCTGACCGCTGCACTCGCCGCCGCCGGCCGTGGCTGGCCGGTGTTCATGCTCGCCCGGTCCAAGCGGCCCGTAGCCAACTGCCACGCCTGCCGCCTGGCCGATCACGACCCCGCGACCTGCGGACACCTGACCTGCCACGGCTTCTACGCCGCCACCACCGACCCTCACCGGATCACGGCGCTCGTTGCCGCTGTCCCGTACGGTCAGCTCGCCGTCAGGACCGGTGCCGTCTCCGGGCTCCTGGTGGTCGATATCGACCCCGCCCACGGCGGCAACGACAGCCTTCACCAGCTCGTCAACGAAGGGCTACTGCCGCGCACGCTGCGGGTCATCACCGGCTCCGGTGGACAGCACCTGTACTACCGCCACCCCGGCCAGCCGATGCCCTCACGCCCGATGCCTGGACGACCGGGAATCGACATCAAAGCCGATGGCGGCTACGTCGTCCTCCCACCCTCGATCCACCACCGCACAGGGCTGCCGTACCGATGGGCGACCACCACCGGACCCGACGTGGAGGAGATGCCCCCCGCCGCCCTCGTCGCCGCCTGCCTGCCACCTGTGCCGGCCGAATCGTCCACCCCGCAAACCAGCCCAGCCACGACACAACCGGGCGGGGGCATCTCCCACCCCGCCAAGCTCCTGGACGCCCACTTGGACGCCGTACGCCGCGCCCCCAAAGGCAGACGCCGCACCACCCTGTACGGCGCCGCACGTGGCGTCGCTCGGATGGTCGCGGCCGGCGTCATCGACCAAGCCGACGCCATCACCGCACTGATCTACGTAGGACACCAAGCCGCCCAAACCGACCGGGACATCAGGACCGCCATCACTGGCGGTTTCCGTGACGAAGGGATCGCCGCATGACCGACCACGACCACGACCAGGGCGACGCCATCGACGGCGCCGAACTGCTGGACGCCGTCAGGGCCACCGTCGCGCGCTACGTCATCTTGCCCAGCACGTCCGCGATGGTCGCAGTCGTGTTGTGGATCGCTGCCACACATGCCGTTCCGGCGTGGAACTGTGCGCCCCGGTTGGTGATCCGGGCGCCAGAGAAGCGGTGCGGGAAATCGCGGCTGTTGGACATGGTCGAGGGCATGTGCCACCGGCCGCTGATGACCACCAACGCATCACCGTCAGCGGTCTACCGCTCCATCGGCAAACAGCCCTCCGATCCGCCGACGCTGCTGATCGATGAAGCCGACACCATCTTTGGCGCCAAGGCAGGCGACAACGAAGACCTACGCGGCCTGCTCAACGCCGGTCACCAACGCAACCGGCCGACCCTGCGCTACAACGCGGGCAAGGACGACGTGGAAGACATTCAGACGTTCGCCATGGCCGCGCTTGCGGGCATCGGCGTCATGCCGGACACCATCGAAGACCGTGCTGCGATCATCCGTATGCGCCGGCGCGCCCCCGGCGAAAGTGTCGAGCCTTACCGGATCCGTCGCGATGGCCCGCAGCTAGGTGAGTTGCGTCAGCGGCTGAACGAGTGGCTCACGGCGCACCTGGACGTGCTCACCGCTGCCGCGCCGGACATGCCGTTGGAAGACCGCGCTGCCGACACGTGGGAGCCGCTGATTGCCGTTGCCGACCTCGCCGGCGGTATCTGGCCACGCGCCGCCCGCAAGGCCGCTGTAGCGCTCACCAGCGACCGGGACGCAGGCGACGAAGCGTCACTTCACACCCGACTCCTGGCCGACTGCCGAATCGCCTTCCAAGACGCTGACGCGCTGCCCACCGCAGTCCTGCTCGACCGGCTCAAAGCCGATCCCGAAGCGCCTTGGGCAACCCACGGACCGAACGGGCTGACCCCGGCGAAGATGGGCGCCTTGCTGCGGGACTTTGAGATCCGTAGCGCGAATATCCGGTTCACCACCGGGCAGGCCAAGGGCTACACCCGCAGCGATTTCGCCGACGCGTGGAACCGGTATTGCCCGGAGCCAAAGCCTGCCGAGGGGGAAGGCGTCCCAGCCGTCCCAGGCGTCCCTTCGCAGGTCAGCACGGGGACGGCTTCACCCCCTGGGACGGCTCAAGCCGTCCCAACCACCCAAGCCGTCCCGGGCCTGACCAGGGAAGTTACGTCTGGGACGGCTGGGACGGCTTGGGGACCCCGACCTGTTCCTGCCCTGACTGACGACACCCGAGAGACCGCATGAGCACGCCCGGACAGAACGGAGTCACGCCTCTTATGACCACGATCCCGATTGCCGAAGCGGACCGTTTGCTCATCACCACGGAGGACGCTGCCGCGCGGCTCGGCATTCATCGGTCGACCCTCTACGACCTCATCCGCAGCAAGAAGTTGAAGACCCTCAAGATCGGCAGCCGTCGGCTCATTCGAATCGCGGCACTGGAAGAAGCTATCGAGCTTCTGGAGCAAGAGGAGGCCGCAGCGTGAAGGCAGCAAATGGCGATGGCTCGATCTACTGGCGCGAGAGTCGGGGACTGTGGGTTGCGTCCGCCTATCTGCTGATGGCTGATGGGACCTACCGTCGAAAGGAGGTGTCGAGCAAGACGAGGGACATAGTCGTCCGGAAGTTGCGCGATCTCCAGGCTAAGTCGGACAAGGGCATTCCGGCCGAGGCGACCAATTGGTATCTGGACGCCTACCTGAAGTACTGGCTGGAGCACATCGTGAAGCCGTCGAAGAAGCCGAAGACGCATCAGGGCTACGAATTAGTGGCGCGGGTGCACCTCATTCCTCATCTCGGTCGGAAGAAGCTCCACAAGCTGAACGGTGCCGATGTGCGGCTGCTCATCAAGCGGGTTCGGAGCACCTGTCTGTGCTGCATGCACGGATACGACCAACGGCGCGTTGCCGAGGCGAAATGCTGCGCTATCGGTCGGTGCTGCGAGCGGCGACCATCGGATCGGCTTGTGGAACAGATTCACGCCGTACTGCGGAATGCTTTGCAGGCGGCTGTTCGTGAAGAGGTGTTGCAACGGAACGTGGCCAAGTTGGTCCAGATCGAGGGTGCGCAGTACGACACCAATCGGGGAGCGACCGAGGATCAGGCGCGACTGTTGCTGAAGGCAGCCAAACCCACCCGGCTATATGCGCTGTTCGTCTTGGCGCTGTTCATGGGACTGCGACGCGGCGAGCTGCTCGGGCTGAAGTGGGAGGACATCGATTGGGTTGAAAAGACCCTGACCGTACGGCGCACCCTGCAACGTGTCGATGGGGCACTGCGAGCGGTCACCCCGAAGACCAGGAAGTCTCGCCGGACAGTGCCGCTCATCGAACTCTGCCTAGACGTGCTTAGGACTCACAAGGCGCTGCAAGCGAAGGAGCGCCTGGCGGCCGGCGCAAAGTGGGTTGATACCGGTTACATCTTTACGACCGAGATCGGTACGCCGATCGAGCCGGACAATCTGCGGAGGGATTGGTACCCGCTTCGGGTGCTGGCCGGGCTGGGGGAGATGCGCTTCCACGATCTTCGGCATAGCTGTGTGACCTTGCTCCTACGGCTCGGAGTGCCGCCCCACATCGTGCAGGCGATCGTCGGTCACGCGGACGTGCAGGTGACGATGGCGATCTACGCGCATGCATCGCTTGAGGATCAGCGGAAGGCGCTGGATCAGCTCGCAACGTCGGTCGCGGGGTGACGTTGCTGGACCTGTTGCTGGACTAGCGGGTGAGTCGGCGGATCTCAGACCGAGATCCACGCTCAATTATGTGTGGTCAGGGGCGGTCTCGAACCGCCGACCTTCCGCTTTTCAGGCGGACGCTCTACCAGCTGAGCTACCTGACCGGGGAGAAAGTTCGGCGGCGGTGTGTTTTACACCGCCGCCTTCTCCTGGCGACCCAGACGGGACTCGAACCCGCGACCTCCGCCGTGACAGGGCGGCACGCTAACCAACTGCGCCACTGGGCCAGATTGACTCGATGATCCTACAGCATCTTCGAGGTGGTTCTGACACCGGTCTTTCGACCGTATCCCCAACGGGATTCGAACCCGCGTTACCGCCTTGAAAGGGCAGCGTCCTAGGCCACTAGACGATGGGGACTCGGACCCGCGGGAGCCGAAGCTCCAGGGACAGCCGTAAGCATAGAGGACGTCGGGCCGGGCTCCAAAACGAGTTCTCGATGCGGTCGGAGAGCAGTCGAAACGGCCGGCCAAGACCAAGCCAAGACCCCGGTCAAAGGGGTGGGCGCCGTACGGCGGGAGGGTCGGCGTACGGCGCCCTGGGGAGGGGGCAGGTCCAGCGTTAGAGGTCAGGCTGGGGCGTCGGGGGCGATCAGGCGGGGGTAGTGGGCGGCGAAGAGGTGGAAGACGACTCGGGACGGGAGGATGTGGCCTCGGGGTGGGATGGTGACGGCGACGCCGTAGCCCCAGAGGGCGGCCTTCATGCGTTGGTTGGGGGTGCCGTGGTGGCCGGCGGCATCGAAGCCGCAATCGCCTAGCTGGTAGAACATCTGGCCGAACTCGCGGACCGACTTCCAGTGCATCCCCTCGCCACGGGCGTGGGTGAGGAAGTACGCGCTGAACGAGTCAGCCATCAGCTCCGCCCACCGGGACGCCTCGGGCGCGGTCAGGTCGGGGCGCATCAGCGAGTCGGCGAACTGGACGTGGTGACCGAACTCATGTGCAAGGATCGCCTGCGGCGCGACGCTGCCGAGTCCGACGAGGGAGAACCCCTCCATCACGCCGTCGCCGTACGCGATCCGCTTGGGCGACTTGCCGTACCCGGGGATGTCCTCGCCACCAGGAGCGGCGAACGCGTTGAACGTGAAGATCGGCAGGTCGCCGTACCCGAGGGCCGGGCTGTTCAGCTCGTGCGCGACCAGATCGGCCGAGACGCGGGACTGGGCCGGGTCGAAGCCGTACAGGGTGGTGAAGACGCGGTAGTTGACCTCCGCGTCGAGCATCACGCGGCCATGCGCGGGCACGAGCTGGATGCCCCGCGACGGGATGTCCCAGAACTTCTGCAGGTCCTTGAAGGTGCGGGTGACCGTGCGCGTGTACTGGCCGTGCGAGCCGAACGTGAACGGGCCGGTCTGCGGCAGGTACGCCGCATCCATCAGCGCCATGTTGAACAGCAGCACGTGTACGACGGCCAGCCGTTGCTCGGTCGTCCAGTTCGTCACGTCGGGCATCACCGCGGCCACTACGGGCGGGGTGGCGTCGGAGCACTCGTACTGCGTGGGATCGATCGCATCGAGTACGGCGTCCTGCACCGGGTTGTCCTTCACCCCGAGCTTGGCCTTCACCGCCTCAGCCTTCGCACGCATCGCCGGCAGCTCGTCGAGGATCTGCTGGGTCTGAGCCGAAGGCGTGGCGGGAGAGGGGGCCGCAGTGGCGGCAGACGGGGTGGTGAGACCGAGTGTGAGGCCGAGAGCGGCGACCACCGGCCAGATCAGGCGTTTTCTCATCGGGGACTCCTGGAAGCGGCAGGGAGTGGGCGGCATCAGTAGACCCCGCCACAGTGGGCTGCTGGGGCGTTTGGAGCTGTCAGAAACCGGCATGGCGAGAACCTGACGACGGTGGTACACAAAGGCATGGAAGCGCTCCAGGCGCTCGGCCTGTCCGCCGCGGCCGAGACACTGCTCCTGCACCTCCTGCAGAACCCCGACACCACGCCGACCGATCAGGGCCCGGTCGACGAGCTGATCGCCCTAGGACTGCTGGAGCGCGTCGACGAGACCCTGGTGGTCCGCCCGCCGCGGCTGGCCATGGACGCGCTCGCGGAGCAGCACACCAAGCAGGCGGCCCTGGCCCGGGAGAGCGCCGACCTCCTGACAGAGCTCTGGAAGTCCGCCGCAGGTCGTCAGGACTACCTTGAGGTGCTTCCGACGTACGCCGCCTCCCAAGCGGTCCTGAACTCCGTCCAGAAGGACGCACAGGACCACGTACGGGCGATGACGATGGGCAACCTCGCCGCCCGCGAACTGCAGATCGTCGAGGGCATGTTCGACGCACTGGACCGTGGTGTCCGGTACGAGGTCATCTACGGCGCCCACGTCCTCCAGGACGCGAACGCGCTGCACATGGTCCAGGCGTGCATCGACGCCGGTGAGCAGGCCCGGGTGTTCCCGTCCGTACCGCTCAACATCACCATCGTCGACGACCGCTGGGCGCTCGTCGGAGCTCGCTCGGAGGTACGACGGGGTCCGGAGTTCGTCGCGATGGTGGTGCACGATTCACCGCTGCTCGCCGGGCTGGCCCGGATCTTCGAGGCGTTGTGGCGGATCGCCGTACCGATCACCGGCGGGACCGAGCTGAACGACGTGACGGCCGCGCCGAGCCTGGAGGCGAAGCGGCTGCTGACGTATCTGAGTGCCGGTCTGACCGATGAGTCGATCGCGCGCGAGTTCGGCGTCAGCGAGCGGACGATCGCGCGCCGGATCGGCCGGTTGCAGGAGGCGCTCGGTGCGCAGACCCGCTTCCAGTTGGGTGTTCAGGCCAGCCGACAGGGCTGGCTCTAGTCACTACGCTGGCGGTGTGATGGAGATGAGCCGGGCGAACTTCGAGGCGCTGGTCTCGCAGGCACTGGACGAGATACCCGAGGAGCTCGGGCTGCTGATCGAGAACGTGGCCGTGTTCGTCGAGGACGATCCACCGGCCGACGGTCCGGACCTGCTCGGGATCTACGAAGGCATCCCGCTGACCGAGCGCGGCAACGACTACGGCGGCGTCCTGCCGGACCGGATCACGATCTACCGGAACCCGACGCTGGCGATCTGCGAGACCTTCGGCGAGGTCCTCGACGAGGTGAACGTCACCGTGGTGCACGAGATCGCGCACCACTTCGGCATCGACGACGCCCGCCTGCACGAGCTGGGCTACGACTGAGTCAGGAGCGCGAGAACAGCAGCTTCCACGGCATCAGGGCCGACTCGAGCTGCACCTTCAGGCTCATCTTCGAGGCACCCGCCGTGCGCTCCTCGAACCGGATCGGTGTCTCCGCGATCCGGATGCCGCGCTTGACCGTCCGGTAGTTCATCTCCACCTGGAACGAGTACCCGTTGCTCTCGATCGAGCCCACGTTGATCCAGCGCAGCGTGTCCGCCTTCCAGGCCTTGAACCCGGCCGTGGCGTCCTTCACGTGCAGCCGCAGGAGCGTGTTCACGTAGAAGTTGGCCCACGCGGACAGTGCCCGCCGGTGCCAGCCCCACTCGGCCGCCGCTTCGCCGCCCTCGACGTACCGGGATCCGATCACGACGCCGGCATCCGTCGTACGCAGGATGTCGACCATGGTCGGGATGACCGAGGCCGGGTGGGACAGGTCCGCGTCCATCTGGATGACGATGTCGGCACCCTCGTCGAGGGCGCGGGTGATCCCGGCGATGTACGCGCGGCCGAGACCGTCCTTCACGGTCCGGTGCAGTACGCCGACCTGCTCCGGCGACGCCTTGGCCAGCTCGTCCGCGACGTCACCGGTCCCGTCCGGAGAGTTGTCGTCGACGACGAGCATCTCCAGGCCGGGCAGGTTGAGGTCGGACAGCAGCCCGGCCAGCACGGGCAGGTTCTCCCGCTCGTTGTAGGTCGGCACGACGACCACGATCTTGGCTAGCTCACCCATGACTTTCCTTTGTCGGAGACCCCGGACGCTATCGCATCCATAGTCCTAGGGTGACCAACGCCCTCACAACGCGGCGAGTGCCTCGGCCGCGGTGGCGTAGATGCGGAACTGGGTGCCTAGGCCGGTTACGGACAGGGGGCGGTCTACCGGGCGGCCTACGCCGACCAGGGCGAGGGTGATGTTGTGTTCGCCGGCGAGGGTGCGGGCTTCTACCAGGTTGCCGAGGCCGGCGGAGCTGCAGAAGGTGACCGCGGAGACGTCGATGAGGACGAGGCGGGCCGGCGGGGCGACCGCGGCGCGGATCGATTCGGAGGCGAAATCGGTGGTCGCGATATCGATCTCACCGGACATCCTGACCAGCAGTACTCCCGGTTCCAGTTCCTCGGTCACAGCGTCGAAAGTGGTTCTGATCATTTCGCCGTCCCGCGGCTCTGGGTGGCTTGTCACGCCGGAATCTCCTCGGGTAGCGCCACAGACGTTCGGTCGGTCCTGGCGGGTGGAACTGCCCTGCTCTCACCGTATGCCCCAATGACCAAGCGTCACAACGGGACCCAGCGCGGTGATAGACAAGAACTGTGGGCGTACTCGACGGCAAAGCGGCTGCGCGCCGCCGGAGTGCTGTTGCTCTGAGCACCGCTGACCTGATCGCCGATGTCGACGCCGCCGCGGATCCAGCCGTGGCGGAGGTGCTGTCGCGGTACTTCCAGCTCAAGCCCGGTGGGTACGGTCACGGCGACCAGATGATCGGCGTGAAATTGTCGACGATCCGCGGCATCCTCAAGCCGTACCTGCGCGCCGACCTCCCGCTGCCCGAGCTCGAGCAGGCCCTCACCAGCCCGATCCACGAGCACCGCCTGACGATCCTCTGCCTACTCGCCGACCGTGCGTCCCGCAGTCTCAAACCGCGTACGGCGAACCCCGCCGAACTTGCCGCTGTCCACGAGCTGTATCTGCGCAGTACGGCGTACGTCGACAACTGGGACCTGGTGGACTGCAGTGCTCCCCAGGTGGTCGGCGGCTACCTGCTCGACAAGCCTCGGGACGTCCTCTACACCCTGGTGCGGTCGGCATCGTTGTGGGAACGCCGGATCGCGCTGGTGGCGACGCAGTTCCTGATCGGGGTCGGGCAGACCGCGGACACGTACGCGCTCGCCGCCGAGGTTCTCGATGATCGGGAGGACCTGATCCACAAGGCGTCCGGCTGGATGCTGCGTGAGGCCGGCAAGCGGGTCTCGGAGCAGGAACTGCTGGACTTCCTCGACCAGTACGCACCGCAGATGCCCCGAACGATGCTGCGCTACGCGATCGAGCGGCTGGACCCCGCCGTCCGCAAGAGCTACCTGGCCGCCCGCTAGCTGGTTGCCGCCAGCAACAAGTCAGCTCGCGGTCGACGGTGTCCGGGAGTCGGCGTACGGCGGGGCTTCGAGCGCGCAATGGGTGTGGTGGTTCACCTGGACCGTGGGCTTCTTCGTGTGGTCCCCGATCGTGAACCACGCGATCACCGCACCCGCCGCCGCGAGCACCGCCGAGATCCACAGCGCCTTGCCGAACCCGCTGTGGAAGGCCTCCGGGTCGCGGTACGTGTCACCGGTGATCCCGGCCGCCATCGGGATCGCGGCGACCGCCATCAGCTGCGCCGACCGGGCGACCGCGTTGTTGACGCCGGACGCGATCCCGGCGTGGTGATCCTCCACCGAGGACAGCACGGTCGCGGTGAGCGGCGCGACCGTCGAGACCAGGCCCAGCCCGAGTACGACGACAGCGGGCAGAACGGTGGTGAAGTACCCGGATCCCGGCTTGATCCGCAGCATCAGAAGGAAGCCGCAGGCCATCAGGAGCGGGCCGACCGTCATCGGGATCCGGGCGCCGATCCGGTCGGACAGACTGCCGGCGTACCCGGACAGGCCGAGCATGAGCGCGGTCATCGGTAGCAGGGAGGCGCCGGCCCAGAGGGCGCTGTAGACGAGGACGGTCTGCAGGTAGACGACGACGAGGAACGTCGCGGTGCCAAGAGCGCCGTACACGACCACTGTGACCAGGTTGGCGCCGGTGAAGCGGACGTTCTTGAAGATGCCTGGCGGCAACATCGGGTGCGAACTGCGCCGCTCGACCTCGACGAAGACCGCCAGCGCGGCCACACCGATCACCAGGCTGGTCGGGACGCGTGGACTGGTGAAGCCGCCGTCGCCCGCGCCGATCAGGCCGAAGGTGAGTCCGGCGAGGCCGATCGTCGCCAGGATCGCGCCGTTGATGTCGAGCTTGCCGCCCGCCGACTCGTCGCGGGTCTCGGGGACGTGCCGGAGGGTGACCAGGACGGTGACCACCGCGATCGGTGCGTTGAGCAGGAAGATCAGCCGCCACGAGCCGCTGTCGACCAGGCTGCCGCCGACGAACGGGCCGATCGCCGCGGCGACCGAGGTGAGCCCGGACCAGGTGCCGACCGCCTTGCCGCGATCGGAGTGCTGGAAGGACGTCTGCAGGATGGCCAGGCTGCCTGGGGTGAGCAGGGCGCCGCCGATGCCCTGCAGGACCCGGCCCGCGATCATCACCTCGACGTTCGGCGCGACCGTACACAGCACCGACGCGGCCGCGAACCAGATCACGCCGGCGACGTACGTACGCCGCCGTCCGAGCCGGTCGCCGAGCGAACCGCTGAGCAGGACCAGCGAGGCGAGCATCAGCATGTAGCCGTTCACGATCCACTGCAGACCGGCCATGTCGGCACCGAACTCTTCACCCATCGCGGGCAGTGCGACGTTCACGACCGTGCCGTCCAGGAACGCCATCCCCGACCCCAGCGCCGTCGCGGCGAGGACCCAACGGCCCCGGCTGGTCCCTAGCGCGATCCGCTCATCGGTCATGCAGGACAGCGTAGGCTCAGCGCGGCAGATTGAGCTGCAGTACGACGAGGGCCTTGCTGGCGGGGATGTCGGGCTGGATCGCGAGGTTCGGCGGGTCGCCGACCGCGCACCGGATATCGGTCAGCAACGGGCAGACGGCGTTGAGCAGTCCGCTGGTCACCGAGACACTGGTCGGCAGCGTCCCCTCGGCGGCCGAGCTGATCGGCCGGATCGCCGCTCCGGCCCGGTTCGTCGTCGACGGCTTGCTGATGACCGAGGATCCGGACAGCCGATAGGTCAGCCGGAGCTGGGTCGCCGCGATCGTCAACGGGATGTCGGCCTGCCGGTTGATCGTGGTCTCCTCGAGCGGCACCGGCTGGTCGTCTGCGACGATCTTCAGGTTCGTCACCTTGGGAGTGGTCTTGACCATCATCCCGGACAGGTGCTCGCCGGAGTCCGGCAGCTGGACCTGCAGGATGTTCAGGGCCTCCGGCAAGAGCACGTCCTCGGTGATGTCGAACGACCCGTCCTTGTGCGGTACGGCGACCAGCCGGATGCCCGGCTTGCTCATTCCGGTTCCGGGCGCTACCGGAACGGTCGGCTCCGACGTCGGGCTGACGGAGCCGGTGTCGACTCCCGGACTGGGCGCGACCGGGGTGTCGCCACCGGTCGAACAGGCGGCGGTCGCGCTGAGCCCCAGAGTCAGCGCCACCGCCGCCATCATCCGCACTGCGGTGCGGCTGAGATCCTCCACCCCCGATGCACCAGGGAGGAGCTCACGAGCCGGAAACCTGAGTACCGGCATGAGTCATCGCCCCCCAAACGGTCCTGGCCGGAAAACCCTACCTCTGGCGGTCGGAACGAACTTGGGCATACGATACGCCCGAATTAGTGGGGTGCGGCAATTAATGCCGTATTTTTCCGTGATCTTCGGAGGGGGAAGAGAATGCAGAGACGGAGCGTGTCCGGGCAATTCCGGTCAGTATCTCAACAGATATTATCGAGAATTCCCGGTCCGGTAATTCGGAGGGTGATTCCGCTGCTGCTGGGGGTAGCGGTGGTGGCGGTTCCGGTCGTACTCGCGGCGCCGTCCGACGCCGCCGCCGGCGGCAACCTGTACGTGGTGCAGGGTCTGCCCGGCCGCAGCCTGGACATCAGCATCGACGGCAAGTCGGTCGCCACCGGCGTCCAGACGGCGAAGCTGGTCGGGCCGTTCGGTGTTGCCTCGGGCAAGCGGATGATCACCGCCAAGCAGGACGGAAAGCTGGTGATCCAGCGTCAGGTGACGGTGGGCTCCGGCGCGAGTATGGACGTGGTGATCCACCAGCCGGCCTCGCCGACCGGTGCACCGGTGATCACGTCGTACCCGAACAAGCTGAACTCGATCCCGGCCGACAAGGCCGCGCTGCGGGTGGCGCACACCGCCGCCGTCGGCCCGGCCGACATCCGGGTGAACGGCAAGGTGCTGTTCTCGAACGTCGCGAACGGTGAATCGCTGGACGTGGTCGTTCCGGCCGCGACGTACAAGGTCGAGATCGTGCCCACCGGCGCGACTTCACCTGTTGTTCTCGGTCCGTTGGACCTGCCGGCCAAGGCCGGTTATCTGACCCGGGTATTCGCGGTCGGCGCACCGAGCCAGAAGACGATGACCGTTGCCGTCGGCACCATCAAACTCCCGGCCACCGGCTCGGGTAAGCCGACGTTGGTGAACACCGGAACCGGAGGACAGGCGGCAGGGCTTGACCAGGCGCGAAACTCTGCCGCGTCCAACGGATCCGGCCTCTGGGCCATCGCGATTCTGGCCGGGTTGCTGGCCGTCGTGGTGTCGGTCCGGAGGACGGCCCGGAAGGCGGTCCGTCGCTGAGGGCGTGGCTGATCGGGCCGGCACTGTGCTGTCTGGTCCTGGCGGGTTGCACCGCCAGGGCGGACAGCGCCGTGTCCACCTCTGGGACGGGTGGCGGCGCCTCAACGCCGGCGCCGTCGTCCGTCCCTGGTTTCACCGGCGAGATCACTCCGACAATCCCGCTGCCGACCGATCCGGGCACCGCACCGCCCGGCCGGGTCGGTACGCCGGCTCCCAGCCAGCGCATCCGCTTCGTCCCGGAACAGGTCGTGCTGCCCGGCGGCGCGGCGGCACCGGTGCTGCGGGCAACGACCGTCAACGGTCAGCTCCAGGTTCCGGCCGAGCCCAAGCGGGTCGGCTGGTGGGACGGTGGTGCGCAGGCCGGAGACCCGTTCGGCTCGGTCGTGCTGGCCGGTCACGTGGACAGCAAGAACGAGGGCATCGGCTACTTCGCCCGCCTGCGACAGGTGAAGACAGGCGAGGTCGTCGTGGTGCACGGCGCCGGACACACGGCGTCGTACCGGGTCACCTCGATCGTGTCCGTACCGAAGGACGCGCTCGCGACCAAGAGCGGCGCCTTCGACCAGACCGGCGCACATCGACTCGTGCTGATCACCTGCACGGGTGCGTACAACGCCTCCCGCGGTGGCTACGCGGACAACCTGGTGGTCACCGCGATCTCACTGGGCCTGGCGAAATAGCTCGTACAGCTTGAGGATCTCGCGGACGTCGGCGAGCGTGCCCTTCTCCGGTGGCTTCCCGGCCAGCACGCTCTCGCAGAAGTGCACCACCTCGGGCACGTAGCCGAGGTAGAACAGGTTCTTGTTGTAGAGCTGCCCGAGCGAGAACTCGGGCTCCCAGTGCAGCGGCGCGACGGCGTCGTCGGTGATGAACGACGCCGATCGCCCGTACGGAAGGTTGGCGCCGGCGCGGTAGTACGTGAGCCGGACCCCGTTGTCCACAACGATGTTCGCGCCGTCGCCGACGACCTCGACCCGCTCGAGGGGAGCTCCGTTCGCGGACCCGGCCGCGAGGTGGAGGGTGCCGACGGCGCCGGATTCGAAGAGCAGGCTGGACACGCTCGCGCCGGTCCGCGGCTCCCATTCGTAGCTGAGCCGCCGTACCGGGCCCATCAGGTGGGTCAGGATCGCGCCCGGATGGAAGATGTGGTCCAGGAAGCCGATCATCTTCACGGCGTCGGACCGGTCGGCCGGGGCCGGGAGCGCCTGCGGGTACCGGACCGAGATCGAGGTCGCCGGACCGAACTCCGGCGTGGTCAGGATCGCCTTCACCTTCTCCATCGCCGGGGTGAAGATCTTCTTCAACCCGGTCATCACCGTCAGCCCGGTCTCGTCGGCCACCGCCTGCAACTGGTCCAGCTGGACGAGCCCGGCCGCGGTCGGCTTCTCCATCCACACGTGGGCGCCCGCGCGCAGGCAGTCCTCGGCCAGCGCAGTCGCCTGTACGTCGCCATCCGCCGTGTAGGACGTGACGATGAAGACGGCGTCGGGCCGCTCCGTCGCCAGCATCTCCCGGTGGTCCGAGTACGCCGACGGTGCGCCGAAGGTCCGCGCGTACGTCTGGGCCCGGTCGAGCTGGACGTCGCAGACGGCCACCAGCTCGACGGGCGCGTACTGGAAGGTGGGATAGACGTTGCGGTACGAGTGCCCGCCCGCACCGATGAAGGCGCAGCGCAGGCGCTCGGCGTACTCGAATTGATAGGTCACGGTCATAGCCCGCCAGCTTGGCCGCTCGGGAGGCGCCGGTACAGGGCCATCTCGGCAATAGTGGACCTAGGTCTACCGCCGCCTGGGGAGCTCGCTTCCTGTCGGGGCGGCCCGCCGCCGACAAGGCTGGCGGTATGAGATTGACGAGGATTCGTCCTGCCCGTCGACTACTGGTCGCGGTCGGGATCGCCGCCGGACTGGTCGCCGTGCCGCTGTCCGTCCCACTCGCGGCCACCGCCGCCGCATCGCCCAACGGGGTCTGGCAGGCCGACGGCTACGGCACGCTAGTTGCCATCGACAACGGTAAGGCCCGGCTCTACCAGACGACCGGCATCAGTTGCACGCCGAACCCCGCCGAGTACACCCAGGACGGGACCACCTTCGCCGCCGACGGCGAGCAGTCGTTCACCTTCACCGTCCGGCGCGACCGGGCCGCGCTGCACCTCGAAGGTGACGTCGGCGAGAAGCGACTGCGCCGGCTGCCGAAGCTCCCGGCGCTCTGCACCAAACCGGGGGCGACCGGTCCGCTGGCGACCTTCGACCAGTTCTGGACCACGTTCGACGAGAACTACCCGTTCTTCGCCGCGAAGGGCATCGACTGGGACGCGGTCCGGGCGAAGTACCGCCCGCAGGTGACCTCGGACGCCGCGCTCTTCGACATCTTCACGAAGATGATCCGGCCGCTCGGTGACGCCCATACCGCGATCACCACGCCGGACCGCAGCGTCACCGGCGTCCGGCCCGGAACCACGTTCCCGACCCCGGACCTCGAGACGAACGTGATCCGCCCGTACATCGAGGACACCACGTTGCGCGGCGTCCACTACACGTCGTACGCGAACGACCTGATCGGGTACGCCCAGCTCCCCGGCGGGATCGGGTACCTCCGGGTCGTCGGTTTCCTCGGGTACGGCGACGTCCCGCACTACGCCCCCGAGAAGGAGGTGCTCGACCGGACGCTGGACACGATCCTCGCCACCAAACCACGCAAGCTGATCCTCGACCTGCGCCTCAACGGCGGCGGCTCCGACCAGCTCGCGCTCGATCTGGCCTCCCGGCTGACCGCACGGCCGTACTTCGCCTACGCGAAGCGGAACCGCAACGACCCCGCCGATCCCACGGCGTTCACTGCGCCACAACCGGCGTACGTCGTACCGACCTCGCGGTCGAAGTTCACCGGGCCGATGGCGATCCTGACCGGCGGCTCGCAGCTGAGCGCGGGCGAGACGTTCACGATGGCGATGATGAACCGGACCCCGCGGCCGATCCGGATCGGCCAGAACACCCAGGGCGTCTTCTCCGACACCATGAACCGCACGCTGCCGAACGGGTGGCAGTTCAACCTGCCGAACGAGGAGTACCTGACCGCCGGCGGGACGACGTACGACGGTGCCGGGATCCCGCCCGACCTCCGCCGACCGGTCTTCACTCCGGCCGAGCTCACCGGCCACCGCGACTCCGCCTTCACCACCGCATTAAGGCTGCTGAAGCAGCGGTAGGCTCGGCCGTTATGGCCAGGTATTTCGACGTCCATCCGGAGAATCCGCAGAAGCGGTCGATCGGGCAGGTGGTGGAGCTGGTCCGCGAGGGCGGGCTGATCGCCTACCCGACCGACTCCTGCTTCGCGCTCGGCTGCCAGCTGGGGAACCGGGACGGGATCGACCGGATCAAGATGATCCGGCACCTGGACGATCGGCACCACTTCACGCTGGTCTGCCAGGACTTCTCCCAGCTCGGGCAGTTCGTGCACATCAGCAACGCCGTCTTCCGGTCGATCAAGGCGGCGACGCCGGGCAGCTACACGTTCATCCTGCCGGCGACCAAGGAAGTGCCGCGGCGGTTGCTGCACCCGAAGAAGAAGACCGTCGGGGTGCGGATCCCGGATCACGTCGTCGCGCAGGCCCTGGTCGCCGAGTTGGGTGAACCGCTGGTCTCCAGCACGCTGCTCCTCCCGGACCAGGAGGAAGCGATGACGCAGGGCTGGGAGATCAAGGAAGAGCTGGACAACCAGGTGGACGCGGTGATCGAGGGCGAGGCCGGGACCGAACCGACCACGGTCATCGACTTCTCCGACGATGTGCCGGAGATCGTCCGCGTCGGAGCGGGGGATCCGAAGCTGTTCGAGTGAACCCTTGCGGTCGGGTAACGAATGCCCGATCGTGGCGGATGAGCGTTAATCAGTTACCTCACCCGCCCCGGAGGAACTCATGCGACGTCTGCTGTTCGCTGCGCTGGCCCTGATAATGATGGCCGGCGTCCCGGCCCCGGCGTACGCGTATGCGAACGCCTTCTTCCCGACCCAGAGCAGTGGGAACCGCGGTGCCGACGTACAGGCTCTCCAGTTTCTGCTGCAGCACAACGGTCAGTCGGTCACCGCGGACGGAGTGTTCGGCGCGACAACGGTCACCGCAGCCAAGGCGTTCCAGACGGCGAAGGGCCTGGGCGTCGACGGGATCGTCGGCCCGCAGACCTGGACCGCGCTCGTGCCGACGATCCGGTCCGGTGACAACAACGCGGCAGTGAAGGCCCTCCAGGTCGAGCTGAACGCCAAGCGCCGGCTGAGCCTGCCGGTCGACGGAGTATTCAGTACGGCGGTCCGCGACGCGGTCGTCGCCTTCCAATCACACGCGGGGATTGGCGCGGACGGGATCGTCGGCCCGATCACCTGGAAGAACCTCGCCTGGCACTACGACTACCCGGACTTCACCGCGAACTTCTGCGACCAGGACCCGGACGGCAACGGTACGGCGGCCAACTGGGCCGCAGCCGCTCCGGTCGCCCAGATCGAGGCCGCCGCCCGTTCGTTCGCAGCCACGGGCCAGGGCAAGGTGCCGTACGGCGATGCCGGGTTCGAGCACGGCGGTGACATCCCCGGTCACGCCAGCCACGACAACGGCATGGACATCGACATCTGGCCGATCCGCACGGACAACGGGCAATGCACCGCGGGCCGGATCACGTGGGAGTCGGCCACCTACGACCGCGCCGCCACCCGGCAGCTGATCCAGGCCGTCCGCGCGGCCGCCCCGGGCCACGTCAAGTACATCTGGTTCAACGACCCGACCCTGATCAACGAGGGCCTGACCATGAACTGGCCGGCCCACGACAACCACTTGCACGTCCGCTTCTGCGAGAAGGTCCACCCGAACAGCACCTACGTCTGCTGAATTGCGTACCTAAGGACAGGTAGTAGTCGGCATTCCGTGGCCGGACCGGGCCTGCCCAGGCGGGCGACGGGGTCTACGTATACGACTACTACCTGTCCTTCGGTACGGATCGAGTGACTCGGGAGGTAGAAATGGTGCGTGACGGAAACCCTGGAACTGAGTCCGGACGAGTTGTTGACCACCACCCGGACGGTCCGTAAGCGGCTGGATCTCGAGAAGCCGGTGCCGATGGAGTTGATCCGGGAGTGCATCGAGATCGCGCTACAGGCGCCGTCGGGGAGCAACCGGCAGACCTGGCACTGGCTGGTGATCACGGACGCGGACAAGCGGGCGGCGATCGGTGAGTACTACCGGCGCGCGGTCGAGTCGTACCTGGAGGGCCCCGGCGCGGCCGGCAAGTTGTACGCCGACGACCCGGTGCGCGCGCCGATCCAGCGCCGGATCGGCGACGGCGTGGCCTACCTGGGTGAGCGGATGGGCCAGGTCCCGGTGCTCGTGATCCCGTGTCTCGAGGCGAAGAACCTGCCGGCCGGGAACCAGGCCGGTCTCTGGGGCTCGATCCTCCCGTCGGCCTGGAGTTACATGCTTGCCGCCCGCGCCCGCGGACTGGGTACGGCGTGGACCACCCTGCACATGAACTACGAGCAGGAGGTGGCCGACGTACTCGGGCTGCCGGAGGAGATCCGGCAGACGGTGCTGATTCCGACCGCCTACACGATCGGGACCACCTTCAAGCCGGCCCCGCGGCAGCCGCTGGACGACGTACTCCACGTCAACGGCTGGTAGTCAGGAGGCAGCCATCTCCTCGATGGTCAGACCGCTCAGCACCGAGCGCGGCTCGGTCACGGTCAGGTCCACCGAGGGGTCGGCCGCCGAATCCTTCACCTTGACCAGCAGCCAATCCGCGCCGGTCCGGGTGAATGCCCATGCGCCATCCAGCTTGACGCCGTGAAATTGCACTTTCAAATGCCCGCGTTCGATCGCCGCCGCCGGGTCCACCAACTGCCGCCGATCATCGCGGGTCAGATTGGTGAACACCCCGGCGTCCCAGACGATCACCGCGCCACTGCCGTACTTGCTGCCTTCGTGCACACCTTCGTACGACGCGTACTCCAGGTCGTGGTCGGTGGTGAACACCGCGAGCCGTTTCACGGTCGGATCCAGCGACGGACCACGCGGAACCGCCCACGATTTCAGGACGCCGTCGACCTCGAGCCGGACGTCGTAGTGCAGCCGCCGGGCATCGTGCAGTTGCACCACGAAGATGGGCTTGGACGACGCCAGGCCGTGGCTGCCTGGGTCTGCTCCTGGACGTCCGGCGATGCCAGAATCTTACGCCGAGGCCCGGGGGACAGTGCTTCGTGAACAATCGGAGTTACCGCTAACGGTCTTTCCTGTAACGGTTGTAGGGTGGCCTTTGGTTGAGAAGCCAGCCCCCGAGCGCTGGCTTTGTTTCCCTAAGAGGGCGACGATGACCGATCTCCAGCACCACCCCAGAGCAACGCGACACCACCACCCCGTTCCTTCCGCCCCTGTCCAGAAGAAGTCAGGTGCCATGCCAGTAGCCACTGCCCCGGCTCGGCCCACCGCAGTCCAGGTCCGCATCGGCGGTCGCTGGATCGCCGGCCAGGAGGTCGGTCGCCGCGCCGGGACGTCCGGTGCCGACGAGGTTCTCGTCAGCCACCACGGCCATCTCGTCTGGATCGACGAACAGTCGGTGCGCGAGCCAAGCTGAAACTCCTTACAGGTAAGGGATTTCAGCAGAGAGCTTTCGCAACCAGACTACCGATCTCGACCGCCGTCGCCCGTCACTAGCCCGTTCGCCTCGCCCGAGGGCCTGGCCGGCGGCCGCTGCCTGCTGTTCTTCCGTACGCTCTCCTCGTGGAGTTGCGGCAGTTGGAGTACTTCGTGGCGGTGGCTCATGAGCGGAGCTTCACGCTGGCTGCGCGGCGGCTGCATGTGGTGCAGAGCGCGGTGAGTGCCGCGATCGCCGCACTCGAGAAGGATCTGAAGGTCACGCTGTTCGAGCGCAGCGCCCAGCGGGTGGTGCTGACGGAGGCGGGTACGGCGCTCCTCCCGGAGGCGCTCGCTGTGATGGACGCGGTGCAGGGGGCTCGGGATGTCGTGGACGAGCTTGGTGCAGGGATGCGCGGATCGGTGCGGGTCGGACTGTTGCCGGGGCTCGGGCTGATCGACCTGCCTGCGGCGGCCGGCGAGTTCCGTCGGCGGTATCCGAACGTCGAGTTGCAGTTGAGGGTCGACGCCGAGGGGTCGGCCGGGGTTGTGGTCGGGCTGCGGAACGGGGATATCGACGTCGGGTTCCTGGGGATTGCGGCCGGGAGTGTGCCGCGGGAGCTGACGGCTTGGGAGTTGCTTCGGGTGCCGCAGGTCCTCGCGGTGCCGGTCGGGCATCGGCTCGCCCGGCGGCGGTCGGTGGCGCTTGCTGATCTGGCCGATGAGGCGTTCGTGGACTTTCCGCCTGGGTTCGGCACCCGGACCTTGATCGATCAGGCCTTCGAGGCGGCTGGGATCGCTCGGCATGTGGTGGTCGAGGCGCTGGGGATCGAGAACGGTGTGCAGTTCGTGGCGCACGGGGTTGGGCTCGGCATTCTGCCTGGGTACGCCGTGAGTGGGGTGGAGGCGATCCGCGTCGTACAGATCGCGGACGAGTCGTTCCAATGGTCGCTGTACATGGCGACGCTGAAGAAGCGGAAGCCGACCGCCGCCCTGCGTGCCCTCCTCGGCCTCGTCAGCACCCACCTTCGCCAGCCCGAAGGCACCCAACTCGGCCGCGACGTGCATCAACAGAATTGATTTACCCATCGAGTTGATTCGTTGGACTTGATGCAGACTCCGCAGCAAGATCTTTGGTGTCAGCAAGAACCGCACCGAGATCGAGGAGTAGGACGATGACCGAGAACACCACCGCCGGACGGGTCGCGATCGTGACCGGTGGATCGAGCGGGATCGGCCGCGAGGCAGCGGCCCGGTTGGGCCGGGACGGCTACGCGGTGGCGATTGTGTACGCCGGCAACCAGGCAGCTGCCGAGGAAGCCGTCAAGGAGGTCGAGCAGGCCGGCGGCCGGGCGATCGCCGTACAGGCCGATGTCGCCGACGAGACCGCGGTGGCCGCGCTCTTCGACCGGACCGAGCAGGAGTTCGGCGGGGTCGACGTGGTCGTGAACGCCGCCGGCATCATGCCGCTGTCGCCGCTCGCCGACCTGGACCTGGAGGTCTTCGACCGGGTCGTGCGGACCAACCTCCGCGGGACGATCGTGGTCGACCAGCAGGCGGTACGGCGACTCCGCTCCGGCGGCGCGCTGATCAACGTCTCCAGCTCCCTCACCAAGCTGGCCCGGCCCGGGTACTCCGCCTACTCCGCCACCAAGGGCGGGGTCGAGGCGATCACGCTGATCCTGGCCCGCGAACTGCGCGGCCGCGACGTCACCGTCAACACCGTGGCGCCTGGTCCGACGGCGACCCCGTTGTTCTTCGAGGGCAAGCCGCAGGAACTGATCGACCGGATCGCCGCCGAGCCGCCGCTCGAGCGCCTGGGTGAGCCCTCCGACATCGCCGAGATCATCGCCTTCCTGGCCGGCCCGGCCCGCTGGATCAACGGCCAAACCATCTACGCCAACGGTGGCTCCGCCGCCTGAATCCCTCCACGTGGAAAGGAAAGTGTTGTGAGCAAGACAGTTCTCATCAGCGGTGCGTCGAGTGGCTTCGGTGCTCTGACCGCTCGCGCTCTCGCCGACGCCGGACACACCGTGTACGCCGGGATGCGTGATGTCGCCGGTCGCAACGCAGCTGCCGCGGCGGAGGCCAAGCAGTACTCGACCGAGCACAACGTCGACCTTCGCGCCGTCGAGCTGGACGTCAGCACCGACGCCTCCACCCAGCAAGCCGTCGCGACCGTGATCAGCGAGCAGGGGCGTCTCGACGTACTCGTGCACAACGCCGGTCACATGGTCACCGGGCCGTCCGAGGCCTTCACCCCGGAACAGCTCGCCGCCCTCTACGACACGAACGTCGTCGGCACCCAGCGGCTCAACCGCGCCGCCCTCCCACACCTTCGTGACCAGCAGGACGGCCTGCTGGTGTGGGTCGGTAGTTCGAGCACCCGCGGCGGCACCCCGCCGTACCTCGGCCCGTACTTCGCGGCGAAGGCAGCGATGGACGCCCTGGCGCAGAGCTACGCGCTCGAGGTCGCGCGGTTCGGGATCGAGACGACGATCGTCGTACCGGGCGCCTTCACCCACGGCACGAACCACTTCGCCCACAGCGGCTCACCGGCCGACGCGGACGTGGTCGCGGCGTACGAAACGAAGTACGCCGGACTGATGGAGCAGGTCAGCCAGAAGCTCGCCGAGCTCGAGCCGGAGTGGGCCGATGTCGCTGAGGTCGCCAAGGCGATCGTGACTGTGGTCGGCACCGAGAAGGGCCGGCGGCCGTTCCGGGTCCACATCGACCCGTCGGACGACGGTGCCATGGTGGTGAACGGCGTCGCGGACCGCGTCCGTACCGAGCTGCTCCGCCGGATCGGCCTCGACGACCTCCTCCACCCGGTGGCCGGATGATCGACCTTCACGCGCACTTCCTGCTGCCGGAGTACGTCGCAGCGGCGGAGCGAGCGGGACACCTTCGGCCAGACGGGATGCCCGGTTGGCCGAAGTGGTCTGTCCGGGAGCACCTGGACGTCATGGACGCGGCCGGCATCGAGAAAGCCGTGCTGTCGGTGCCGTCGCCAGGCGTGTACTTCGGCGACGACTTCCGCGCCCAGGTGCTCGCGCGCCGCGTCAACGAGGCCGCGGCAGAACTGGCTCGCGAGCACCCCGACCGCTTCGGCTTCTTCGCGAGCCTGCCGCTACCGGATGTCGAGGGCGCGCTGGTCGAGGTCGACTACGCGTACGACGTCCTGCACGCCGACGGCGTCGCTCTCCTGAGCAATGCCGGCGGGATGTATCCGGGCGAGCCGTCCTGGGAGCCACTGTGGCGGGCGTTGAACGCCCGGTCGGCGATGGTGCTGCTGCATCCGACGTCCCCACCACAGTGGCGGCAGGTCGCGCTCGACCGGCCCCGACCGATGATCGAGTTCCCCTTCGACACCGCCCGCGCGGTCACCGATCTCGCGCTGACGGGCGTGCTCACCCGCTACCCCGACATCCGCTTCGTCGTCGCCCACGGCGATCTGCTCCCGGTGCTCGGCGAACGCATCGACTCGTTCCAAGGGACGTCGAGCGTGGCCACCCAGCTGAAGAACCTCTCGTACGCCGTCGGCAGCGGCTACTGCTGCACCGTCGCCGCGTAGTCGAGCACGAACTTGATCGAGCGCTCCTGCTCCTCGGCCGTCCCGACCGGGCAGAACAAGAACTCGGTCGCCCCGGCATCGGCATACCGCTGGATCTCCTTCGCGACCGCCGCCTCGTCCCCCAGGATGGCCGTGTCCTCGGGTCCGGCCTTGCCGCCACGATCCAGCACCGCCCGGTACGCCGGCATGTCGCCGGCCGGTCCGAACCGTTGCCGGATCCATTCCCGGGTCCCGTCCGGATCGTCGGTCAGCGCCACCGCGACACCTGCGATGACCTCGGGCCGCGGACGACCGGCGGCGGCCTTGTCGATGGTCGGGCGGATGTAGGTCTCGATCACCTCGGGTCCGACCCAGCTGGTCGTCGTACCGGCGGTGAGTTCGCCGGCGATCTTCAGCATCTGCGGACCGAGGGCGGCCAGGATCAGTTCGGGGGTCTCGGTTCCGTGGATCTCGAGGTGGCCGCGGGCGGTCAGCCGCTCGCCGGTGTAGTTGGTGGGTTCGCCGGCGAGCAGTGGCCGCAGGGCTTCGACGTACTCGCGCATGTACCTGGCCGGCCGGTCCATCGAGAGCCCGAACATGCCCTCGATGATCTGCGGGTGGCTCGACCCCACGCCGAGGGTCAGTCGGTTGCCCGACACCGCCTGCACGCTGAGCGCCTGCGCCGCGAGGGCGATCGGGTGGCGCGGATACACCGGCACGATGCCGACCCCGAAGCGGATCGTCGAGGTGTACGGCGCCGCTCCCGCGATCAGCGTGAGGGCGTCCCAGCCGGTGCGTTGGCTGAACCAGATCCGGTGGACACCGGCCTCTTCAGCGGTCTTGGCGGCCGCGCCGACCTCGTCGATCCGGCGGCCTTCTTCGTCGATCCACAGTCCGATTCTCATGTCTTCCAGTGAATGAGCCACGGGCCTGTCGACCAAGACGCAGCTACGCTGTGCAGCGATAGCGAATCGTGATCGCTGGGGGTCTCCATGGAGCTGCGGCAACTGCGCTACTTCGTCACCGTCGCCGAGGAACTCCACTTCGGCAAGGCCGCCGAGCGGCTCAACATCGTCCAGCCCGCGGTCAGTCAGCAGGTCGCCCGGCTCGAACGCGAACTCGGCCTGAAGCTCCTCGACCGCTCGTCCCGGCACGTCCGGCTGACCGGCGACGGTGAGCGGATGCTGCGGGAGGCACGGACGGTTCTGGCCGCTGCCGACCGCGCCACCGAGGTCGCCGCGGAGCTCGCCTCCGGGCAGGCCGGCGTACTGCGGATCGGCACCGCCGCGGGTCTGCGGGACCGGCTCGAACGCGGGCTCGCGGCACTGCGGCAGACGACTCCCGGGATCGAGATCAAGCTCAGCTCCGGATCGGCCGCTGAACATCTGGAGGCGATTCGGGCCGGGGAGTTGGACGTGGCGTTCGTTCGGGGCGAGGTCGCGGCCGCCGATCTGCGGGTGGACGAACTGTGGCGGGATCCACTCTCCGTTCTGGTGCCGGCGGCGTACCGGGCTGATGACGGGGTCAAGCTGATCGACCTCGCCGGTTTGCCGCTGCGGTTGCCTCCGGATCCGTGGCTGCACGAGTACGTCGTCAGTGCGTGTCGCCAGGCCGGATTCGAGCCGGAGCTGGGTCGGCCGGTGGATGACCTGGAGGCGGCGGTCGTCGAGATGTCGGCCGGAGCGCCTGCCTGGACCGTGGTCTACGGGACGTCGTGCGAGACCGCGGAGGGCGAACCGTTGTGGATGGGACCGCTCGCTCCGTCGCTGAGCGCGCCTGGTCAGTTGGTCGTGTCCAGCCGGGCGCCGGCGTGTGTCGACGTACTGATCTCCGCCTTCGGCTGAGCGGGTGGCCCCCGGCGGGCCCTGACAGCACCGCCGGGGGCGAGTGTTGATCTCTCAACAAGACTGGGATCGTACGCGGGAAAACCTGTTCCGAGGAGGGCTCGTCTCATAAATGAACGCGTCGACGGTTTGGTGGCTCCCGGTGAGCGGTCGCTGACGCTGCGGGCTTATCGTTGGTACTTGCAACCAAATATCCGGCTGGGTGAGGACCCGACGGCCGTTTCCGCCCCGGGGTAGCGCTGTACGGCTGCTCCGGCCGCTGCGACCCGAAACGGAAATCGATTGTCTGCCCAGACCTTGGAGACGGCCCCGGCTACCGCTGTAGCGCCGTCCGCTGATCCTGAGCTCTCCCACCGCGAGATCCTGGAGATCCTGGCCGGACTGCTGGCCGCGCTGTTCACCGCCGTCCTGAGTTCGACCATCGTCAGCAACGCACTGCCGACGATCATCGCGGACCTGGAAGGCTCCCAGACGCAGTACACCTGGGTCATCACCGCGAGCCTGCTCGCGATGACCGTGTCCACGCCGGTCTGGGGCAAGCTGTCAGACCTGATCAGCAAGAAGCTGCTCGTCCAGCTCGCGATCGTCATGTTCGTGACCGGGTCGGCGCTCGCCGGCGCCGCGCACAACGTGCCGTTCCTGATCGGGGCGCGCGTTCTGCAGGGGCTGGCGATGGGCGGTCTGATGGCGCTGGCCCAGGCCATCATCGGTGCCGCGATCCCACCGCGTGACCGCGGTCGGTACTCCGGCTACATGGGTGCCGTAATGGCGGTCGCCACTGTGTCCGGGCCGCTCGTCGGTGGGGTCATCGTCGATACGTCGTGGCTCGGCTGGCGTTGGTGCTTCTACGTTTGCGTGCCCCTCGCCGTACTGTCGCTGATCATCCTGCAGCGGTTCCTTCACCTCCCGCTGATCAAGCGCAAGGTGAAGATGGACTACCTCGGCGCACTGCTGATCGCGGGGGCGGCGAGCCTGCCGCTGATCTGGGTGTCGTTCGCGGGGGAGCACTTCCCGTGGTGGTCGTGGCAGACCGGGGCCTACCTCGGAGGTACGGCGGTACTGGCGATCCTGGCCGTCGTCGTCGAGACCCATGCGTCCGAGCCGTTGGTGCCGGTGAAGGTGGTCCGGGAGCGGACGACCGCGCTGGCGATCCTGGCCAGCCTGTCGGTCGGGATCGCGATGTTCGGCAGTGCGGTGTTCCTCGGGCAGTACTTCCAGGTGGCCCGCGGATACAGCGCGACCGAGGCCGGGTTGCTGACGATCCCGATGATGTTCGGGTCGTTCCTCGGGTCGGTCGGGGCCGGGCAGTTGATCACCCGGTTCGGGAAGTGGAAGCGGTACCTCGTACTCGGTGGGCTCTTCCTCAGCGCCGGACTTGGGTTGCTCGGCACGATCGATCACACCAGTCCCTACTGGTACGTCGGCCTCGGGATGCTCTCGATGGGCATCGGCATGGGCATGATGATGCAGAACCTGGTGCTCGCCGTACAGAACACCGTCGATGTCAGCCAGGTGGGTGCGTCGAGCGCGACGGTCACGTTCTTCCGCAGTCTCGGTGGTGCGGTGGGAGTGTCGGTCCTCGGTGCGATCCTGGCCACGCGGGTGACGGACCTGATCAAGGAGAACATCGCAGCGCTCGGGCCGGAGGCGGCAGCTGCTGCGCAGGGCGGATCCGCGGGCAGCGTGCTGGATGTGAACGCGTTGCCGGCGCCGGTGGCGGAGATCGTGCGGCATGCGTACGGCGACGCGACCGGGAAGATCTTCGTGATCGCGGCCGGGGCTGCGGTGGTGAGCCTGCTCGCGGTGCTGTTCATCCGGGAGGTCCCGCTGCGTCGTACGGTCGCCATGAACGGAACCGCTCCTGATGGCCCTGACGGTGCTGGCGCTTCGGTGCGGGAGACGGTGCCTGACGATCCGGCTGAGCGGGCTGCGGTGGTCGCGCTGGAGGTGATCACGTCGGCTGAGCGGACGGCGCGTGAACGTGAGCGTGAGGCTAATGAACGGGTTCAGGCGGCGGCCAACGTCGTACGGCAGATGCGGACCGATGTCGCCGATCTGTTCACTCGGGTCGACCAGCAGATCGCCGCTCTGGAGGACACGCTGCCTGACGCTGTGCCGCAACCGGCTGCCGCGATCCTCGACTCCCAGCGGCCGGCTGGCGAGCTGGTCGATGAACTCCGTCGCTACGAGCTCAGCGTCCTGAGCGCCAGCCAGCGGACCGCCGATCACCTCCGCTCGACGGCCAAGTCGGAGGCCGATCACCTCCGCCAAGAAGCTCAAGCCGACGCCGACCACCTCTTGGCCCAAGCTCAGGCCGAAGAACAAGAAATCCGCCACCGCATCACCGAACTGGAAGCCGTAGAACACCGCCTCCTAGGCACCATCCGCGACAACCTCTCGACCACCCCACCCCCACCAGCCCCCCACCTCAACGGCCACCAGGAAGAGTCCCACCACGCCAACGCCAACGGCTACCCAGAAACCTCGCCCCACCGCCAAGCCTTCGGCTGATTCATCGCATCCCCTCACCTCCCACCTCCGGTGTCGGGGGTGGGTGGCATGCTTTTGGGGGTCGGGTGACTAGTGGGGAGTGCTGTGGGGCCTTGGGATGTGGAGCAGGTGGTGGGGCTGGCGCCTGATCCTGCATCCGCCAAGGCCGGGCAGGGACAGGCCCGTACGGCGAAGTGGTCGGGGACTGGGGCCTCGGAGCAGGCGGTGTGGGGGCTCTGCCAGGGGAGTGGGAAGCAGCCGTACCAGACCACGGTCGACCTGAGCGGACCGGCGTACAAGTGCTCCTGTCCCAGCCGGAAGTTTCCGTGTAAGCACGCGCTGGGGTTGATGTTGCTGTGGGCCGGCGGCGAGGTCCAGGCGGGGGATGAGCCGGACTGGGTGAGCTCGTGGGTCGAGCAGCGGGCCGCGCGTGCGGACCGGCCGGAGCGTAAGCCGGGCGAGGTCGCTGACCCACTGGCCGCGCAGCAGCGGGCATCACGGCGGGCTGACCGGGTATCGGCCGGGATGGCTGAGCTTCGGAGTTGGCTGGACGATCAGGTCCGGCAAGGCCTCGGCGGGTTCGACCAGCGGGCCTACACCGAGCTGAGCCGCTTGGCCGCGCGGATGGTGGACGCGCAGGCGCCGGGAGTAGCCGGAGCGGTACGGCGAGCAGCCGGCGTAGTCGGACGTGGTCACGGCTGGCCGGGTGAACTCCTGGAGGAGCTTTCGCTGATCCACCTGGTCGTGTCCGCGCACGACCGGCTCGCCGAACTCCCGCCGTCGCTCGCCGACACAGTGCAGTCCCGGATCGGCTGGACCGTCGAGACTGCCCGCGTACTGGCCGAAGGCGAGAAGGTCGAGGACGACTGGCTCGTACTCGGCCGCGTGATCGAACCCGACGACCGGCTCACGGTCCGCCGGGTCTGGTTGCGTGGGGCAACGACTGGCCGGCTCGGGTTGATCCTCAACTTCGCCGCTGCCGGCCGCCCACTGGACCCACTCCCGGGCCGACCGGGCGAATACGTCCCCGGCGCGCTCTCCTTCTACCCCGGTGCCCTCCCCATGCGCGCCCTCCTCACCCAGACCGCTCCCCGCCTACCCGCACCTCGACCGACCGGATTCACGGCTCAACAGGCGTTGGCGTCGTACGTCGAATCCGTTGCCGCCGACCCGTGGAACGAGCGCTGGCCACTGGTGCTGCAGGACGTCCGACCCGCCCGGTACGGCGAGGGCTGGGCGCTCGTGGACGCGGACGGCGACGGGCTGGAGTTGTTGCCCGGTGTGGATCCGTGGAAGCTGCTCGCGGTATCGGCTGGCGATCCGGTCACCGTTGCGGGTGAGTGGAATCGCGCCGGGTTTCGTCCGATGACGTGCTGGCACGGCGATCGGCCGGTGATCGTGTGAAGGGTTGGGACGGACTGGTCAGCTCGGCGCTCCTTGGTACGGAGCGGCGGCCGGCGCACTTCGAGGAACTGCCTGAGCACATCCAGGAACAGTTGGGTGAAGGCGGTCTGCTGGACGCGGCTGCGCTGGCCACCGTCTACAAACGGGCGGGGCGGAAGCCACTCAGTGAGGTCGAACCGTTGCCTGCGGCCCCTGGCGAGGATCGTCCCTTGCCTCGACCGGTTGCGATCAGGCGGTTGGCGGCGATGCTTGGCGGGTTCCAGACGGCGGCGTTGGGTGAATGGTTGCGCGCCGCCGACGCCCGTGGTTGGGGCGTGCCGCCGGAGCATCTGCCGGCGCTGGCGGACCATGCGCGCAACCGGGCTGAGTACCGCCCACTCGTCATCGCCGCGGCTGGTCGGCGGGCGCAGTGGCTCGCGGATCTCAACCCGGAGTGGAGATTCCTGCATGCTGGGGTTGCCGACAGCAACAACCCGGAGCTCTGGACCCACGGCAACGCACTGCAGCGTCGCAGCTGGCTTCGCGCCCTCCGTCAGCATGATCCAGCGGCGGCCCTCGACGCGCTGGTCGAGGTCTGGCCAACGGAATCCGCCGCCACCCGCGCGGACTTCCTCGGCCTCCTGACCAATGGATTGTCCTTACAGGATGAGGCATTCCTGGAGGCAGCCCTGGACGACCGCTCCAAAGAAGTCCGCGGAGCCGCCGCCCGTTTGCTGTCCCGAGTCCCAGGGGCCCAGTACGGCGTACGCATGACCGAGCGTCTGCATCCCCACCTCACCCCCACCCAAGGCGTCCTGGCCGTGGATCTCCCGCACCGCCTGACCCAGTCGATGGAACGAGACGGCCTGACCTCCCAGCCCCCAGAAGGCCTGGGCAAACGAGCTTGGTGGTTCCACCAGATCCTCGCCAACACCCCCTTGGCGGCGATGGAACTCAAGTGGTTGGAGACGCCCGTCGAGGGTTGTGCTGTCGAGGTGTTGCAGAGCGCTTGGACGGAGGCTGCAATCCGCGAAGGCTCAGAGATGTGGGCGCGTGCGTTGTTGCGTACCAATTCCAACACCGGCACTCGCAGTCCCGCGGAGCTCCTCCGCCTTCTCCCACCCGACGAGTGGGCCCAGGCCGTGGAGGCTCTCCGCACCACCGTGGACGTTGCCGAACTGGTAGGCGGACTGCCCGTCCCCTGGCCCGCCTCGCTCGCGAGCATGATCCTCGATCAGCTCGCCAAGGTCGGCGCCAACCGAGCGTGGGCACGCCTCGCGAGTATCACCGCCCGTGCCGCGCCCTTCGACGTACTGAATCATCCGATCACCAGAGAACCAACAGGTGAAGAAGACACCTGGCGTCGTCGTCTCGTCGAGACCCTGATCTTCCGCCGCGAAATGCACGAGGAGCTCTCATGACCACCGAAGTACTCAGGCCGCACGCGGAAGAGGAATACGCCCACGAGCTCGCCGCGCTGGCCGCCGTCGACGACAGGATGCGACCGCCCGCCTGGCGGCTCTCGCCAGCCGCCGTCGTCACCTACCTCCTCGGCGGGAAGGCCGGCGACGTAGAGATCTCACCCAAGTACGTCGGACCACGCCGGCTGATCGAGGTCGCGGTGGCCACCCTCGCCACCGACCGAGCCCTCCTGCTCCTCGGCGTACCGGGTACGGCGAAGACCTGGGTCAGCGAGCACCTGGCCGCGGCGATCAGCGGCGACTCCACCCTGCTCGTGCAAGGTACGGCGGGAACCGCGGAGGAATCCATCCGCTACGGCTGGAACTACGCCCAACTGATTGCCCAAGGACCCAGTGAGGCCGCCCTCGTCCCGAGCCCGGTCCAACGGGCGATGACGGATGCGAAGATCGCCCGGATCGAAGAGCTGACCCGGATGCCGTCCGACGTCCAGGACGCGCTGATCACGATCCTCTCCGAGAAGGTCCTCCCGATCTCCGAACTGGCCACGGAAGTCCAAGCCCGCAAGGGATTCAACGTCATCGCCACCGCGAACGACCGGGACAAGGGCATCAACGAACTCTCCAGCGCACTCCGCCGGCGGTTCAACACCGTCGTCCTGCCGCTGCCCGACTCGGCCGAGGACGAGGTGGAGATCGTCTCGCGACGTGTCGCCCAACTCGGTACGGCGCTCGAGCTGCCGCAACCAGACGACGCCCTCGACGAGATCCGCCGCGTGGTCACGATCTTCCGCGAACTCCGCTCCGGCCGGACCGAGGACGGCCGCACCGCGGTCAAGTCCCCGTCCGGCACGCTCTCCACCGCCGAGGCGATCAGCGTCGTCACCGGTGGTCTCGCCCTGGCGGCCCACTTCGGCGACGGCGTCCTCCGCCCGACCGACGTTGCCGGCGGCATCCTCGGCGCGGTCGTCAAGGACCCATCCGCCGATCGTGTCGTCTGGTCCGAGTATCTCGAAACCGTCGTCCGCGAACGCGACGACTGGGCCCCGTTCTACCGGGCCGCCCGAGAGATCACCGGATGACCGTTCATTTATTGGGGATTCGGCATCACGGGCCAGGCTCGGCGCGGGCAGTCGCGACCGCGCTGGCCGAGCTGCAGCCCGACCTCGTCCTGATCGAGGGACCGCCGGAGGCCGACAAGGTGGTCGAGCTGGCCGCGTCGGAGGAGATGGAGCCGCCGGTCGCGCTGCTCGCCTATGCGGTCGACGACTCGACCAAGGCGGCATTCTGGCCCTTCGCGGTGTTCAGCCCGGAGTGGCAGGCGATCAAGTACGCGCTGGCCGCCGACGTACCCGTGCGGTTCTGCGATCTGCCCGCCGCGTATCAGTTCGCGTCCTCCGGCCGGGAGTCCCGTCGCGCGGCGTCGATCGATCCGCTCGCCACGCTCGCGAATGCCGGTGGGTACGACGATCCTGAGCGCTGGTGGGACGACGTGATCGAGTCGCGACGCGACGGCGCCGAGCCCTTCACCGTGATCGCCGACGCCATGCGCGAACTGCGACTCGGCGAGGAAGCAACTGGCCGGGAAGCACAGCGTGAGGCCTACATGCGTACGACGCTACGCAAGGCGATCCGCGAGGGCTTCGAACGCATTGCGGTGATCTGCGGTGCGTGGCACGTCCCAGCCCTCGAACTACCGTTGCCTCCGGCAACGCACGATCAGCGGATCCTGAAGGGACTGCCGAAGCGAAAGGTCGCCTGCACCTGGGTCCCGTGGACGCACGGCCGTCTCGCGGCGACGAGCGGGTACGGAGCCGGCATCACCTCACCCGGCTGGTACCACCACCTGTTCTCCGCCCCGGACCAGATCACCACCCGCTGGCTGTCGAAGGTCGCCCGGGTCCTCCGCAAAGAGGATCTGCCGGTCTCCAGCGCGCACGTGATCGAGGCAGTCCGGCTCGCGGACACGTTGGCCGCCCTGCGAGAACGCCCACTCGCCGGACTGAGCGAGGTCACCGAGGCAACGAGGGCGGTCCTGTGCGGCGGAAACGACGTACTGCTTGACCTTGTGACCAGGGAAGCGGTCGTCGGCGAGCTGCTCGGGACGGTGCCAGGGGAGACGCCGCAGGCGCCGGTGGCGGCCGATCTGGCCGCGCAGGCGCGCCGGTTGCGGATGAAGCGGGACGCGACCGAGCGCGTGATCGAGCTCGACCTGCGCAAGCCGAACGACCTGGAGAAGTCCAGACTCCTGCACCGGTTGCGGATTCTCGGCGTGCACTGGGGTGTTCCGGCGGCGGATGAGCGACGGGCTCAGGGCACGTTCCGGGAGATGTGGCGGATGACCTGGGATCCCGGACTCGAGGTCGAGCTGGTCGCCGCCGGTGCCCACGGTACGACGGTGCTCGGTGCGGCGACGACCGTGATGCTGCGCGCCGCCGACGACTCTTCCACGCTCGCCGACGTCACGGCCGCGCTGGAGAAGTCGCTGCTCGCAGACCTGAGCGAGGCCATGCCGTCGCTGCTCCAAGGCGTCGACACCCGCGCGGCCGCCGATGCCGACGTCGGCCACCTGATGGCGGCGCTGCCGGCCCTCGCCAGGTCGTCGCGGTACGGCGATGTTCGCGGCACCGACTCCGCCGGGCTGGCCTCGGTCGCCGGCCGGATGGTGTCGCGGATCTGCGCCGGCCTCGGCCGGACCGTGCACGGACTCGATCCGGATGCGGCTGCCGCCGTACAGGAGCGGATCGACGGCGTGCAGGATGCGACCGCCCTACTGGTCGAGGATGTGCGGCTGGAGTGGTTGAACACGTTGGAGGGGTTGAGCGATCGCGCCTCGGTCCCGCCGTTGATCTGCGGGCGGTTGACCCGGTTGATGCTCGACACGTCCCGGCTGCCGGATCATGAGGTCGCATTGCGGCTCGGGCGGGCGTTGTCGCCGGGTACGCCAACCGCGGACGCGGCAGGATATGTCGAGGGCTTCCTGGCCGGCGGTGGTTTGCTGCTCGTGCATGACGAACGCCTGCTGGGTCTGGTGGATGCCTGGCTGGGCGCGATCCCGGACGATGCATTCCTCGAGGTGCTGCCGTTATTGCGTCGTACCTTCGGGACGTTCGCGGCGCCGGAGCGCCGGTCGATCGGCACGCGCGCTCGTGCCCTCGGCGATCCGGCCGCGGTGATCGTTGCTGATGACAACGAGCTCGACACCGAACTGGCCACGTCCGTGCTGCCGGTCGTCGCACAGTTGCTGGGGGTCTGATGAGCGACGAGAAGATGCGCCGCTGGCGACTGGTGCTCGGTGGCGAAGCCGAACCCGAGACGGGTACGACGCTCTCCAAGGCCGACCAGTCCGTTGATGCGGCTTTGGCGGCCCTGTACGACGCCGAGCCGGGCGAGTCGGGGACACAACGGTCGGCCGGTCTCGGTTCGTCGGCGCCGCGGGTGGCGCGGTGGTTGGGTGACATCAGGCAGTACTTCCCGAGCACCGTCGTACAGGTGATGCAGCGGGACGCCGTCGAGCGGCTCGGGATCACGCGGATGTTGATGGAGCCGGAGTTGCTCGGCGCGGTCGAGCCCGACGTACACCTGGTCAGCACGCTGCTCGCACTCAACGAGGTGATGCCGGAGGAGACCAAGCAGACCGCGCGGGACGTGGTCGGGCGGGTCGTCGCGGAGCTGGAGGCGCGGTTGGCCGAGCGGACCCGGGCGGCCGTCACCGGCGCGCTGGATCGGGCCGGGCGGACCGGGCGGCCGCGGCACTCGGACATCGACTGGGATCGGACCATCCGGGCCAACCTCAAGCACTTCTCGCCGGCGCTCGGCACCATCGTCCCGGACCGGCTGGTCGGGTACGCGCGCCGGAACCACAGCGTCCAGCGGGACGTGATCCTCGCGATCGACCAGTCGGGCTCGATGGCGGAGTCCGTCGTGTACGCGTCGCTCTTCGGCGCGGTGCTCGGATCGATCCGGACGCTGCGGACGAGCCTGGTCGTGTTCGACACCGCGGTGGTCGATCTGACCGATCAGCTGGAGGACCCGGTCGACGTACTGTTCGGCACGCAGCTCGGCGGGGGCACTGACATCAACCGCGCGCTCGCGTACTGCGAGGAGCTCGTCACCAAGCCGGCCGAGACGGTCATGGTGCTGATCTCGGATCTCTACGAGGGCGGCGTCCGGGAAGAGATGCTGCGTCGGGCGCGTTCATTGGTGGAGTCCGGCGTACAGCTGATCGCCCTGCTGGCGCTGGCCGACTCGGGCACTCCGTCGTACGACGCCGAGAATGCGACCGCGCTCGCGGACCTCGGCGTACCGACGTTTGCCTGTACTCCTGACCTGTTCCCCGATCTGATGGCGGCGGCGATCCGGCACGAAGACATCACCGGCTGGGCCGCCACCAATCTGAGCTGAAAGGTATTTCATGACGACCGTCGAGTTGACCCGCTTCCGCGTGCTGCCCGAGAAGGCCGAGGAGTTGCTGGCCGCGCGGGTGGACATGCTGAAGGACTTCGAGGCCGACCGGACCGGCTTCCTCGGCGCGCGGCTGGTGCGGCTGCCCGACGACGAGTGGCTGGACATCGTCGAGTGGGCGACGTCGGAGGACTACGCCGCGTCCCGCGACAAGGGTCCGAACCTCCCGGGTATCGCCCGTTTCTTCGCCGCGATCGACTCCCTGGTCAGCGCCGAAGAAGGCGTTGCCGCGGGGTAATCCACCTGACAGCGGCCGGACGCGGTGCGACGGTTGACGGTATGAACATCACGCCGATCCGGCCGGACGAGTACGACCGGGCGACGGAGCTGTGGGAGGCGTCCGTACGGGCGACCCACGACTTCGTCACCGACGCCGATCTGGACGTGTTCCGGCCGCTGGTACGGGCGTCGTTCGGGGAGATCGCGCAGTTGGCCGGGCTCCGGACCGAGGACGGGCTGCTGGTCGGGTTCATCGGGGTTGCCGAGGGCACCGTCGAGATGCTGTTCCTGGACCCGGCGTACCGGGGTCAGGGCGGCGGTTCGCTGTTGCTCTCACATGCCTTCGAGAATTTCGCCGCCACGGCGGTCGACGTCAACGAGCAGAATCCGCAGGCCGTCGGGTTCTATCTGCACCACGGCTTCCGGGTCGTGTCCCGGAGCGAGACCGACTCGACGAACAAGCCCTACCCGATCCTGCACCTGGTCCTCTAGCCGGCGATCTCGAGGATGTCGATGGGCGTGTTCGGGTCCGCCTCGGCGAAGCGCAGCGCCCACTTGATCGCCTCGTCCTTGGAGTCGACGCGGATGATCGACAGGCCCGCGACGAGCTCCTTGGTCTCCGCGAACGGTCCGTCGAGCACGCGCGGCTGTCCCGGAGTCGGGAACGTGACCCGGGCGCCGCGCGAGCTCGGCATCAGGCCCTCGCCGAGCACCAGGACGCCGGCCTGACGCATCTCCTCGAGCACCGCGTCCGCCCGCGCCATCATCTCCGCATCGGGCGGGTTGCCCGCCTCCAGGCTGTCGTTGGTCTTGTGCAGCAGCATGAACTTCATAGGGCAGACCCTAATGCCGCCCAGAAGTCATTCGGGATGTCGTGATCGAGCCACCCCGCCACCTCGGTGATCTCCTGCGGACTCCGCGCCCCGACAACCACAGCGGGCACGGCGGGATGCGCGAGCGGGAACTGGATCGCGGCGGCCAGCAGCGGTACGCCGTACTTCCGACAGAGCTCCCGCAGTACATCGATCCGCCGGAGCAGCGCCGGTGGGACCTTGGCATACCCGTGGGGCGCGCCCTCGGCGGTGTCCGCGAGTACGCCGCCCTGGAAGACCCCGGCGGCCAGTACGGCGACGCCGAGCTGTTCGCACAGCGGTAGGAGCTCGTCTGCGCCGGTCTGATCGAGCAGGGTGTACCGGCCGGCGAGCAGGATGCAGTCGGGACCGGTCGGCCCGGTCTCGCGGAGGAACTTGGCGGCCACGTCCGCGTGGTTCACGCCGAGGGAGATCGCGCGGATCGTGCCGCGACCCCGGAGCTCGCTGAGCGCTCGGAGCGCCTCGGTCGACGCGGTCAGGAAGTCGAGATCGGGATCGTGGATGTGCAGGATGTCGATCCGGTCGATGCCCATCCGCTCCAGGCTCGCTTCGAACGAGCGGATGACTGCGCCGTACGAATAATCGAGCCTCGGGCCGAGACCGGCGGGCGGCTCCGCCCAGATCGGCTGGACGTCCGGTCCGCCTGGCTCGATCAACCGGCCGACCTTGCTGCACAGGACGAACTCGCTCCGCGGCCGCCCGCGCAGGGCGAGCCCGGCCCGTTGCTCGGAGAGCCCGTAGCCGTACACCGGCGCGGTGTCGAACAGCCGGACGCCGAGCTCCCAGGCCCGATCGACCGTCGCGACGGCCTGGCCCTGCGGCACGGCCGAGAACATCCCCCCGATCGAGGCAAGCCCCAACCCGAGCCTGCTCACCGTCAACCCCGTCCGCCCAAGCTCCACCATCCGCACCCCCAAGACCCTAGAACCCGCCACCGACACTCCGCTTTTGTGCATCTCCAGCCGCTCGGTCCGTGCGCAAAGCGTCGGGCTCGGTCTTCCGTGACGGTGGCGGGGGCGGCAGGATGCGGGGATGGGTGAGATCGCGGAGCGGTACCGGCGGCGGGCCGAGGCGTTCGAGCGGAAGGTTGCGGCGGTGGAGCCGGACCAGTGGGAGGACCAGTCACCCTGCGCGCGCTGGACCGCCCGCGACGTCGTCGAGCATGTCGTGATGATGCACGGCGTCATGCTGCAACCGGTCGCCCGCAAGCTCGAGCCGGCCGACGACCCGCTGACCGCCTTCCAGGAGGCCCGCGCGGCCGTCGAGGAGGTGCTCGACGACCCGATCCTGGCGCTTACCGAGACCGATACCCCGACCGGTCCGTTGACGACCGAGCGGCACATCGACCAGGTGGTCTCGGACGACCTGGTCCTGCACGGCTGGGACCTGGCCCGGGCGACCGACCAGGACGAGACGATGGAGCCCGCCGACGTCGAACGGCTCTGGGCTGCCGCGGTGAAGATCCCGCCGGACCTGATGGAGAAGTTCCGTACGCCGGACGCATTCGGCGAGGGCATCGAGGTTTACGGACCCGAGGTCCACGTTCCAGCGGATGCGCCCCTGCAGGACCGCCTACTCGGGCTGATCGGCCGCGAGCCGTAGGAAATCGCTCGGCGCGTAGTATGCGCTGGGGTCGGTGCACAGCGGGGCGTCGGTGAGTTGCTTCGGGTTGGACATCAGGAGTGCGTGCCCACGCGCGATGGCGGGCTCCAGGTACTCGTGCCCTGGCAGGTTGGCCACCGCGGTCCGGCAGCCCAGCGCCATGCCTTCGAACAGCGCAGTCGTCGAGACGCCTACCTGGTACGTGGCTCTCGTCAGGAGATCGAGGGTGTCGCCGTCGGTCGACAGGTGCACGCCGGCGGGGATGGTGTAGTCGGAGGCGCGCTCGCTCGGGTGCAGGCGGTAGTGCACTTCCAGCTCCGGGTGTTCCTTCACGACCGCCTCGGCGACGTGCAGGAGCTCGGCGCCGATCGTGCCTTGCGAGAGGAACACGACCCGCTGCGGATCCTTCGGTCCCGCCGGCGGGAGGAACGTCGCGCCGACCACCTCCGTCTTCATCCCCGCGGGCAGGTCGGCGACGTCGGTCCAGTAGGAGCCGAAGCACCACAGCTCATCCGGTTGATCCGCGACGACCGGTCGTCCGGGGTAGCTGTACCCGAGGTGGAACGGGCTGATCGCCCCGTGCTGCAGCTCCACCACCCGGATCCCGAGATCCCGTGCAGCGCCGACGATGTGCTGGTGGAAGTAGGCGACCACGACGTACACGGTCTTGATCTGGTGCCGCCTCAGCAGGGCGCGGTAGAGCGCTCGCAGCCGTTGGTGCTTGGGGACCTCGCGGGCGAGGAGGGCGCCTACCGGGACCTGGACACCGGTCAGTTTCTGCAGTGCGGCGCTGATGCCGCGGTCGTCCAGGTGCTTCTGGTGGATCGCACCGGCGGCCGACGTGAAGAAGTCCAGGTTCTTGCTGCCGGGCAGCGGGGTGCCGTTGATGCCTGAGTCGAGGATCAGGGCTGACGAGCCGAGCTCGGCGCGGAGTTCGTCGGTGTAGATCTCGACACCGCCCGGTTTCCGGGGATGCGGTACGACGAGAGCGTCGTACCGGCCCAGGAACGGGTTCCGGGTGACCAGGCCGGCGATGTGACGGCCCACGAGTCGTGCTTTGTCGTACGGCGAACGTCGTACCGGATGGGGTGCTCCGTGGATGCCGCTGCGACGGGTCAGTTCATGGAAGACGCGCATCCGGATGATCGGCCACGGATGAGCGTCCTGGATCCGCCACTCGAGCAGATCCAGGTCCTTCTCCACCTGCCAGATCGCCTGACACAGGCTCGTCACGGTCGGCCGCTGATTCGGCCCCGTGGCGCTCCCGGTACTCGTCATGGTTGATCCCCACTATCCCCGCAAGACTGCCGACGCCCGAGAAGAACCGGCGGACCGCCTTCAGCAGGTGCGTCTTCCGGCCGAGCAACAGCCCGGCGAGGGCGAACCCGATCGCCGAGACCACCCGGGCCGAAGCATAGGCCAGGACCAGCACGTAGCTCACCGCGCCCGGGCGGATCAGCAGCCGGCTGATCGTGTCCCCGCTGCCGGACCGGAAGGCACGCCGTACGAGCCATTGCAGGGTGGTCCGGCCGACCGGGACCTCCTCGGCGATGCACGCCTCCTCGCACCACACGATCCGGAACCCGGCCCGGTGCACCCGGAGGAAGAAGTGCAGGTCGCTGGAGCCGGTGTAGCGGAACGCAGGATGGAATCCGGGCGTGACCGCGTGGTACACCCGCCGGCTGACCAGGGTGTTGTTCGTGTACGCCTTCTTCAGTTCCTCGCCCGAGGTGTGCCTGCCGGTCGAGTCGTGCACGTCGCTGTAGTGGCTCCACGGCGGGGCGCCGGGCGGGAGGTTGCCCTTCACCGGGCCGGTGACAACGTCGGCGCCGGACTGCTCCCAGGCGGCGAGGAGGGTCTCGAGCCAACCGGGCGGCGCCACCTCGTCGTCGTCCACGAAGATCAGGGCGTCGTCGTTCCAGCAGAGCTCGACCGACTTCTCGCGGGCGAAGGGGATTCCAGGCTCCGGTTCCACCACCGATTCGATCGGGTACGGCGTACCTTGTCCGAACTCTCCGATCACCTGGGCCGCCGACCCGTCCGCGTCGTTGTCGACCACCACGATCCGGATCGCGTAGTCGGAGTTCTCCGGCAGTTCCTGAGCTTCCAAGCTGGTCAGCAGGCCGTGCAGCAGAGCAGGTCGCCTGAACGTGATTACCGCAATGGCGACGCTGGTGCTCATGGCGCCCGAGACTATCGGTCCCCCCCAACAACCGCCTCCCGGCCGCCCGTGTTGCGAGCGAGTGTGGTTGGGACGTGGCGACGCGTAAAGGACACCGCTGCGCGGCGGCTGACTCTTGCCGCCTTCGGCGGGGCCGCGGATTGGGATCACGGGTGGAGGTGCTCGGCGGGCAGGCTGTGGATGGGCGGGCCGGGAGCGTCGAATCGTGGTCGAGGTAGGGCAGGATCGCGCGGATCCACGACCCGGTGGATCGGGTGGCGCCAATCGCCACGACTCGATGGATCGGGTGGGTGTGCTTGACAGGTGGGCTGTGGATGGTGATTGAAACGAGCGTTTGACGTGGTTTGGGAGGAGTGAACTTGTTGTCGGGGGCATCGGTTTGGTTTCGGTTTGGGTGGGGGTGGGGGTGGGTGTAACGCCGAGGGGTGGTGGAGCGATTTAGGGGCGGGCCGGGTCTCGGTCCTTCCGCCCGTGGCTCTTGGGGGTCCCGTTGTTGTCCCGTGCTCGATTGTTGCGACTGGCCGTGCCCGCGGCAGTGGTCGCAGGTGGTTTGGTTGCCGTCACCGGTTCGTCCGGGTCGGCGGCCGAGCCCAGGCCTTACCGTCCGGGGTTCGCCGCTCACCACAGCCCTGCGAAGGCTGAGTTCGAGCCGAACACGGTGATGGTGAAGTTCAAGGCGAAGTCCACCTCCTCGGCCCGGAAGGCCGCGGTCGCGAAGGTTGGTGCCGCCCAGGAGTCGGTGAGCTCGACCGTCGTGAAGATCAAGGGTGACCTGCCGGCGCCGGAGCTGCTGAAGAAGGTCAAGGCGGACCCGGCGGTTGAGCTCGTGTCGCTGAACTACAAGCGCCACGCGACCGCCGTACCGAATGACGAGTTCTACGGCTCGGACCAGGCGGCGTACCTGAACACCGTCCGGATGCCGCAGGCGTGGGACGTCTCCAAGACCACTGGAAGCCAGATCGTCGCGGTCCTGGACACCGGCGTCGACGCCGGCCACCCGGACCTCGTCGGGCACCTGGTCACCGGCTACAACGCGACCTCACCGAACCGCGGCCCGATCGACGACAACGGTCACGGGACCATGACGCTCGGCATCATTGCGGCCGCCGCGAACAACGGCGGAGGCGTCGCCGGAGTCGGCTGGAACGTGAAGGCGATGCCGGTCAAGGTCCTGGACTCGGAGGGATCCGGGTACGACGTGGACATTGCCGAAGGCATCGACTGGGCCGTTGCCCACGGCGCCAAGGTGATCAACATGTCGCTCGGCGGTCCGGGCGACAACCCGATCCTGCACCAGTCGGTCAGCAACGCGGTCAACTCGGGTGTCACCGTGGTCGCTGCCGCCGGCAACGATGGCAGCGACGACCTTCAGTACCCGGCGTCCTACACCGAGGCGATCGCCGTCGCGGCGACGGACTCGAGCGGTGCGCTGACCGACTTCAGCTCGTTCGGCGACTGGGTCGACATCGCGGCACCGGGCTGGGACATCCTGAGCACCGGTCCGCGGTCGCTGACCCCGTCCGGCTACCTGCCGTACTGGTACTGCACCGGCACCTCCTGCTCGGCGCCGATCGTCGCGGGCGTCGCGGCGCTGGTGAAGAACAAGTACCCGACGCTCGGCGCGTACGACATCGCGCAGCGACTTGAGGCACTCTCCCGGGATGCAGGTCCGCGCGGCATCGACCCGTACTACGGCCACGGCATCCTGGACGCGTACGCCGCCCTCGGCGGCCGGTTCGCACCGGACTTCCCAACGGCAGTTGCGGATGGCAACGACCAGCCGATCCGCGCCAAGAAGCTGAGTGGCTTCGGCTCGACGACCGGCACGATCGACTCCGAAGGTGACGTCGACTGGTACTCGGTCGACCTGGGATCGGACCAGAACGTCCGGGCCACGCTCACCAGCCCGTCCTTCGACGAGCGCAGCTTCTCCTCGAATGTCGGCCCGGTCGTCGACGTCTACAACTCGGACCTGAAGTTCCTCGGTCACGCCGAGAACGAGTTCCCGGTCGTTGATCCTGTCAACGGTCCGAAGTGGGGTCCGCTGACCTCGTCCGTCGACGTCAAGGCCACCACCTCCGGCACCATATATGTTGCCGTGCGCAACTACAATGGCTCGAAGGTCACGCGCCCGTACACACTGAGCGTGGGGAGTTCCAGCGCAGGCGCCGCCGCGACGGGTACGGCGTACCCGCTGCGTGACGTGTTCCCCGCGAACCTGGCGTCGGGTGTGCCGGCGTCCGCGAAACCGACCGTGACGTTCGCGCGGGACGTGATCGCGGCCTCCGTCAGCAGCGCCAACGTGGTGGTGCGTGACGCGAAGACCGACCTGCAGATCGACGCAGTGACGACGTACGACGCCGCGTCGCGCACAGCCACCATCACGCCGCAGCAGCCGCTCCTCGACAACCGCCCGTACAAGATCGAAGGCTGGGGTGTGCTCGGGGAGGACGGCACGGAGGAGCACTGGTTCCGGACGGTCTTCAGTACGGCGGACCTGGCGCCGCAGGCGCTGACCACCTTCACCGGCAGCGGCGCGTACCTGGCCGCCAACCTGGCCTGGAAGATCCCGCCGACCAACGACCTCGACCAGGTGATCGTCCGGCGCAACGTCGGCAGCAAGGCGCCGACGCCGACCACCGGCACACTCGTGTACGCCGGCACCGGGACCTCGGTGAAGAACACCGGCCTGGCCCAAGGCACGACGTACACGTATGCCGGCTGGGTCCTCGACCGGACCGGTCACTACAGCCCGATCGCGATCAAGCAGCTGCTCGGGATGAAGTCCGGGATCTCGACGACCTCCACCCTGATCAACTACGGCGGCTCGATCACCATCAAGGGCAGCACGCTGCGGATCGACAACCTCGCGTACGCCGGTCTGCCGGTCAACGTCTACGTACGTCCGAAGAACGTCTCCACGTTCAAGCTCCTGGCCGCACTCAAGACGTCCTCGACCGGGACCCTGTCGATTGTCGACAAACCGACGGTCTCCTCGGTGTACATGCTCACGTTCCCCGGCAACGCGGACCTGATGGGCACCCGCACCGCCGACATCACCGTGCAGGTAGCGCCGACGATCTCAGCGACCCTGGCACCGACGGCGATCACGCTGGGCAAGAGTGCTGCGTTCAGCGGGTATGTGGCTCCTGCGCATGCGGGTCAGTCCGTGTACCTGCAGCAGTACGGCAACAAGGTCTGGAAGTCGATCGCGTCGGTGAAGCTGACCACCTCCGGCAAATACGCCTTCGGCATCAAGCCAGCCACCCGAGGCCAGATCGCCTACCGAGTCTGGTTCCCGGGCGACGCCGACCACGCCCAGTCCTACACCGCAAACAAAATCCTCACCATCAGCTAAGAACCCAACGTCAGCCCGCCCGCGACCTCCCGTCGCGGGCGGGCTGCTTTGCGAGTGGGCGCCCCGAAAGGACACCGCTACGCGGCGCCTGCCTTTCGCCGCCTTCGGCGGGGCCGCGGCCTGTGCTTCCGTGCCGGCGTGCTCGGCGGGACGACTGTGGATTGAGTGGGCACCATCTGCCACGACTCTCGATGGACGACGAGGACCGTGGACAGCTGGCGCAGGTTCGGGCTGTCCCTCGCAGAGTGCAGCTGCGTGTGTCAGCGGTGTGCGGCGCCGACGGAGTCGGCTGAAAGGCAGGCGCCGCGTAGCGGTGTCGTTTTCGTGCGGTGTTGGCTGTTTGATCCTGTACCTGTGGGTACAGTGGTGGGGTGGAGACGGTGGAGCGGTTGATTCGTAGTACGCAGGAGCTGTTGTGGGAGCGGGGGTATGTGGGGACCTCGCCCAAGGCGATTCAGCGGGCTGCGGATGCGGGGCAGGGGAGTATGTACCACCACTTCACCGGCAAGGCGGAGCTGGCGAAGGCGGCGATCGAGCGGTCTTCGCAGGAGTTGAAGTCGGCTGCGGTTGAGCAGTTCAGTGGGTCGGGTACGGCGACGGAGAAGATCAGCGGGTATCTCGAGCGGGAGCGGGATGTACTGCGCGGATGCCGGATCGGGCGGTTGACGGCTGATCCGGATGTGATGGGTGATCCGGAGTTGCGGGCGCCGGTGGCGGAGACGTTCGACTGGTTGCGGCGTGAGCTGGCCGGGATTGTTGCTGAAGGCAAGCGGAACGGCGAGTATCCTGACTCGCTGGACCCTGAGCAGACGGCCGCAACCATCGCCGCCGTCTTGCAGGGTGGGTATGTGCTGGCGCGGGCGGCCGGTTCGGTCGAGCCGTTCGAGCTGGCGATCCAAGGGCTCGTCAACTTGTTGCCGGAGGCTACGAAGTGAAGATCGGTGCCGTGTTCCCGCAGCTCGAGATCGGTGCGGACCCGTCGGTCGTACGCGACTGGACGACGACCGTTGAGCAGGTCGGGTACAGCCACGCGCTCGCCTATGATCACGTGCTCGGCGCGGATGCGGCGAATCGGCCGGGGTGGACCGGGTATACCGACAAGTCCTTGTTTCACGAGGTTTTCGTCTTGTTCGGGTACATGGCGGCGATCACCACCAGTCTTGAGTTGGTGACCGGCGTACTGGTGTTCCCACAGCGGCAGACGGCCCTGGTCGCGAAGCAGGCGGCTGAGGTGGATGTGCTCTCCGGCGGACGGCTGCGGTTGGGTGTTGGCATCGGGTGGAACCAGGTTGAGTATCAGGCGCTCGGGGTGCCGTTCCGGCAGCGTGGTGCGTTGCTGGAGGAGCAGGTCGACGTACTGCGGAAGTTGTGGGCGGAGCCGGTGATCTCGTACGAGGGGAAGTTCCACGAGATCGTCGAGGCTGGGCTCAATCCGTTGCCCAAGCGGCAGATCCCGGTTTGGTTCGGTGGTGGTGCGGACGCCGTACTGCGTCGTACCGGCCGGATCGGGGACGGGTGGATGCCGCAGGGTCCGCCGGACGATGCGGCGAAGGCGAAGCTGCAGCTGATTCGTGAGGCGGCGGAGGAGGCGGGCAGAGATCCGGCCACCATCGGGATCGAGCCCAGGTTGACGCTTGGTGCCGTGCCCGAGCAGGACTGGCGCAGGTACGCCGACGCCTGGCGAGACCTCGGCGCCACCCATCTGACCGTCAACACCATGAACATGGGCCTGTCCAAACCCGAAGACCACGCCGAACTCCTCAGCAACGTCCTCCCACGACTCCAAGGCTGACGGGGGGAAATTCAGGCGCTGCCGGAGGCGGTGTCCTTTTTCCAGGGGGTTCGGGCTGTGGAGCCTCGGATTTCTAGGGGGCAGGGGAGGGTTACTACCTCTGTGGGGCGGTCGGGGTCTTCTATGCGTTTGCGGAGTAGCGACACCCCGGTTTCTACGATGGCGTGGACCGGTTGCGCGACCGACGTCAGGTCGAAGGACTCCCACGCCGCCAGGTCGGTGTTGTCGAAGCCGATTACCCAGACGTCGTCGGGGACCTTGCGGCCCAGGGCGCGGGTGCCGTCGAGGATGCCGAAGGCCAGTAGGTCTGTGACCGTGTAGATCGCGGTCGGCGGTTTCTTCTTGGAGAGCAGCTTCAAAGCCGCCGCGTGCCCGTCAGCGTGCGGTACGCCGACCGACACCACGTTGCTCGGTTTGATCTTCACCCCGGCGTCGTTGAGCGCCGCCCGGAAGCCGAGGTCGCGGTCGCGAGAGGTATTCCCGGTGTGGGTCAACGTCACCAGCCCGATGTCGGTGTGACCCGCCTCGACCAGATACCGGCCGGCGTCGTACGCGCCCTGCCAGTTGTCGCCGACGACCTGGTCGCAGTCGAGGCCGTCGATCCCACGGTGCAGCAGTACGGTCGGAGTCCCCGAGGCGAGCGCCATCGTGTGCAGCCGGGAGTCGTACGTCGCCGACGTCAGCAGGAACCCGTCGACGAGCCGCTGCTGCAGGACGTCGGCGATCGTCTCCTCGGGATCGTGCTCGATGTTCCACAGGATCATGTGCAGCCCGACCGAGCTGAGCACCCGGCCGATCTCGTCGAGCAGCTCGGCGTGGAACGGGCTGGTGACCCGGGTCATGAACACACCGATGGTGTCGGTCTTGCCGGTCTTCATCGCGCGGGCCAACGCGTTCGGGGTGTAGTTGGCGTCTTTCAGCACCTGCAGGACGCGGGCCCTGGTCTCCGGGTTGACCTTCGGATTGTTGGTCAGCACCCGGGAGACCGTCGCCTGGGACACCCCTGCCAGCCGAGCCAGATCCCTGCTCGTCGGTGGTCGCACCATGACCCCCGCCTCCCCTCAATGTCCGAATGCTGAACCCTACTCAAGAGTGTGGCCACGCGCCGTTGACCTCGGCATCCGCAGTGTGTATACGTATTCATTGTATACGTATTCATCCCACATGGATGGGAGATTCCGGTGCAGACACATCTCTCCGACCTGAGCCGCCGCAGGTTCCTCGCAGGGCTGGGAGGACTCGCGGCCGGTGGTGCACTCGCCGCTTGTGGGGGCAACGGCAACGCAGGTGGTGGTGGCAAGAAGGGCCTGACCTTCCTGAACTGGGAGCAGGTCAAGGGCAATCCGCTCGAGCAGGCGATCAAGGCCTTCGAGAAGGATTCGGGTACGTCGGTCACGATCCAGCCCGCGGTCACCACCGAGTACGACACCAAGATGCGCACGCTGATCGCGGGTGGTAGCCCGCCGGACGTGATGCGGATCAACGACGATTTCGTCCGCGGCTTCTCCACCCAGGGAGCCCTGCTGGACCTCAATCCGTACATCGAGAAGGACAAACTCGACACGTCGCAGTTCGCGAAGGAGACGTTCGAGTTCCCCAGGCAGCCGGACGGTTCACATACCGCGTGGGTGCTCGGGTACGAGCCCCGGCTGATCTTCTACAACGTCGATCTGTTCAAAAAGGCCGGCGTACCGCTGCCGCCGACGACCTGGTCGCCGGACGGCTGGACCTGGGCCGATTTCACCGAGAAGGCGAAGACGCTGACCGACCCGGGCAAGAAGCAGTACGGCGCTCTGGTCTATCTGGACACCGGGTACGAGCAGACGTTCACGGTCAATCACGGCAGTCAGACCGGGATCTTCTCGACCGACGGGACTCAGTTCACGCTACCCGGCGCCAAGGAGGTCGAGGCGTTGCAGTGGGCAACGGACCTGACCTGCAAGGACAAGGTGCAGCCGCCGTGGTCCGCTCTGCAGCAGGACAATGCGGAGACGCAGATGTTCGCGCAGGGCAAGCTGGCGATGATGTTCGCGACCTTCGGCACCGTGCCGTACCTGCGGACGACGGTCAAGGACTTCACCTGGGACGTGGCCGCACCGCCGGCCGATGTCGAGCAGAAGACCGAGTCCAGCGTGATCGTGTTCTGCATCCCGAAGAAGGCGAAGAACCCCGACCAGGCCTGGGCGCTGCTCAAGTACCTGGCCAGTGAAGCGGGCGGCAAGATCCTCCTGCAGGGCGGTGCCTTCACGCCCATCAACAACAAGGCCGCGGCCGACCTGGCGCCGAACGGGAAGATGCCCGAGCACATCGGGCTGTTCGCCGAGGCGGCCAAGCACCTGACCGCGACCAACCAGACCAAGAACACGCTCGGCGCCCGTGAGCTGTACCGGCCGGCGCTGGACCAGGCCTACAACTGCGAGAAGCCGGTCGGCGATGTTCTCTCCCAGATCAAGCCACAGGTGGAGACCGCCTTGAAGGGTTGATGTCGATGGCAACGATCACGATGGAGCGCGGCAGCACCGTCCACGTCACCGAGATCAAACGGGCCCGGCGCAAGCAGAACCTGGTGGGCTGGTTGTTCATCAGCCCGATCGTCGTCGGTGTGGTGGCCTTCCAGTTCTTCCCGATCCTGGTCTCGATGGGCGCGTCGCTGACCGACTGGAACGGCATCTCGGCCCCGAAGTTCGTCGGTCTGCGCAACTTCACCGATCTGTTCGGGAACGATCCGCTGTTCCTGCAGACGTTCAAGAACACGATCTACTTCACGCTCGCCAGCATTCCGCTCACGATCGGGATCGGGCTGGTCCTGGCCCTGTTGTGTTCCCGGCCGATCCGCGGTGTCGCCTTCTTCCGGACGGCGTACTTCGCGCCGTACGTCACGAATGTCGTCGCGATCGGATTCGTCTGGTTCTGGTTCTTCCAGCCGGACGACGGCGTGGTCAACGGGCTGCTCAGCCAGGTCGGGATCCACGGTCCACAGTGGTTGTCGAGCTCGAGCTGGGCGATGCCGGCCGTGATCCTGGTCAGCGTCTGGCAGGGCATCGGGTATCCGATGATCATCCTGCTGGCCGGTCTGCAGGGCTTGCCGACCGACTACTTCGAGTCCGCGAAACTAGACGGCGCCGGGGCGTTGCAACGGCTGCGGTACATCACGTTGCCGCTGCTGACGCCGCACTTCCTGTTCCTGTTGATCACGCAGTTCATCACGTCGTTCCAGGTGTTCGGCCTGATCTACGTGATGACGAAGGGCGGACCGGGGCACGCCACCAGCGTCTACATCTTCAACATCTACCAGAACGCGTTCGGCTTCGGGAAGATCGGCTACGCCTCGGCGATGGCGTGGATCCTCTTCGCGGTGATCGCGGCCGTCACCTACCTGCAGTGGAAGCTGCAGAAGAGGTGGGTGTTCTACTCATGAGGCTCGTCGGCAAGACCTCGCAGTACGTCGTGATGTCCCTGTTCGCACTGGTGTTCCTGGCGCCGTTGGTGTGGATGGTCAGCGCTTCGCTCCGGCCCGAGGCCAAGGTGCTGAGCGTGCCGCCGCAGTTCCTGCCCACCGATGCGCAGTGGGACAACTACCGGCAGGTCTTCGAGCTGATCCCGATCTTCTTGTGGAACAGCGTGAAACTGGCCGGGCTGAACGTGGTCGGGATCCTGATCGTCGCGTCGATGGCCGGGTACGCGTTCGCCCGGTTGAAGTTCGCCGGCCGGGATGCGGCGTTCATGGTGCTGCTCGCGACCTCGATCATCCCGGGCATCGCGTACCTGATCCCGCAGTACATCGTGTTCCGCCAGATCGGCTGGGTGGACACGCAGTACCCGCTGTGGGTGCCGAAGGTGCTCACGCCGGTGTTCGCGACGTTCCTGATGCGGCAGTCCTTCCTCACCATCCCGCAGGAGCTCGAGGACGCGGGCAAGATCGACGGGGCCTCCACGTTCGGCATCTACTGGCGGATCATGCTGCCGCAGACCAAGCCGGCGCTGGCCGCGATCGGGGTGTTCACGTTCCTCGAGTCGTGGAACGACCTGTTCGGTCCACTGATCTACATCAATTCCGAGAACCTGCAGACGCTGCCGGTGGCCCTCGCTCAGTTCCAGGGCGAGTACTTCACCCAGATCAGTCTGCTGATGTGCGGTGCGACGGTGTCCGTCGTACCCGTGATCGCTGTCTTCCTCTTTGCCCAGCGCTATTTCATCCAAGGCATCACGATGACAGGAATGAAGGGGTGAGCTCCGTGCCGGACCGGCTCGTTGCCATGCAGATCGGAGCGGTTTCGTTCGTCGACGAGGGCGTCGACCAGACATTGGACATCCTGGCCGACCGCGGCGCGGTGAACGCGCTGTTCCTGGCCACACCGACCTGGACCAGGGGGACGGGCGGGCGGCAGATTCCCGGACACCCGATCCCCGACCACGGCGGATCCGAGTACGACCTCGGTTGGGTCGGCGGCAACTATGCGACGCCGCATCCCGAGTACTACGGCAACACGGTGCTCGGCTCGGTCGGCCGGGCGCCGGAACACCCGGAGCTCGATCTGCTCGAGGAGGTCATCCCGAAGGCGCGTGAGCGCGGGATGAAGTCGTTCGCCTGGATGGAGGAGAGTGGTGGTGCCCGTCAGCTGCGGACCTACCCAAACTTCGCCAAGGTGCTCGAAGTGGACGCCTGGGGTCGTCCTGGCCGGCGGCCATGCTTCAACAATCCGGACTACCGCAACTGGCACCTCGGGTTCGTCGAGGACTACGTGCAGAGCTACCAGCTCGACGGCCTGGCCTGGTGCTCGGAGCGGCCCGGACCGCTGAACATGCTGATGCAGGGCACGGTCGACGTACCCGAGATCGGCTGCTTCTGCCAGCACTGCCGTGGGATCGCCCGCGACCGCGGGATCGACGTCGACCGGGCGATGCGGGGCTACCGCGAGCTGGTCGAGTGGAACCAGCGGGTTGGTGCCGGCGAGCGTCCGGTCGACGGCGCGTTCGTCACGTTCTGGCGGATCCTGCTCAACTTCCCGGAAGTCCTGGCGTGGCAGACGCTGTGGACCGAGAGCCAGCGGCAGTTGTACCGCGACATCTACGGTGTCGCCAAGGCCATCTCGTCCGACGTCCAGGTCGGCTGGCACGTCTACCACAACATCTCGTTCAGCCCGTTCTACCGGGCTGACCAGGACTACACCGAGATGGCGAAGTTCTCCGACTTCATCAAGGTCGTCATCTACAACAACTGCGCCGGGCCGCGGTTCTTCACCTGGGTGAAGAGCATCTGCGGTGCGTTGTTCGCGGACGCGGAGCCCGACGACGTCTACCCGTTGATGATGAAGCTCCTGCAGCTCGACGAAGGCTCGTACGAGAAGCTGCCGCAGACCGGCTTCAGTGCGGACTACGTACGGCGGGAGACCGTGCGGGCCGTCGCGGGGGTCGGTGGACAGAGCGCGATCTACCCGGGCATCGACATCGACATCCCGGTCGGCGTCGCCAAGCAGCGCGGGCTGGAGAAGCCTCGTGACGTCGGTACGAAGATCAACTGGGACGACAACGAGGGTGACCTGACCACGTGCACCCGTGAGTCCGTGCGGGACGCGACGCTGGCCGCGTTCGAGGGAGGCGCGGAGGGCGTCGTACTGAGTCGCAAGTACTCCGAGATGCTGCTGGAGAACGTGTCCGGGGCGGGCGACGCCGTACGGAGCCTGAAGTGAAACCTTGGTATCAAAGGACCTTGAGGTGGGCGCAGACCAATCTCACCGAGAAGGATCCGGCCCGGTACGACGCCGACTGGTGGCGGCAGCACTGGCGTCGCACCAAGGTGCAGGGGGTGATCGTCAACGCCGGCGGGATCGTTGCCTACTACCCCAGCAAGTTCGAACTGCAGCACCGCGCGGAGTTCCTCGGCGATCGCGACCTGTACGGCGAGATCGCCGCGCTCGCCAAGGAGGACGGGCTGACGGTACTGGCCCGGATGGACTCGAACCGGGCCCACCAGCCCTTGTACGACGCCCATCCGGACTGGTTCGCGGTCGATGCCGAGGGCAACCCTTACCGGGCCGGGAAGCTGTACGTCGCCTGCGTCACCGGGCCGTACTACCGGGACTTCCTGACCGGGATCCTCGAGGAGATCATCGAGCGCACCGCACCGGACGGGCTCACCGACAACAGCTGGAGCGGCCTCGGCCGGGACTCGATCTGTTACTGCCCGAACTGCCGGGACAGCTTCGGTCAGGACCTGCCGCGATCGCCCGACTGGAGCGATCCCGTCTACAAGCAATGGATCCGGTGGAGTTACGACCGCCGGCTGGACGTCTGGGACCTCAACAACGAGGTCACCCGGAAGGCCGGCGGGCCGGACTGCCTGTGGATCGGGATGAACGGCGGCGAGGTCGTTGCGCAGAGCAAGCGTTTGCGCGACGACCTGGAGATCTGCAAGCGGGCCTCGATCTTCATGCTCGACTCGCAGTGGCGGCACGAGGAGTCCGGGTTCCAGGCCAACGCCGACACCGGCAAACGGCTGCACGGACTGCTCGGCTGGGACACGCTGATCCCGGAGAGCACCGCGATGTACGACGCCGGCGTACCGACTTTCCGGCTCGGGAGCAAGCCCGAGCCGGAAGCGCGGATGTGGGCGCTGGAAGGGTTCGCCGGCGGCATCCAGCCGTGGTGGCACCACATCGGGTCGGTGCACGACGACCGGCGGCAGTACGCGACAGCCGAGCCGTTGTTCGAGTGGCATGCGGCGCACGAGAAGTACCTGGTGAACCGGGAGCCGGTCGCCACGGTCGGGCTGCTGTGGAGTCAGCGCAGTGTTGACTTCCACGGACAGGACGACCCGGAGACGGTCAGCCAGTTGCCGTACCGCGGCTGGGTGGACGCACTCGTCCGGGCCAGGATCCCGTACCTGCCGACCGCTGAGATCGACGATCGCTTCGAGGTGATCGTGGTCCCGAACGTCGGCGTACTGACCGACGACCAGTGCGCACAACTGCGCGCTTATGTGGAGGCAGGTGGGCGCCTGGTCGTGACTGGGGAGTCGGGGTTGTACGACGAGTGGGGTGATCGACGGGACGACTTCGCGCTCGGTGACCTGCTCGGGATTCGCTGGACCGGGAAGCGGCTCGGCGACGGCAAGGTGACCGACTGGGAGAACTACGACAGTCACAGCTACCTGCGGATCGAGGACCGATCGGTTTTCGAGGGCGACACCGACGTGCTGCCGTTCGGCGGGCAGTTGGAGGTGGTCGAGGCGGACTCCGGCAAGGCGCTCACGTGGATCCCGCCGTTCCCGATCTACCCGCCGGAGAAGTCGTGGATGACCGAGCCGCGGAGCGACGTACCGGCGGTGGTGCTCGGTGAGCGGACGGCGTACCTCGCGGCGGATCTCGACCGGCAGTACGCGCGGCATCATCATCCGGACCACGGCCGGGTGCTCGCGAATCTGGTCCGGGGTGCCGGGATCCCGCTCCAGGTCGACGGTGCCGGCGTACTCGACTGCCAGCTGTACCGGCAGGGCGAGTCGGTCGTCCTGCACCTGGTCAACCTTGACCAAGGCGGTGCCTGGCGTGGTCGCCTGGAGGAGTTCACCCCCGCCGGTCCCTTCACGGTGCGGCTCAAGGCGAGCGGCCGGCGGGCCCGGTTCCTGGTGGCTGGTGGGGAGGCGGAGGTGAACGAGCGGGACGGCTGGATTACGGTCGAGGTGGCGCGGATAACCGATCATGAGGTCGTCGTCTTCGACGAGAAGGAGTGAGTTCGTGACAGTCGAGGTCACCGGGGCACGGGGCGAGCGGTACGACGAGATCCTGACCGAGCAGGCGCTCGGTCTGATCGAGACACTGCACCGCGAGTACGACGGGCGGCGGCACGAGCTGCTCGAGCGACGCAAGCAGCGGATCGCGGAGATCGCGGCCGGGGCGTCACTCGGGTTCCTGCCGGAGACCAAGGATGTCCGGGACGACCCGGACTGGCGGGTCGCTCCCGCGGCACCGGGGCTGGTCGACCGGCGGGTGGAGATCACCGGGCCGACCGACCGGAAGATGACGATCAACGCGCTGAACTCGGGCGCGAAGGTCTGGCTGGCCGACCAGGAGGACGCGAACACGCCCACCTGGGAGAACGTGGTCGGCGGTCAGCTGAACCTGCTCGACGCGATCAAGCGGCAGATCGACTTCAGCACCGACGCGAAGAGCTACGCGCTGAAGCCGGACGACGAGCTGGCGACGATCGTCGTACGGCCGCGAGGCTGGCACCTGCCGGAGAAGCACCTCAAGGTCGACGGCGTACCGGTGAGCGGCGCGCTGGTCGACTTCGCGCTGTACTTCGCCGCCAGCGCGCAGCTGCAGCTGGATCGCGGGCAGGGGCCGTACTTCTACCTGCCGAAGATGGAGTCGCACCTGGAGGCGCGGCTCTGGAACGACGTGTTCGTGACCGCGCAGGATGCCCTCGGCATCCCGCAGGGCACGATCCGGGCGACGGTGCTGATCGAGACCTACCCGGCCGCGTTCGAGATGGAGGAGATTCTCTACGAGCTGCGGGACCACTCGGCCGGGCTGAACGCGGGTCGCTGGGACTACATGTTCAGCGTGATCAAGACGCACCGGACCCGCGGCACCGACTTCCAGTTGCCGGACCGGAACAGCGTCACGATGACGGTGCCGTTCATGCGCGCGTACACGGAGCTGCTGGTGCGGACGTGTCACAAGCGCGGGGCGCACGCGATCGGCGGGATGGCGGCGTTCATCCCGAGCAAGGATCCGGCCGTGAACGAGCAGGCGTTCGCGAAGGTCGAGGCGGACAAGACGCGCGAGGCCGGCGACGGCTTCGACGGTTCGTGGGTCGCGCACCCCGGTATGGTCGAGACCTGCCGGACCGTGTTCGACTCGGTCCTCGGCTCGGAGCCGAACCAGCTCGGCAAGCTCCGTGAGGACGTTTCGGTGACGGCCGAGCAGCTGCTCGACGTCGCGGCCACGCCTGGCGAGGTGACCGAGGCCGGTCTCCGTAACAACGTCAGCGTCGCGATCCAGTACCTGGCGGCCTGGCTGGAGGGGACGGGTGCCGTCGGCATCTTCAACCTGATGGAGGACGCCGCGACCGCCGAGATCTCGCGCTCGCAGATCTGGCAGTGGCGTCAGAACGGCGTGGTCCTCGACACCGGCGACACCGTCACGACCGAGCTGGTCGAGCGGATCGCGGACGAGGAGATCGCCAAGCTCGACCAGTACCTGCGCTACCAGTCCGCCCGGGCGCTGTTCCTCGAGGTTGCCCTGGCCGACGAGTACGTCGACTTCCTGACGCTCCCGGCCTACGAACGTTTCAGCTGAGGCGCATCGACGTTCACCGTAGGAATCCCACCGCCGGCCCGCGCGATGATCGCGAGCGACGGGTCGGCGGTGGGGTTGCTCTCGCGGTGAATCGTGAACGCCGGCACGTGCACGAAGTCGCCGGCGACCGCATCGAGGTACTCATCGGTGCCTTCGAACTCCAGCCGCAGTACGCCGGACACGATGTAGAGACTGCTCTCGTTCTTGTCATGGTGATGCCAGCCGGAGATCGCACCGGGCTGGGTGATGACCTGCCCGGCCCAGAGGATCGGCAACTCGAACGCCCGCATCCGCAACATCCCGGCCGTCGGATCCGCCGACACCAGCTCGCCCGCCTTGATCACCCGCACCGGCTCACTCATAACCCTCAGTCTGCCCCCGCGCGAGCTCTCCTGCCTGCACGGGGGCACGCGTAGTCTGCGGGGATGACGAGCATCGTGTTGCGGGTTCGGCTCCTCAGCGGTGACCAGCTTGACGTCACCTACGAGGGGGAAGGCGCGTCCGACGACGACCTCGTCGCACATGCGGTCGAGGCACTGACGGGGACCGACGGGGTGCTGCGCTGCAAACACGGCAACCGCCTGCTCGTGCTGTACGCCCGCGGCGTAGCCGCCATCGAGATCGCACCCCGAGGCGCAGTCCTATAGCTGGGCTGCGACTGCCTTCGCGACCGCGGCTGTTTCGGCGTAGACGCCGGGGTAGCCGGGTTGGGCGCAGCCCTTGCCCCAGGAGACGACGCCCAGGAGACGGCCGTTGAGGACCAGTGGGCCGCCGGAGTCGCCTTGGCAGGCGTCGGCGGTGCCTTGGAGGTAGCCGGCGCAGACGTTGGACGCCGCGGCGTACCCGTTGGCGACGTACTCCTTGTTGGCCAGGCAGGTCGCGTCACCGAGGTCGGGGGCCGCGAGTTTCTGCAGGGTGTCGTCGGGGCCGGTGCCGTTGGTGTCGCCCCAGCCGTAGACCGTCGGTACGGCGCCGCGTACGTCGGCCTTGGGGTTCGTCTCCAACGTGATCACCGGGACCCCCGTGAACGGCTTCGACAGCGTCAGTACGGCCAAGTCGTTGCGACTGTTCTTCGGGCTGTACCCGGGGTGGATCCACACCTTGCTGATCTTGGACACGCGCCCGGTGCTGTCGGCGGTGAGATCGGCCCGGCCCTGGATAGCGGCGTACGTCGAGATCGGTTTGCTCATGCAGTGAGCGGCCGTGACGAGCTTGTCCGGGCGGACGAGCACCGCACCACACCAGCGACCGGTCGGCCGCACGGACTGCGTGTTCGTCAGCGCGACCGCCCACGGGGCCTCACTCACACTCGCCAGCGTCCCACCGATCACCAGCGGCTGACCCGGGGAGGCGCCGGCGGTGACAAGCACGAGAATGCCCACGAGAAGGAGGGCCCGTTTCACCATGCGCGCGAATTTACTCCAAGTAAGCCCGCGTGCGCTTTAGGTGAACGGCCAGTCCTACGCCCAGCAGGATCGTCCAGACGCCCCACGCCGTACTGCCGAGCAGTCCGGCCGGCTCCCACACCGGGAAGCCGGGTACGGCGGTCGCCATGATGTCGCCCTGATTGAGGAAGTACAGGACGCTCGCGACCAGGCCGGCCCAGCCGATCCACCGCGGCAGGACCTGCGTCTGCAGGATGACGACGCTGACCCCGACACTCCACGCGATGGCGAGAATCTCCCCCAGGTGCTCGCCGAGCAGCGCACCGCCGTACTGGTGTTGTGCGTTCCATGCGGCCGCGACCGTGGTGTCGCCGGCAGCGTGTGCCCGAGCCAGCGGCGGTACGACGAAAACCCAGCGCAGGAAGCCGATCATCGACAACAGGACCGATGCCGCACCGATCACGGTGGCGATCCGCAGCACGGTCGATCCCTCCCGATTGATTGCTTTGGGCAACATCAAGATCGGGATCGCGAGCAGCCCGTAGCTCCACGCGACGGCAAGCCAGGTCCAGGTCAAGCCGGCCCCACCGGCGACGTACTCGGTCAGGACCTTGTCCGCCGGTTCGCGCAGGATGTCCGGCCAGTCGAAGGTCGCGGACAGGACGGACGCGGCGATCGCGAAAGCGACGGCGGCGACGATGAACAGCACTCCGGTGATGCGGCGCATGATGTGGGTTCCCCTCCCAGAAATTGTACGGCGTACAGAGATAGGATGCATGTAATCCTGTACGCTGTCCAGAGATGGCGACTAGAGGGCGGCCCGGGCCGCGGCGGACACTGAGCGAGGACGAGCTGCTGGCCGCGGCGCTCGAGCTGCTCGACAGCGAGGGGCAGCTGTCGATCCGGGGGATCGCGGCGAAGGTGGGGGTCGCGCCGAATGCGGTCTACACCTATTTCCCGGACAAGTCGGCGGTGATTCGCGCGCTGGTGGAGAAGCTCCTCGGGGAGTCCGACACGGGTGCGTTCACCGACGAGACCAAGCCGTGGCGCGACCGCATCGAGGCACTCGCGCTCGGTGTTCGTGAGCGGCTGGTCGCCCACCCGAGCGCGGCCGGCCTGCTGATGAGTGCGCCCATGGACGGCCCGCGCACCACCGCCCTGAACGAGCGCCTCCTGGACGTCCTGATCGGCGCCGGACTCGATCCGGCCGACGCGGCCCGGGCGACGTACCTGCTGATCGTTTACGTCCTGGGTGCGATCGCGCTCGAGGTGGCGGACGAGACCGACCCCGGCCCGCTGCCGCCCGAGGAGGACCGGATCACCCGCCGCCGAGCCACCTTCGACCAGATCCCCGCCGAGATCTTCCCGCGCTCCGCGGCGGCGGCCCCCACCATGGCCCGCTTCATCAGCACCGATCAGTACCTCTGGGGTCTACGCCGCTTACTCGACGGCCTCGAGTGAACAGTCAGACCTAAAATTCGCACCGATGAGGTCTGAACGGCTTGAGGTGGCTACTGTCGTCGGGTGCAGAAATGGCCTGGTCGTCCTTATCCCCTCGGAGCCACGTACGACGGCTCCGGGACGAACTTCGCGGTGTTCTCGGAGGTAGCTGAGCGAGTAGATCTGGCTCTGATCGGTGACGACGGGACCGAGCAGCTGGTGCAGCTGTCCGAGGTGGACGGTTTCGTCCACCATGCCTACCTGCCGGCGGTCCAGCCGGGGCAGCGGTACGGGTTCCGGGTGCACGGACCGTACAACCCGCCCGAGGGGCACCGGTGCAACCCGTCCAAGCTGCTGCTCGATCCGTACGCGAAGGCCATCGACGGGCAGGTCGACGCCGACGAGTCACTGTTCAGTTACCGGTTCGCCAAGCCCGACGAGCTGAACACGATGGACAACCGTGAGCACACGATGCTCTCGGTCGTCACGAACCCGTTCTTCGACTGGGGCAACGACCGTCCGCCGGGGCACGCGTACCACGAGACCGTGATCTACGAAGCGCACGTCAAGGGCCTGACCAAGACCCACCCGGGCCTGCCGGAGGAGATCCGCGGCACGTACGCCGGAATCGGGCACCCGGCGATCATCGAGCACCTCAAGGAGCTCGGGGTGACCGCGATCGAACTGATGCCGGTGCACCAGTTCGCCCAGGACGGGCACCTGCAGGAGCGGGGCCTGTCCAACTACTGGGGCTACAACACGATCGGCTTCTTCGCCCCGCACAACGCCTACTCCTCGCTGGGCGGCCGCGGTCAGCAGGTGACCGAGTTCAAGACGATGGTGCAGGCCCTGCACGAGGCCGGCATCGAGGTCATCCTCGACGTCGTCTACAACCACACCGCGGAGGGCAACGAGTTCGGTCCGACGCTGTCGTTCAAGGGCATCGACAACGCGGCGTACTACCGGCTGGTGGACTCGGACAAGTCGCACTACTACGACACCACCGGCACCGGGAACAGCCTGCTGATGCGGCACCCGCACGTACTGCAGCTGATCATGGACTCGCTGCGCTACTGGGTCACCGAGATGCACGTGGACGGGTTCCGGTTCGACCTCGCGTCGACACTGGCCCGCCAGTTCCATGAAGTGGACCGGCTGTCGGCGTTCTTCGACCTGGTCCAGCAGGACCCGGTGGTGAGCCAGGTGAAGCTGATCGCGGAGCCGTGGGACGTCGGCGACGGCGGCTACCAGGTGGGCAACTTCCCGCCGCTGTGGACCGAGTGGAACGGCAAGTACCGCGACACCGTCCGCGACTTCTGGCGCGGCGAGAAGTACACGCTGGCCGAGTTCGGCTCGCGGCTGACCGGCTCGTCGGACCTGTACCGCGACGACAGCCGCCGCCCGCTCGCGAGCATCAACTTCATCACCGCGCACGACGGCTTCACGCTGCGCGACCTGGTCTCGTACAACGAGAAGCACAACGAGGCGAACGGCGAGGGCGGCAAGGACGGCGAGAGCCACAACCGCTCCTGGAACTGCGGCGCCGAAGGCCCGACCGACGACGCCGAGGTCGTGAAGCTGCGGGCCAAGCAGCAGCGCAACTTCCTGGCCACCTTGCTGATCTCGCAGGGCGTCCCGATGCTGGCCCACGGCGACGAGCTGGGCCGGACCCAGTCCGGCAACAACAACGTCTACTGCCAGGACAACGAGCTCGCCTGGGTGAACTGGGACCTGACCGAGGAGCAGCAGGACCTGCTGGAGTTCACCGGCGAACTGGTCCGGTTGCGCAACGAGCACCCGGTGTTCCGGCGCCGCCGGTTCTTCCACGGCGACCAGGGGGTCGACGGGCTGGGTGACCTGGTCTGGTTCACCCCGGACGGCCAGGAGATGCAGGACGGGGACTGGAGCCGCGACGACGCCCGGGCAGTGGCGGTCTTCCTCAACGGTGACGCGATCTCGGAGCCGGACCCGCGCGGCGAGCCGGTGGTGGACGACTCGTTCCTGATCCTGCTGAACAGCAACTACGAGCCGGAGGACTTCCTGCTGCCCGTGAAGGAGTACGGCGAGGCGTGGTCCGTGGTGGTCGACACCGTCAGGCCGACCGGCCGGGCCGAGGAAGGCGAGCACATCGCGGGCAGCACGATCCGGATCGAGGCCCACGGCATGCTGGTCCTGACCCGGCCGCGACGGGCAGCTCAGTGACAGCAGTCCCACAGGCCACCTACCGGCTGCAACTGCGCGCGGAGTTCGGCTTCGACGACGCCGCGGCGGTAGTGCCGTACCTGAACAACCTCGGGATCTCGCACGCGTACCTGTCCCCGATCCTGCAGGCCGCGCCCGGTTCCACCCATGGGTACGACGTGGTCGACCACAGCCGGCTGTCCGAGCCGGCGGGCGGTCGCCCGGCGTTCGATCGGCTGTCCGCACAGCTGGCCGATCACCGCATGGGCGCTGTGGCTGACGTCGTACCCAACCATGTCGCGGTGCCGACGCCGGCCCGGTTGAACAAGGCGCTGTGGTCGGTGCTGCGGGACGGGCCGGGTTCGCCGTACGCCGAGTGGTTCGACGTGGACTGGGGTTCGGGGAACCAGCCGCTGCTGATGGCGGTGCTGGGTCAGCGGATCGGGAAGGTGCTGGCGGACAACGAGCTGTCGATCGATGGCGACGTACTTCGGTACTACGACCACGAGTACCCGCTCCGGCCGGGCACAGAGGGTCTGCCGATCGAGGAGCTCGTGACCGAGCAGTGGTACCGCCTCGCGCACTGGCGGGTTGCGGACGAGGAGCTGAACTACCGGCGCTTTTTCGACGTCGACACGCTCGCAGCGGTCCGTGTGGAGACGCAGGAGGTCTTCGAGGCGACGCATGCGCTGCTGCTGGAGCTCTCGCACGAAGGCAAGCTCAACGGCTTCCGCATCGACCACCCGGACGGTCTGGCCGACCCACGCAGCTATCTGCGCCGGCTGGCCGAGCGCACCGGCGGTGCGTGGGTCGTGGTCGAGAAGATCCTCGAGGGCGACGAGGACCTGCCCCGTGACTGGCCCTGTGCCGGCACTACTGGGTACGACGCTCTGCTCCGGGTCGGTGGCCTCTTCGTCGACCCCACGGGTGCCGCGCCGCTCTCGGCGCTGCACTCCGAGCTGACCGGCGAGCCTGCCGACTTCGGCCGGGTCGTCGAGGAGGCGAAGCGCGAGATCGTCCAGCACGGTCAGTACGCCGAGGTGCACCGGCTGGTGGAGTTGCTGGCCCGCATCTGCCAGGACGACGTACGACTGCGCGATCACACCCGCAGGGCGTTCCACGAGGTCGTTGTCGAGCTGCTGGTCCAGTTCGACATCTACCGGGCGTACGTCGTACCTGGCGAGGAGCCGTCGCCGACCGCGGTGGAGGCGCTGGAGCGGGCGGCCGAGAAGGCGCGGGTGAATCTTGACGACGACCGGCAGGAGACGCTGGACGTCGTACTGCATCTGCTGCTGGGCCGGGAGACGAGCCGGATCGACGAGCACGCGCGGCACGAGCTGATCGTGCGGTTCCAGCAGACCTGTGGGCCGGTGATGGCCAAGGGCGTCGAGGACACCGCGTTCTACCGGTGGTTCCGGCTCACGGCTCTGAACGAGGTCGGTGGGGACCCGGAGCACTTCGGGGTCTCGCCCGAGGAGTTCCACGCCTTCGCGGGCCGGTTGAACCAGCACTGGCCGAAGACGATGACCACGCTGTCCACCCACGACACCAAGCGGTCCGAGGACGTGCGGGCCCGGCTCGGTGTGTTGTCGGAGCAGCCCGCCGCCTGGGCCGAGGCGGTCCGGGAGTGGCGACGGCTGTCGGAGGACCACCGCAGTCCCTTGCTGGACGGGAGTACGGAGTACCTGTTCTGGCAGACGCTCTTCGGCACCTGGGACGACGGACCGATCTCTGCGGAGCGTCTGCAGGGCTACCTGCTCAAGGCGATCCGTGAGGCCAAGCGCCTCACCACCTGGACCTCGCCGGACGAGGAGTACGAGCAGACCGTCGCAACCTTCGCCACGGCGGTCCTCAACGACCAGGCCGTGCTGGAGTCGGTACGGCGCTTTGCCGCCAACCAGACCGAGTTCGTCCGGGCGGCGACGCTCGGGCAGAAGCTGGTCCAGCTCACGATGCCCGGCGTACCTGATGTCTATCAGGGCAGTGAGCTGATCGACCTGTCGCTCGTGGACCCGGACAACCGGCGGCCGGTGGACTACCAGCACCGGGTCGACCGCCTGCGCCGACTGGACGACGGGGGCGCGCCGGCGGACCTGTCCGACGAGAAGCTGCTCGTCACCTCGCGGGCGCTCCGCATCCGCCGGCAGTACCCGGAGGCGTTCGCCGGGAGCTACACCCCGCTGCCGACGTCCAACGGCCACGCCGTCGCGTTCGCCCGCGGGGATGCGGTCATCACCGTGGCCACCAGACTCCCCGCGGCCCTGCACCGCCTCGGCGGGTGGGGCGACAGCACGCTGGTTCTCCCGCCGGGCCAGTGGAAGAACGTGTTGACCGGCCGTGAGCTGGGTAGTGGAGCAGCCCGAATCCACGAGCTGCTGGAAGACCTCCCGGTAGCGCTGCTGGTCAGGAGCTGAAGCATGCACACGTTCCGCGTCTGGGCCCCGTCCGCGTCAGCTGTCGACGTGGTGCTCAGGGACGGCACTCTGCCGCTGAACTCGGTGGATGACGGATGGTGGGAGCGGGAGGTCGTGGAGGCTCACCACGGGACCGACTACGCGTTCTCGGTCGACGGGAGCGAGCCGCTGCCGGATCCGCGGAGTGCATGGCAGCCGGACGGCGTGCACGGGTTCAGCCGGGTCTTCGACGCGGACCGATTCGAGTGGACCGATGAGGTCTGGACCGGCCGGGATGTACGCGGCTCGGTGTTCTACGAGCTGCACATCGGGACGTTCACGCCGGAAGGCACTCTGGACGCGGCGGCGGACAACGTGGACTACCTGGCGCTGCTGGGCGTCGAGGTGGTGTCGCTGCTACCGGTCGCGGCGTTCCCCGGCACGCAAGGCTGGGGGTACGACGGTGTGCACCTCTATGCCGTCCATGACCCCTATGGCGGACCGGAGGCGTTGCAGCGGTTCGTCGACCGGTGTCATGAGGCCGGACTGGCCGTGTGCCTCGATGTCGTCTACAACCACCTCGGTCCGAGTGGGAACCGGCTGGCCGAGTTCGGTCCGTACTTCACCGATCGTCACTCGACCCCCTGGGGTCCGGCGGTCAACCTCGACGACACCGGCAGCACTGAGGTACGCCGGTGGATCTGTGACAACGCGCTGCGGTGGTTCCGGTCGTTCCACTTCGACGCTTTGCGACTGGACGCCGTACACGCGTTTCTGGATGACAGTCCGACGCATCTGCTCGCGCAGCTGTCGACCGAGACCGCGGAACTGTCCGCGGAGGTGGGCAGGCCGTTGGGGCTGGTGGCCGAGTCCGATCTGAACGACCCGCGCATGGTCGAGCCGGTGTCTGCGGGCGGCCGTGGGATGACCGCGCAGTGGAGTGACGACTTCCACCATGCGCTGCACTCGCTGCTGACCGGCGAGCGGTTCGGGTACTACGTGGACTTCGGTCCGGTGGAGGTCTTCGCGAAGACGCTGACCAAGGTGTTCCTGCACGACGGGTCGTACTCGACCTTCCGGGGCGCGAACTGGGGCCGGCCGGTCGACCCGGCGAAGCACAGTGGTGGTGAGTTCCTCGTGTACACGTCGAACCACGACCAGGTCGGCAACCGTGCGCTCGGCGACCGGCCCGCGCTCACGCCGGGACAGTTGGCGATCGGTGCGGCGCTCGTACTGACGTCGCCGTACACGCCGATGCTGTTCATGGGGGAGGAGTGGGGCGCGTCGACGCCGTGGCGGTTCTTCACCGACTACGAGGAACCTGAGCTGGCCGAGGCGGTGCGGACCGGTCGGCGGCGTGAGTTCGCTGCCTTTGGATGGGATGCCGAGCAGATCCCGGATCCGCAGGACCCCGAGACCTGGCGCAGTTCGGTGCTCGACTGGTCCGAGCCGGACGAGTCGCCGCATCACGAGCTGTTGCACTGGTACCGGCATCTGCTCACGTTCCGGGCCAAGATGCCTGAGCTGCGCGATGACCGGCTGGAATCGGTCGGGATCTCGTACGATCCGGGCGGTGCCTGGCTGGTCGTGACGCGCGGGAGCCTGCGGGTGGTGGCGAATCTGCAGGCGGCCGAGGCCGTGGTGCCGATCGACGCGGGCGACGCGTGGATCGTGATGGCGTACGGTACGGCGGATACGGTCGATGGCGGAGTGCGGTTGCCGGGTCACGGTGTCGCGATCGTCGCTGTCTGAGACTTTCCAACAGCTCAGATTTCCAGCGCAATCCAACAGAACACGGCGTTCATCCGTGTTCATCGGTGGTGATTTCTGGAATCCCTTGTGCCGTGGGGGTCTGGTGACGGACTGTTGTTGAGGCAGCAGGGGACGGGGGGTCGAGGGAGGATTTCTGGATGACCGTCGGAGGCGTTGACACCTACTACGACTACGAAGAAAAACAGTGGAAGAGCCGGCGACTGGGAGGCGGACCGATCCGCCGAGGACCCGTGTGCCCGGCCCCACGGACTGCTGATCGCAGCGCCCATGAACCATCCCGTGAGCGGCGTCCGGCCGGCGCTCGGGAGCGCGCGACGAAAGCACCGCAGTCCTAGGCTGATCCACCCGGTGGCAGGGCCCGCCAGACCAGGTCACCGAACACAAGCCGCCACCCCAGTGGCCGTCGTGCCGGAACCCGACGGCCACTGCGGCACGTCCTCTCGCAAAAGAGCAAAAGAAGAAAAGATAGGTGAGGGGGAGGGGAACCCGACGGCCACTGCGGCACGCCTTCTTGCAAGAAGAGGAAGTTGGGATGCCCCCGACCTCAGGGGTTGGGGAGGATTGTGGACCGGATCGGGTGGGTAATCCTCCCCAGCTTCGGGCGGGAGCTAGGTGGCGGCGACTTTTACGTCGGCGGCCTGGAGGGAGCGGAGTTCTTCCAGGGTGGGGCGGCGGCCTAGGGATCGTAAGCGTTGGGATTGGGCTTTTCGCATGGCTTCTACCAGGCGGCGGGCCTCGCGGGCGTTGCCGAAGTTTGCGCCGCCGGCGATCCGGTCGAAGTACGACGTGAGCGGTGGCGCGGCCGCCGGATCGAGCTGATAGTCGCCCCCGGCAACCATTCGCCCGGTGATCAGCAGCAACTCCTCCGCCGAGTAGTTCTCGAACTCGATCGTCTTCGAGAACCGCGACGCCAACCCAGGGTTGGCCGCCAGGAAATCCGTCATCTCCGCCGTATACCCCGCCACGATGATCGCGATCTCGTCCCGGTGGTCCTCCATCAACTTCACCAGCGCATCGATCGCCTCCTGCCCGAAATCCCCACCAGTCCCGGCAGACCGCGACAACGTGTACGCCTCGTCGATGAACAGCACCCCACCGAGCGAATTCTCGAACACCTGCGTGGTCTTCTCCGCGGTGTGCCCGATGTACTGCCCGACCAGATCCCGCCGCGACACCTCGGTGAACCCACCCTCAGGCAGTACGCCGAGAGCCTTCAACAACTTCCCGTACAACCGCGCAACCGTCGTCTTCCCGGTCCCAGGCGCCCCGGCGAAGATCAGGTGATGACTGACCGCGCCCACCGACAATCCGGCCGACCGCCGCCACTCGTCCACCTGAATCTCGTCCACCATCGCCCGGACCTCGGCCTTCACCCCCGGCAGCCCGACCATCGTGTCCAGCTCGGTCAGCAACTCCTCAACAGGCCCACCCTCGCCGACAGCCGCCGTACTCTCCTCGATCACCTCCACCGTGCTGCCCGCCGCGATCGACAGCACCGGTTCGGCGGTGTTGGACGCCCGTAACCCCTCGACCGTCCCACCGCAGCCGACCGCGACCGTGATCGCGGACCCCCGGGTGTCATGTACGCCGGCCCGCCGGATCGCCGGCGTACTCCCGTGCGCGACCCCGATCCCCTCAGTGCCGGTGTGCCCGACCTCGACATCCACGAGCTCGGGCCGGCTGTACTGGTAGATGTACACACCCCGCCCACCGCACCCGGAGATCGTGCAGCCGCGGATCAGCGGATCGGCGCCCAAGGCAACGACTATCCCGTCGCCGGAGATGTCCCGGATCGTCGTGTCCACGATCTGTCCACCGGCACCCTCGACCACGATCCCGGTCTCCGCGCCGCTCACCGTGCATTTCTCGATCGAGAACGTCGTACTGGCGTGCACACTGATCGCCGGCCTGGTCCGGCCGGTCACGGTGCACTCCTCGAGCGTCAGCGCCGTACGGTCGACCGAGACGCCGACGCCCGCCTCCGCGCGGATATCCAGCCCGCGCACCGTGAGCTCGCAGTCGACGGCCCGGATCGTCGGCCAGTCGGCGCCGGAGCCGTCCAGGATCACCGTCGCGCCGTTCTCGGCCAGCAGGGTGACCGAGCGGCCGGTGAGTTCGAGCGTCTCGGCGTACGTCCCGGCGGCGATCGCGACCGCGGCACCCTCGGGCGCCTCGAGCAAGGCCGTGCCGATGGTCGGATACGCGCCGGGACGGTCCGCCGCGACCGTCAGGACCCGGGTCGGCGTGGGCATCAGGACGCCCGTTCCAGCAGCCAGCCCCGGTCGGCGGCCTTCACGCCGGCCTGGAAGCGGCTGCGCGCCCCGAGCCGGTTCATGATCTGCGCGACCATCCGCCGTACGGTCCGGACCGAGATGTCGAGCTGTGCCGCGGCGACCTCGTCGGTGGCGCCGAGGGCCAGCAGCCGGAGCATCTCCTGCTCGCGCATCGACAGGTCGGTGTCGTCCGGCAGGTCCTGGTCGGCCAGCGGTACGGCGTCCGGCCAGATCCGCTCGAACAGTTCGAGGGCCGTGACCACCACGCTGCTCAGCCGCAGCACCGCGACGCTGCCGGTGCTCGAGTCCGCGGGCAGGACCGCGACCGAACCGTCGATGACGATCGCGTTCATCGGTACATGTGGGATCGTCCGGACCGCGACCCCGGCCAGCGAGAGCGAGCCGAGGTGGCGGCTGGCGGTTGGGGTGGTGCGCGCGGTGTCGGGATAGATCGCCCGGTACCGAACGCCGTGCCGGACCTCGCGCGGCCCGAACACCGGCCCGGCCGGAGTCAGGTTGCTCATCGCGATCACCTCGTGCTCTGCTCCCGCCAGCAACTCGGCAAGCCCACTGTGCGCAGGAATCTGCTGAAAACCGCCGGCGCGGTTGATCATCGTCACGGTCATGAGATGGGGACCCCCAGAGGTAGCGTGGCGGCTACGCCGGTGGCGTGGCGGCCGTCGAGGCGTTCCGGCTCGATCCCGAAGGACCGGGCCAACGTGGTCAGGACGGAGAAGGCTGTGTCCAGCGTGGCCGGATGTGAGGCGGCCAGGCGGAGCACGATGTCGTGATGGGCAGGAGTCGCGCGGCCTGCGCTGGTGACGGTGACCGCGATCGTCTGGGCGGCACCGGTGCCGGTGCCGAGAAGCGTGCCGATCAACGCCTGCGAAGTTGCCGCAGGCAACGATGCGGACCCGGTCAGCCGGACGCAGAGCTGCCGGACCGGCCCGCAGGACCAGGACAACCAGCGCTCGTGGATCTGCCCACGCCCGGCGTTCGCATGTGCGAGCGCACCAACGGAAGCGAGCACATCAGTGGTGTCCAGCGGCAGACACTCGATCCGCTCGCGGTCCAAGCGCCGTACCAATCGACGGACGGTGTTGGCCAGCACCTGACCCAGCTGCTCGTCGGTGGCGATGTCCGGCGTCCGCTCGGCCGCGATCGCGATCCAGGCCCGCGGCGGCTGGTTCTGCTTGACCCCGGTGTGAAGCACTAGTTGTACGCCGATGCCGACCGGTTGCTCGTCCGTGGCGTCAGCCAGCGAGCCGAGCCGGTCCAGCAGCTCATGTTGCGCTCCCGGGCCGAGCCGCAGGGCCACGCTGGCCCCGGACGGCCGGCTGAGCACGCCGTACGGCTGCTCGCGAACGATCACCTCGGCGGTCGTCGTCCGGCCATGGAACGTGCTGACCAGCCGGACCGCGATGTCGTCGCCGAGATCGTGCTTGCGCCGCCGGATCACGAAGACCAGCAGGAGCCCGGCCCAGCGGTACAGCCACAGACCACGGACGCGGATCGTAGTGAGCAGAATCAGCGACACGGCCGCGATCGAGGTCAGGATCAGCACGGTCCGCGAGGCGGCGGTCGCCGCGCCGATCGCGACCACCGCGAGCTGCCAGCAGACGATCTGCCCAACGTGAACGACCCGATCCGGACGCTTGATCTCATCCGCCACCGGCTCTGCGGCGGGCGGTTCGGCCACTAGGCTCAGGCGCTCCGCTGCCGGAGCCGCCGCCGACGCCGCGGCAACCAGGGTCCGCCGCAGGGGCGCCTCGATCCTGGGCTGGGCGAGCGGGACCCCGACCGATGTGGCCTGCGGGACCGCTGTGGTCGCCGCGGCGTCCGCGACCGCCCGCTCGTGCGCGGGGGCAACAGCCGCGGAGGCAGGCGGCTTCATGCGACCAGCTCAGCTTTCGGCTCGGTCGCGGTCAGCAGCTGGTGAGCGTGATCGCGGACCAGCGGGAGCAGCTCGAACTGGCCAGGCGCCGACTCGGCGATCAGGTTGAGATCCATCAGGCGATCGATCATCAGCTCCACCTCGGACTGGTCGGTACCCGCGAGCCGTGCGGCCCGGCGGAGATCGAAGTGCGGTGTCATCGCGATCAGCCGGTAGAACTGCTGCACCGGTTCGGGCAGGGCGTCGTACCCGGCGTCGAAGCGGGCCAGGACCTCGGTCAGTGCCTGGCAGCGGGCGGCCGGGTCGTCCAGGCGGGCGGCCATCCGCGCAACCGTCCAGGGCTGCCGGTTGCGCAGCCGCTCGACCAGGTGCCGGATCGCGCCGGGGTGTCCGTCGCAGGACCGCAGGACCTGCTCGACATCCGTGAGCTGCGCGGCCTCGTTGGGCGTCAGGGCTGTCAGCGTGATCGCGTCGGTGCGGTCCAGGCCGGCCAGGCGGTGGCGGCTGATCACGAGGACCAACGCAGCCGGGTCGTTCGGCAGCAGGCGCCGTACCTCGTCGGCGTCCTCGGCGTTGTCGAGGATCAGCAAGCCCGTTGCCTGGGGCAACGAGATGCTGGCGCGGAGATCGACGTACTGCTGGGTTTCGAAGCCGGAGGCCGCGGCAGCCTCGAGGGCGAACGCGGTCTTGCCGATGCCCGGCATGCCGTCGATCGTGACCACGCCGGTCGCGCCGCGCAGGACCCGCAGCTCAGGCGTGCGGCCGACGAAGCCACTCACCCGCGGCGGAAGGTTCGAACTCACCGGGGCGGTGATGAGCTTGGGTGCCTCCTCGCTCAGGATCTGCTGGTGCAGCGCGGTCAGTTCGGCACCCGGCTCGATCCCCAGGTCGCGGACGAGCGCGGTCCGGGCCCGCTGGTACGCCGTCAGTGCGTCCGGCCGGCGTCCCACCTGGCGGTACGCCGCCATCAGCCGGGCCCAGGCCAGCTCGCGCAGCGGCTCCTCCGCGGTCAGCGCCCGCAGTACGGCGATGGCCTCCGTCGGCCGCCCGAGCGCGAGATGTGCGTCGGCCAGGTCCTCGCGCAGCGTCCGGTGCAGCTCCACCAGCCGGTCGACCGCGGAGGCCGAGTCGACGGTCAGACCGTCGTACGGCGCTCCACGCCACAGCCCGAGAGCCCGCTGGACCAGCGCGATCGCCTCAGCGGCGGCCTTGCGACTGAGCAGCTCACGGGCCTCGTCACACAGGCCGGCCGCGACGTCGGCGTCGAGCTCGCCGGGCCGGACGCACACCCGGTACGCACCCGGGCGGCTCTCGATCCGGTCCTCGGGCAGGGACCGGCGCAGCTGCCACACATAGGTCTTCAGGTTGTTCTGGGCCGACGCCGGAACGTCCCGGCCGGCCCAGACCGCGTCGATCAGCTGGTCGGTGCTGACCCAGGCGTTGCGGTGCAGCAGGAGCAGCGTGAGCACCGTCGCCGGCTTGCCGCCGCAGACGTCGAGCGGGTGTCCGTCCGGGCCGTCGACCTCGAGCGGGCCCAGCACCCGGAAGCTCAACCGCTCTGGTGTATGCGCTGAGTGACCGTTCATGACACATACGATCCGGGGTGACGATGACATTTCGATGACACCGGGGGATGACTGTGCGCGTACTGGTGGTAGAGGACGATCCGGACCTGCAGATCGCCGTCCCGGCCGCGCTGCGATCGGCCATGCTGGCGGTCGACCTGGTCACCGACATCGCGGCGGCCGACGAGGCCCTCTTCGTGAACGAGTACGACTGCGTGGTCTTCGACCGGAGGCTGCCGGACGGCGACTCGATCCGGTACGTTCGCAGCCGGCGCCAGGACGGCTGGGTGGTGCCAGTACTGTTCCTGACCGCGATGGACACCCTGGCCGACCGGGTGGACGGGTTCGAGCACGGCGGTGACGACTACCTGGTCAAGCCGTTCGCGGTCCAGGAGCTGATCCTCCGGGTACTGGCCCTGAGCCGCCGGGGTCTCACCATCCGGCCACCGATCCTGCGGTACGCCGATATCGAGCTGGACGCCGGCCGCCGTGAGGTCCGCAGGGCGGGAGTCCTGGTCACGTTGCGAGCGAAGGAGTTCTGCGTGCTGGAGTACCTGATGGCCCGCCCCGAGCAGACCGTGTCCCGGACCGACCTGCTCGAGCACTGCTGGGACGCGGCCGCCGATCCGATGTCGAACGTCGTCGACGTCACGATCACGCGGTTGCGGGCGCGGTTGCGCGGTGGTCCCGATGTGATCCAGGCGGTCCGCGGTCGGGGCTACAAGCTGCTCAGCGCGGGCGGCGCGGGATGAGCCGGCGTGGGATGAAGGGCCCTGCGGCTGAGCGGCTCCGGCGGCTGCGGTGGTGGCTGACGGTGCTGTTCACCGCGACGAACACGGTCGGCCTGATCATCCTGGCGCCGGTGATCATCACGCTGGACGCGCAGCGCGGAGCGGCCGAGATCGACAACCAGCTCAACGTGGTCACGCAGCCCGTGCTGCGGCTGATCAACACCAGCAACGACGCCCTGATCACCGCCCGGGTGTCGGGCGATGTGCTGAACACGAAGTGCCCGCAGTTCGCCATCCTGCCGGGCACCGCGGCCGAATCCTTCCCACGCGCGGACAGCGGGCGCAACTGCACGCCGGTCGATCCCAAGGTCCTGGAGGATCTCGCCAACACTGCGGTCACCGACGGGAACCCGTTGCTGGCCGACCGGAAGGCACAGAACGGGCACCGGATCCGCGTCGCGATCGAGCCGTTCAAGAACCCGAACGGCCTCCCGGCCGGCGCCGTACTCGCGTGGGTCGACACCGAGGACCAACTGCACCAGCACAATCGGCTGACCACGGTTGTCCTGCTCGTCTGCGCCGTACTGATCGGCGCGGCCGCGTTACTCGGCTATTGGTTGTCCGGGCGGGCGATCCGGCCCGCGATGGCGGCTCTGGAGCAGCAGGAGACTCTGCTGGCCGAAACCGCCCATGACCTGCGTACGCCGGTTGCCGCACTGCGAGCCCTCGCCGAGACGGCGGCACGTGATCCAGAGCAGCGAGCGGAACTGCTGCCGCGGACTGTGCGGCTGGCCGGCCGGATGGGCGACATCATCGACGGACTGCTGGTCCGGGCCCGACTGGCCGCGGGCGTGGAACACCTTGCGGTGCAGCCGGTCTGGCTCGATCAGCTCGTTGCCGGTGTGGTCGAGGACCTGCCGACCGAGGGCGCCCGGATCTCGCTGGTGAGCGCGCCGACCATGGTCCGGGCCGATCCAACCCTGCTGCAACGGGCCATCGGCAACCTTCTCGACAACGCCATGCGGCACGGCCGCGCGCCGGGCGCGGACCAGGCGATCGTCACGGTCACGGTCGCGGACGGCCGGGTCACGGTGGCCGATCAGGGGCCGGGAATCGATCCGGCCGTCGGCGCGGATCTGTTCGACTCGTTCACCAGCGGGGCGGGCTCCACCGGTCTCGGGCTGTCCATCGTGCGGTGGGTCGCACTGTCCCACGGCGGTGACCTGAAGGTCTACAACGCCGAAGAAGGCGGCGCGATCTTCGAGTTCGAGCTGCCTACGGCTCAGTAGCGAGCCGGCCCTGGACCGGTTTTGGACGGTTGATGGACCGTGCCCAGGTAGTGTCACTCGGTGCAGTCTGGCGAACACCACGGGAGATCATCATGAGCGCGACGATTCCGCCTGGCGAGGCGTACCGGCTGGTGGCCGACAACCTCGGCAAGGTCATGCACGGCAAGCCGGAGGTGATCCGGCTGGCGCTGACCGCGCTGTTCGCCGAGGGGCACCTGCTGATCGAGGACGTCCCCGGCCTGGGCAAGACCACGCTGGCCCGGTGTATCGCCCGCAGCATCGACGCGAGCTGGAACCGGATCCAGTTCACCCCCGACCTGCTGCCTGGTGACATCACCGGCGTGATGGTCTATCACCAGGGCAACGAGACGTTCGAGTTCCACCCGGGCGGCATCTTCGCCAATGTGGTGGTCGCCGACGAGATCAACCGCGGTACGCCGAAGACGCAGTCCGCGCTGCTCGAGGTGATGGCCGAGCGCCGGGTCACGGTCGACTCGAACACCCGCGCCGTACCGGATCCGTTCCTGGTCATCGGCACCCAGAACCCGATCGAGATGGAGGGCACCTACCGGCTGCCCGAGGCCCAGCTCGACCGGTTCCTGATGCGGATCGAGATCGGATACCCCGACCACGAGGCCGAGGTCCGGATCGTGCTCGGCGACACCGGGAGGGTCGGCCCCGACTCACTCAGCCCGGTCATCGACGTACCCGCGCTGCGCAACGCGATCGCGGCCGTCCGGTCCGTCCACGTCGACCCCGCGATCAGCTCGTACGCCGTGAAGCTGGCGGCCGCGACCCGCGAACACACCGCGGTCAGGTACGGCGCCAGTCCGCGCGGCAGCATCGCCCTCGTCCGGGCCGCCCGGGCGTTCGCCGCGACCGACGGGCGTGCGTTCACCACGCCGGACGATGTCAAGGAGGTCGCGCAACCGGTGCTCGCACACCGGCTGGTGCTGACCCCCGATGCGGAACTGAGTCAGCGTCCACCCTCGTCGGTCGTCGACGAGGTGATGGCTTCCGTGCCGGCCCCGACGGCCGGTGTGAGCGCGGGCTGAGATGAGGTCCCTCAAAGCGGTCCTGCGCCACGAGGCGTGGCGATCGCGAGCGGGACTGGCCGCTGTCGTCGGGGTCTGCATGGTGGCCACGACGCTGGCGGTGACCGGAGCCGGTGCGGACACGGCCGGGATGAAGTTCCTCCAGTCCGGTCACCTGATCTACAACAGCACGCTCGGTACGGTCTTCCACATCGACGGCGGTACGAAGAACGTCGACGGTCACCTGTCGGTGCCTGGGCTCGGCCCCGGGGTGCGGACGGTGCAGACCGATACCCACGGGTTCCTGCTCGCGCGTGGCAGCGTCACCGAGTTCGGCAAGTCCGATCTGAAGGTGGCCGACCCGGTTCCGGCCCCGTCCGACGAGCAACCTGCCGCGCTCGAGGCCCCCGGAGCGGCGTACGCGATCTATCGGGAGGCCGGGTCGATCAGTCGGCTAGGCCTCAACCCGGTGACCCTGCCGGCCGGCGGTGCTCTCGGCCCGCCGATCGTGACCGCGGACGGGACGCTTTGGGTGCACCGCCTCGCCAGTCGCGAGCTCTGCCAGTTGCCTGTGCAGGCAGCCCGGCTGTCCTGCCCGGCCGAACTCCCCAGTGGACACGCGGGTGCGCTCACGGTCGTCGGTGACCAGGTCGTGTTCGTCGACACCACCGCCCGCGAGCTGCGCGCGGTCAACGCCGACGGGTTCGGCCGGACAGTACCGGTCCCCGAGGTCCCGATGGCGCCGACGTCGATGGTTGCGCCGTACGACGTGAACGGGCGGATCGCGATCGTGGATCCGGCGACGAACCAATTGCAACTCGTCGACGCCGCCACTGTGGTGGGTGACCGCGATGCGGCCGCACCGGTCGCCAAGCCACTCCGGCCGGGCAAGTACTCGCAGATCGCGTCCTCCGGGCACGGCCTCGCCTTGATCGACTCGACCAGCGGCACTCTCGTCACGTTGGATGCCGACGGCAAGGAAAAGTCCGTCAAGCGGATCCCGCCGCCGTCCGCGGCCGCCAAGCCGGACAAGGCCGACCAGCCCGGCCTGTTCCGGGGTGCGGACAAGCGGGTGTACGTCGACAGCGTCGCCGGCGAACATGTGATGGTCGTCGATGACGATGGTGGGGTGACCGACGTCCCTGCTACCGGCGAGGAGAAGACGAAGCCGCGGAAACCCAAGCAGAACAGGCCGCCCAGCACACCACCGTCGACCCCGCCCTCGACGCCCCCGCCTGTTGAGAAACCCGTCCGGCACCAACCCAGGCAGCCGGAGCACACCCAGCAACCGGACAAGCGCCGCAACCAGAAGACCACCCCGCCGGAGAAGACCCGACCGCCGGAGAAGACCCGGCCACCGGAACGGACCGAGCCCCCGCGGACCCACAAGCCGCCGGTGAAGACCAATCCGCCACGAAAGCCACAGCCGAAGCCGACTCCCCAACCGACACCGAAACCCAAGCCCAAACCGAAGCCGAAGCCGCCGGTGAAGGCGAGCCCGGCCGCGGCCCCGACCGGAGTAAAGGCGACGCCGGGCGACGGACAGGTGCGGCTGAGCTGGCGCCGGCCGAACCTGAACGGCGGCAAGCTGATCGGGTACAGCGTGATGCTGAACGGCGATCCGGAGTCGACCGCGACGACGTCGTACACCTGGGACGGACTGACGAACGGGAAGACCTACACGTTCCAGATCCGGGCCGCCACCACCGGAACGGACGGCGAGACGCTCGTCGGTGTGGCCGCGACGGTGACCGCGACCCCGGGAGGTGCCGGCAAGTTGTCGATCAGCCAGGGACCGCACGTCACGAAGTTCACCGACTCGAACTGCCCGAAAGGCAGTAAGGACGACTGCTTCTACATCATGATGCACATCAGTGGCTTCGCGCCGAACTCCGACTACGTCTTCAAGGCGTACTCGAACGGTCAGCAGATCCACGAGTCCTACACCCTGACCACCGACGACAACGGCGACCTGAGCCAGGAGAAGTTCCACAACTCACGGGTCGGCGAGGTCGTGTACGTGACCGCGACGGGTTCCGGCGGCACGTATCGGTCGAACTCGTTCACCTGGAAGAGTGGATAACGGCATGCGTCTGACTGGTCGCGGGATCGCCGTACTCCTCGGGTCGATCGCCGCCTACGCAGTAGGAGAGCTCGCCGGGTACGCCGTGTTCCGCGCGCTGGCCGGGATCGGGCTGGGAGCGCTGATCGCGGCGACCGTGCTGACGGTGCGGCAGCCGCAGGTCACCGTACAGCGGGTGCTGTCACCGGATCGGGTCGAGCGTGGACGTCCGGCGCTGGCCACACTCCGAGTGCGGAACGAGGGCACCCGATGGCAAGCAGCCTTCGCAGCACACGATTCGGCCGGCCTCGAGCAGCAGGAAGTCCGGATCCGGCGGCTCGGTCCGGGGAGTGAGGCGACGTACCGGTATGAGCTGCCGACCTCGCGTCGCGGCCGGATCGCGGTCGGCCCGTTGACCTTGGAACGACGTGATCCGTTGGGGCTGGCGCGGAACAGCAAGGCAACCGGCGAGGTCGCGACGCTGTGGGTGCACCCGAAACGGCATCCGACCAAGACCGTCGTGGCCGGCCGTCCGCGGCATCACCACGTCGGGCGGACCGCGGACGACTCGCTGCGCGGCTCGGCCGACCTGCGCGATGTGCGTCCGTACGTCGTCGGCGACGAGGTGCGGCACCTGCATTGGAAGGCGACCGCGCGGACCGGGCAGTTGATGGTCCGCGACTATGCGGATCCCGACCAGCCCCGGCTCACCGTGCTACTCGACACCCGCAGCGAACCGTTGTCTGAGGCAACCTTCGAAGAAGCGACCGAGGTGGCGGCCTCGATCCTGTTCGCCGCGTCGACGGCCGGCCATCGCTGCCGGCTCGTCACCACGGCGGGCGCCGACCTGGCCGCTCCAGGTGGTGCGACGGCCTCCCGGATGTTCCTCGACGAGTTGTGTGTGGTCGAGCAACGGGACGACAAGTCCGGGTTGTTGCCGGCGGCACTCACCACTGGGGTGTCGGCCGGCGGTGCGATCGTCGTCGTTACCGGTGCGCGTGGTTCGGCCTCGGAGTTGGCTCCGCTGCTCAGTCGCTACTCCTCGGTGACCGTCCTCGGCCTCGGTCCGGCCCAGGGAGTCGCGCCGATCCTCGGTGCGCAGGTCATCCTCGGCACGACCGCGTCCGAAGCTCTCCAGCAGTGGACGGGGGTGCTGCAGTGAGTCGGCGTCGTACGGTCGCGGTCCTGGCCGGCGTACTCATCGGTGGGCTGTGTTTCGGGCCGGTGTTCGGGCTCGGCAATCTGTGGCTGCCGGTGGGTGCGGTGTGTCTGGTCACGTTCGTGGTCACCGAGATCTGCCGGCAGTGGCTGCCGTCCTGGCGGCCGTTGTTCGTGGTGGTCGCGGGATTGCTGGCGATCGTGGAAACGGTGCTCAGGACAACGACCACGGCCGGATTTCCCACGCTGGCGTCGATCCGGGCGATCGGGCACGGCCTGACCTCCTGGCGGTTGACGCTCGAGTCGACCTGGCCGGCCCGGCCGGATCCCGAGCTGGTGGTGTTCGTTCCGCTGCTGACGTTGGTGGCGTGCCTGCTGGCTGTGGAGTTACTCGATCGCGCGCCACCTCTGGTCGCGCTGATCCCCGGGATCGCGGTCGTCGGCGTCAGCCAGCTGTACATCGCGGCTGACGGATGGACCGCCGTACTGATCGCGGGCGCGCTCGGCCTGATCGTGGTCGCGTTGCTGATCCCGGACAACCTTGATTACCGCCGGATCGCGCCCTGGGTCGCGACCGCGGCGGTCACCGTAGCCGCCGTCGTCTGCGGACTCGTCATCGGTGCGCTCGATCCGGTCGGACGTGCGCCGTACTCGCTCCAGCAGGTCCAGTCGGCGACCGCGCCGGGGACCCGGCTGACGAGCCCGCTCGATGAACTGGGCAGCCGGGTGAGCACGGGCTCCCGCGATGATGTGGTGTTCCGGTACCAGTCGTCGCAGCCGGTCGATCGGTGGCGGCAGGTCGCGCTGGATGATTTCGACGGCGTGAACTGGACGACGGATCACCCGTTCCTGCGGATGGGTTCCACGTTGTCGCCGAGTTCGGCCATGGCCGTCTCGACCACGACCGAGCACGCGTCGGTCCAGCTCGACGACCTGGACGGCCCGTGGTTGCCCGGTCAGTTGCTTCCGGCAACTGTGGCCGGTGTGACCGAGCCGCAGGTCGAGCCGATCGGCAGCACGTTGATGGCCGACGTACGGCCGGATCACTACGACCTGACCTGGCGGAAGCCGACGGTCGACGCGCAGTACCTGCTCAGCGCCGGCATCGACGGGAACGCACCGGGCGGCCTTGCCGACCTCGTCGCGGTGCCGGCGGAGATCGCCGCAATCGACCCGCTGCAAGGCAAACGGGCCACCTTCGCGACCGCGATCGCGCTGGAGAAGTACATGCGCGACCACTACAAGCACGCCGTCGGCCCCACCCTGCCGAGCGGCTACGGCTGGCCGCAGCTGAAGACCTTCCTGGTCGACGACCAACCGGGCACGAGCGAGCAGTTCGCCGCCGGGTACGTCGCTCTCGCCCGGCTGAACGGGATCCCGGCCCGGCTCGTGGTCGGGTTCCGCGCACCGACGAAGGCGGACGCGGACGGGTACTACACGGTCCACAACCGGGATGCATACGCGTGGCCCGAGGTCGCGGTCGACGGCGTCGGTTGGTGGCCGCTCGATCCGGCCGAGGACGCGGCCAGCGGTAAGACGTCGGTGGCCGGGTCCATCGACGACATCACCAACCAGGCGCGGGCCGCCGTTCCGCCGGTGGAGAAGATCAAGGATCCGGACGTACCGCCGCAGACCGACAAGCAGGGCACGGACCCGACCTGGACGCCACCACGGCCTCCGCTGTTGGTCGTCTTCCTCGTGTCCGCGGGCCTGCTGCTGGCGTGGTTGCTCGGCGTACCGCTGTTGAAGTTCGTCCGTTCGTTGCGGCGTAGGCGTCGTACCGGCAGCGCGGCGGTGGTGGGGGCCTGGGCCGAGGCACGGGATCGGCTGCGGGCGCACGGCGTACCGGTGACTGCGGGGATGACGGTGCGGGACCTCGCTCATGCGGCCCGGGAGTTGCCGGACACGGCCGGCGGGCTGACCAGCGTCGCCCAGGCGGTCGACCGCGCGCTCTGGTCCGGTGGGCCGACCACGCCAGAGGTCAGTCACCAGGCTTGGTCAGGCGTGCACGACCTCCGGAAAGCGCTTCGCGCGCGGCCCTGGACGGATCGGCTGCAGGCCTCACTGGAGCTTCGCACGCTGTTCAGTCGTTGACGCCGCAGACGTCCGGGAACCGGTCAGTTCAGTAAGGCGCGCCGGGGTGCCGGACGCGGTAGTTTCCGGGTCGCATAGAGTCACCTCTGGCGCTACCGAACCGGATCGGAAGGACCGCGATGGCCGACGCAGAGAAGCCGCCGTACCCAGGCTTCGACATGAACAAGCCCAGCATCGCGCGGACGTACGACTACCTGCTCGGCGGCAAGGACAACTTCGCCGTGGACCGTGCGTTCGGGGACCGGTTCATCAACGACCTGCCCGGCTCCCGGCAGATCCCGTTCGACAACCGCGGCGCGCTGATCCGGGCCGTCCGCGAACTCGTCACGACCACGCCGGTGCGTCAGTTCATCGACCTGGGCAGCGGTCTGCCGACGGCGGACAACGTCCACCAGGTCGCCCAGCGGTACGCGCCCGAAGCGAAGGTCGTGTACGTCGACAACGATCCGATCGTGCTCGCCCACGGCCGGGCGCTGCTGGCGGAGAACGACAACACCGCCGTCATCCAGGCCGACCTGCGTGACCCGAAGGCGATCCTCGACCATCCGGACACCCAGCGGCTGATCGACTTCGGCAAGCCGGTCGCCGTGATGTTCAGCGCCACGCTGCACCACGTGAACGACGACGAGGACCCGGCCGGTCTGGTCCGGTTCTGGTACGACCAGATCGCCTCCGGTAGCCACGTCTTCATCAGCCACTTCCGCAGCGAGAACGACCCGCGCAGCCAGGAGCTGGAGCAGGTGCTGCAGGGATCCCTCGGCCGCGGCCGCTGGCGCACCGACGAGCAGATTCTCGCGTTGTACGGCGACGGTTTCACCGTCCTCGAGCCCGGCATCGTCCCGTCGGCCGAGTGGCGCAACCCGGAGGCCCCGGACGACCTCGGCGACTACCAGCGCCTGATCGCCACGGTCCTCGCGGTCAAGGACTGACCCGTCAGTCGTCCGCCTTCCAGAAGAACTTGTTCGACGTGTAGGTGCCTTCGGGTCCGGTGACCGTGACCCAGGTGAGCTGGCCGACCGCGCTGCACGGGAACTGGTCCGGGATCAGCAGCTGGCCCTTGTTGCTCGTCGTACCGGTGTAGCCGCCGTTGAAGTTGCCCCAGTCCTCGGTGTACGGCTTGACCGAGTAGGCCGTGTTCGGCTTCAGGTTCTCCAGACGGACCTGGATGAACGCGCAGTCGCCCGGAGGACACTTGTCGTACGACGTCCCTGCACCGCGGGAGGCGACGATCCGGGTGGTTGCGACGTCGTGGCCGATCGAGGCCGCGGACAGGCTGGCGTACTTGCCGACGACCTCCTGCCCGTCCGAAGCCCGGGTGATCGCGCGAACGTAGTACGTGTACTTCCGCCCGTCGACCAGCCCACTGATCGTTGCCGTCAGCCCGGTTGTGGTCTTGCTCGGTGGCGCGGTCCGCGAGTTGATGCTCACCTCGTAGCGGAGGAACGTGCCGTCGCCGAACGTCGGCTGGTCCCATTCAAGGCCGATCGAACCGCTGGTGCCGTCGGTCCTGACGAGTAGCTCGCGCGGCGACTCCGCCGGCGCCCACTTGAGCTCGATCCGGTTCGACCGGACCGCCGGTCCGGTGCCGACGCTGTTCACCGCGCTGACCGTGAAGTAGTACCCGGTCTTCGTCTTGAGGTTCGGGACGGACGCCGACAGGCCGGTGACAGTCGTCGATCCACCGGTCCAGCTCACCTTGTACGACGAGACCGTCGCCCCGTGCGCCGCAGCGGCCTTCCAGGTCACGGTCGCGCCGCCGTCGATGACGCGGGCCTGCACACCGACCGGCGCGCCGGGCTTGCCGGGCTTCGCAGTCGGCTGGTTGGTGGGCTTCTTCGCCGGCGGTGTTGTCGGGGGTGTCGTCTTCCGGGGTGGGGTCGTCCTGGTCGGATCCTGCCGAGGTGGCGTGGTCTTCTTCCCCGGGTTCGGCTTGTGCTCCGGCGGGGTCGACTTCTCACCGTTGCCCGGCTTGTTCGGCTGCTCGGGCTGGTGCGTCGGCGGCTGCGCCGGCTTGTGCGTGACGGGCCGCTCGGGCGTGACCGGGGGCTTCGGTGTCTTGCCGGGCGGAGGAGTGGTGGTCGGCTTCACCGTGGTCTTGCCTTGACCGGGCTTGCCGTTGCCGACGTCAACGACATCGGCCTTGCCGCCGCGGTCGACGACGATGACCCGGTCACCGGTCCCACTCTCGACGTATACCCGGGAGTCGTCACCGCGGTAGAGGTTCGGCTCCGGCTTGTCCTTGCCGCCGTCGGCCTGGCTCGGGATCTTCTTCTCGTCGATCTGCCGGCCGTCCGCGTCCAGCGTGACCAGAGCAGCGTTCTTGCGGTCCAGCAAGGCCAGGCCGTCGCCGGAGGACGCGACCCGGTCGTAGTGGCCCGGCGTGATCTTCTGGCTGATCGGTGCCTGCGGCTTGTCCCGATGGCTGATGTCAACCAGGTGGACGACGTTGTGTTCGGGATCGACGATCGCGACCCTGCCACGGACATCGTTGCCCGCCACCAGCGCGTCATCGGGTACGTCGTTGTCGCCGAGGCTCAGGTCCGTGCGGTTGTCGATGCCATCGCCCTTCAGCGAGTACACCTGCCCCGCGGTGAGGTCGACGAAGACCGCGCCTTCGCCGACCGCGGTCAACCCGCCCCTGTGACCCTTCGGAACCGAGGCCGGGCAGGACATCCGGTCCGCGGTCAGGGCCAGCTGGCACAGGTCGCCCTGGTCGGTCCGATGCACCCACAGCGTGCCGTCCGAGGTCACCACCGGATCGCCGAGCTTCCCGCCCGGGAAGGCGACCGTCTGCTTGTCACCGAGCCGTACGACCCGGCCGGAGTCCTTGTAGACCGCGAACGCCGCGCCCGCGGCCTCCAGGCCGACCGGCTGCTCGTTGGCGGCCGGAGCCTCAATCGGGTCCGCCACGGTCAGATCGGACTTGCCGAACTGGTCGATCCGGGACCGGGACAGCACGAACCCGCCCTTGTCCGTCTGCACGACCTGGGCACCCGGCGTGCCACCGGGGAGTTCGACGCCCTGGGCATCGACCTCGCGGGTCGCACCGTCCAGGTGGAAGACCTTGCCGACCACGCTGTTGTAGACGAAGTGGCCGGACTGGGTGAACTTCAGCCCGGTGTTCGGGTTGCCGGCGCCGGTCAGCACGACCACGCTCATCAACGCGACACACCCGGCCACCACGGCTGCGAGCCCGACGCGGGACTTCCGGCTGGAGCCGGCTTCGCGCGTGGAGCGACGCAGACGCCGGCGCGCCAGTTCGGTGAGCCGCCCGGGGCGGAGTCTGATCGGCTTCACCACCACAGCCTAGGTGACGAAGGTCCAGGACCGGTCCAGTTCCCGTCTAGGGGGTCAGCTCCGGGTGCAGGTCGCGCCCCGGATACCGAGCGGCTGGCTGATGAAGAACTCGACCCCATCGGTGCCCTGCACCTCGAAGCAGTACTTGAGCCCGGCGCTCACCTGGACGGTGAGGCTCGTCCCCGGGCCCTTGTACGTCGGCTGCGGCTGCTTGCTGCCCTGCTCGGCGACGAACACGTAGTACGTCAGTTTGCGCGGGAACGTCCAGTTCAGGACCACGGACGTGCCCTTGTCCTGCGGAGCGTTCAGCCGGATGCCCTGTTTGGGCACGGGCGTCGGTGTCACGGAGGCACTCGGCGTACTGATCGTTGGTGGCGGTTCCGTGGTGGTGTCGTCATCGCCAGGCTGGAGCATCACGGGTACGACGGCAACGAGTGCCAGGGCCGCACCCGCGCCGATCAGCAGGGTCTTGCTCGGGCGCCAGGACTTGCGAGCAACGATCGGTTTCGCCTGCCGGGGCTTGGGTTTGGGAGAGACCGTTGCTATCGGCACGCTTCGACCCGCGGCCAGTTCGTCGCGGAAGTCGTCGAAATCAAGGTCGTCCTCGGCGCCGGCCGCCGTACCGGCGAGCAACGACTCGAACTCGCCCACCACCGCTGCCGCCTCGGGACGCAGATCGGGGTCCTTCGCCATCATCCGCTGCAGCAGCGCGGACAACGCCGGCGGCACGTCCCGCCCCGACACCGCAGGGGGCGGCTCCCGCAACACCCGCAGGACAACGTCATCCGGCGATTCACCCGTCCGCGTCGGGAACGGCGGACCACCGGTCAGAGCCAGATACAGTACGGCGCCCAGCCCGTAGACGTCGGCCTGCTCAGACAATTCGCCGTCCCGCAGTACCTCCGGTGCCGTATACGCGGCATCACCCATCAGATCGCGCGGGAACCGTAACCGCAGTACCAACCCGAAGTCCGCCAGCGCAGGCTGTCCGTTGGGCCGCTCGAGAATGTTGGCCGGCGTCACCCCGCCATGCACCAGCCCGGCGTCGTGAGCCTCGGCGAGCACCGAGCTCAGGATCTGCCCGAGCACGATCACATCGCTGATCGGCAGCGGCCCGTTCGCGACCAGATCCGGCAGTGCCTGCGGGCAGAACTCCATCCGCAGCCCGGTCCGCCCGTCCGGCAGGTCGTCCAGCGACTCGATCCGCAGGATCGACGGCGCGCACCGCAGCCCGGCCAGCTTGGCCTGCTCGACCTCGATCCCGTTGTACGTCCGCCGATCCAGCGGCTGCGGATAGACCTTCAGTACGGCGGTCCGCCCACCGGCCGGCGGGGTCATCAGGAACACCGAGGCCACCGGCCCGGTGGCCCGCGGCACCAGCGCGTCGGGCGAGATCTCAGCCATCAGAGTCATTTTCGCATCCCACCTTCAGCCGGCGACGTCCAGACAGACACATCCATGGGCGAGGAGGTACCGCAGATCTCCGAGGATTTCGGCCAACGCGTCGACAGGCTCGGCCGTCTGCCCGAGCCGCGCGGTGACCGTGGCCCGGACCTCGCAGCTGTGCCAGAGCGTCGGCGCCACCGATCCCCACTGCCACAACTCGTAGCAGTCCGGATCGAGGATCGCGGCCGTCCCGAGCCCGGGTATCCCGACCGCATGCCCATCCAGCCGATCCGGTGCGTTCCCCAGGCCGATGAAGAGCACGTCCAGCCGATGCCGCTGCGCGAACTGCGTGGCCAGGAGCGAGTTGTCCTCGACGACCGCCAACAGCCCGGCGTCGGCCAGCCGCTCGACCTGCATCGCCGGATCATCCACGTCCGACTGGTCTGCCTGCTTGAGGACGTCGTCCACCGTCCACGCACCCTTGCCGCCTTCCGGCAGTCCATGCGCCATCACCCACACCGCAAAGGCATCCGCCCCGATCCGGTGCTGGCTCCACCCGACGCGTACGACGTGTTCCGGCGCATCCCCTTCTCCCGGGCGAACCCCGCCGTACTGGCCGATGGGGAACACCAACGCGCTCATCGCTTCCTCCGCCGGTCGAAGTACGCCGCCCGCACACACAGGAGCCCGTGCACCTGACCGAGTACGCCGGTCAGGACCTGCCGGGGATCCGTCTCCTCCGGACTCGTCGAGCCGACCTGCTCGGCCACCTTCGCCGCGTGATGGCAGCCGGTCCACAACTCCGGGGCGAGATGTGCCCAGACCCAGACGTCGTACACGGTGTTCGACACCTGCGCGATCGGCCGGTTCGTCAGGCCCACGCTCTGCAACCAGGGCTGATCCGGATCCGCGCCGAGCCCGTGCATCAAGGGGAACAGCTGATGCGCTTGGGCGAAGTCGATCGCAGCGTCCGCAGTCGGATCCACCGCCACCAGGAGTCCGTCGGCCAGGAACCGCTCGATCACGCCGTCGACCGGCAGGCCGAGCCGTTCGGCCCGCTCGGTCAGCGATGCCCGGGTCGGTCGATCCTCGTCATCGGCTCCGTGGGCCAACACCCAGACCGCGAACTCGGCATCGGCCAGCTCGAACAGCTCGACGCCGACCCGGACCTGCTGTCTGCGCTGGTCGGCGCCACCACTCCCGGAGTAGAGCACGCCGATGTCGTGCCCCACCGGGATCAACAGCTCCTGCTCGGTCACGGGTGCTCCTTCAGCTCTGTCCCGGTCAGGTTAGGGCGGTCCGGAGCGCCGTACCGGGCACGGCAGGAAGCTGACGCGGACCGTTGCCCGGGGCCCGGTCGGCCGATGGTTGAGGCACCGGCCGACAGCAGGAGCAGGGCCGATCTTCAGGGAAAGAGGGGTCGATGAACATCACAGGACTGGTCCGGGTCACGGTGTCCGCGCCGCAACGACGCGTCGACCTGGCTCTGCCCGAGCAGTCGTCGGTGGCCGAACTGGTGCCCGGCCTGCTCGCCAAGGCGGGCGAGCACCTGGCCGACGACGGCGTACCGGATGGAGGGTGGGTCCTTCGTCGCGCCGACGGTTCGCCGCTGACGCTCGGGCGCAGCCTCGGTTCACACCGGATCAGGGACGGCGAGGTCCTGCATCTGGTCCGTCGTGAGGTCGACTGGCCCGAGCTCGAGTACGACGACCTCGTCGACGCGGTCGCCCGTGGTTCGAGTCGGCTCGGTTCGGTCTGGACTGCCTGGCACACGCGGGCAGCGGGGCTGTGCGTTGCCGTGGCCGCACTGCTCACCGCCTTGGTCACCGTGCTCCGCGGCGGTGCGCCGTGGGCGGAGACGTCCGGTCGGCTGCTCTTGCTGACGTTGCTTCTCGTCGGCGCGGCCGTCGTACTGGCGAGGGTGGTCGGCGACTCCGGAGCGGGCGCAATCGTTGGTGGAATCAGCCTGCCGTTCGCGGCGGCTGGTGGTGGTCTGCTGCTGGCCGGGACCGACGGCGCGCCGGCGATCGGCGCACCACAGTTGCTGGCGGCATCGGCCGCCGTACTGGTCGTTGCGGTTGCTTGTTACGTCGGCGTGGTCGACGGCGCAGCCTTCTTCGCGGGCGCGATCGCTGCGGGGGTCCTTGGCGTCATCAGCGGCTGGATCGGTACGTCGAGCGCATTGGGTGGCGCCGATGTGGCAGCAATCGTTGGCCCGGCGCTGCTCGGGTTCTCGCCACTGCTGGCACCACTGGCGCTCCGGATCGGTCGCCTGCCCATGCCGATCCTGCCGCGCAGCACCGCGGACCTCGTCCGCGACGATCCACTGCCACCACGCCGTCAGGTGTACGGCGCAGTCGTTCGCGCCGACGGGCTGCTCACCGGAATGCTCGGCGCCCTCCTGGTCACGGAGACGGTCTGCCTGATCCATCTGCTCCGCGAGGAAAGCCGCTCAGCGACCGTCCTCGTCGGCCTGCTGACCGTCGGCTGCCTCATCCGCTCTCGCCTGTACCCGATCGTCAAGCAGCGATTGATGCTCCTGCTACTCGGCCTGGTCGGTGCGGTCGGTCTGGCGATCGGCCCGCTGAGCCACCAGTACGCCGATGCCGTGCCGGTCGTGGTTCCACTGGTCTGCGCCGTCGCCGCAGCGGCCATCTTCCTAGGCCTGCGCTACAGCACCAGACCGCCGAGCCCCTACTTCGGCCGGTACGCCGAGATCCTCGAAGTACTGATCACCCTGGCCCTGATTCCGGTCGCCTGTGCCGTGCTCGGCCTCTACGGCATCGTCCGCGGATTCGGAGGCTGAGATGGCGACCCGCAAGGATCAGCTGCAGTCCCACCAGTTCTCGGTCCAGCGGATGGTGTCGGCGCTGGTGACGCGTGAGTCGGATCCCGAGCAACCACCCTTCAAGCGTTCCACCGGAGCGGCCTTCGGCAGCGTCGCGATCGCGGTTGTCGCACTGGCCGGCGTGTGGGTCTACGGAATGGTCGTCCCCGGCGGCAGCAAAGCCTGGGCGACCGGCGACGCCGTCATCGTCGAGAAGGAGACCGGCACCCGATTCGTCTATGTCGACGGCCATCTGCACCCGGTCACCAACTACACCTCGGCGTTGCTTGCCTTGGGCAAATATGCGGAGACCCGCCGGATCTCGGCGAAGTCGCTGCGCGGCGTCCCGAGGGGACCACTCATTGGCATCGAGGACGCACCCGACGCGCTGCCACCGAAGAACCGGTTGCTGGCCGGTGGGTGGACCCTGTGCTCGCAGCCCGCTCTCGACGCCACCGGTGCCAGCACCAGCGAGTCCGTGCTGATGGTCGGTCAGCAGCCGGCCACCGGGCAGCCGATGAGTGACACGGCGATGCTCGTCCAGGTGATCGAGACCGGCGACCAATACCTGATCAGCAAGGGCTACCGGCACAAGATCGCCAGGGCCGACATGGTCACGGTCGGGCGAGCGCTCGCCGCGAAACCCTGGGCCCGGGTCGGTGCGGCCTTCGTCGCTGCGCTCCCGGACGGGCAGCCGATCGCGCCGATCAAGCCGGCCGGCATCGGTCTGCCGTCGCAAGCGATCCCGGACCGCCCGGCCACCCGGATCGGCCAGTTGTTCATGGTACGAACGGCCGCTGGGACTCTGCAGTACTACCTCGCGGCCAAGGATCGCCCGATCGCGATCTCGCCGCTGCAGTACGACGTACAACGTGCGTACGAACCGATGCGGGCGGCGTACGGCGGTAAGTCGCCACGAGCCATCGAGCTCGGTCTGCTCTCCGTAGGGCAGGCGGTTCAGCCGGACTCGGACAGTGATCCCGGCCGGGCGCCACACACCTGGCCCGAGTTCGTCGCGCCTCGGGACGGACAGGGGACCGTTTGCGCGGCGTTCGCCCCCGGTAGCGCGCTGCCGCAGATCACGGTCGATCCGCGGATGCCGCCGCGTGATCCGGCCACCGCGACCGCTCACCGCGAGCCGATCGGTACGCCGTTGGCCGATCGCGTGCTCGTCTCACCGGGCTCGGCGGCCGTGGTCGAGGCGATGCCGACCAATCGCGCGCCGGCCGGGACGGTGTCGATCGTCACCGACATGGGCCGCAACTACCCACTGGCGAAGCCGGAGGTACTCGAGGTGCTCGGCTACAAGGACATCGTACCGGTGCGGATCCCGGCCGCGCTGGTCAGCCGGATCCCGTTGGGCAGTGGACTGAACCCGGCCACGGCGACCCGGTCGGTCCAGTAGCCCAAGGCAACGAAACGTCCCGGCCGTGCTGGCCGGGGCGTTCGTTCGTGCGGTTCAGTGGGACAGGCGGCGTACCGGGGCCGGAGCCGCGTCCGGTGTGTCGACGGTCCACAACTCGTCGTCGAGGACTTCCAGGGTGTCGGACTCCGCCTTGACCCGCCGTTGCGGCTTGGCCGCGGCCTGGAAACTGGCGGGCCGGCCGGACTTACCCTGCAGACCTTCCGGTACGCCGGGTGGCGCGCCGGCCGGCCGCTTCCGCTCCCGGCCACCGGCCCGGATCGCTCCGGACCCCGGCTTGCCGCCACTGTTGCCCGCGCCGCCCATGCCACCGCCCATCGGCGGCATCATCGGTGGGACGCCACCGCCGCCGGCGCCGGCCGGACCTGCCGTGCCGGTTCCGATACCCGACGGCAGAGCCGGTGCCTGACCGCTCCCAACAGGCGCGGCCGGTGACATCTTGGCCGCCTGCGCGATCTGCTGCTCCCCGTTGACCAGTCCGCCGGTTGGCTTGCCCAGCTCGGCGTGCTTACCCAGACCGCCGATCCCGCCGGTGCCGATCCCGCCGCCGATCCCGCCGCCGATCCCGCCCTTGCCGAGGCCCCCACCGATTCCGCCACCGCCGATCCCGCCGGGGATGCCGCCGGTGGGGATCCGTGCGGCGTTGTTCGCCGCGGGGGAGAGGAGACCGGGAGTGATCGGTGCCAACGGCATACCGACCGGTGGCGAGGACGACGGCATCGGCATGTTGGATCCCGGCACCATCGGCACGCCCGTCAGCGGTGGCGGGGTCAGCGTCTGACTTCCCGCCAGCCCTGGCCCGGTGGGCACTCCGCCACCCGGCAGCTCGCCACTGGGCTGCTCCCCGCCAGGCTGTACCGCCCCGGCCTGGTCGCCGCCCGCCTGCTCACCACCGGCTTGCTCTCCACCCGCCTGCTCTCCGCCCGCCTGCTCTCCGCCCGCTTGCTCGCCGCCGGCTTGGTCGCCGCCGGCCTGTTCCCCGCCAGCCTGCTCTCCGCCGGGTTGCTGTCCACCGCCCCCGGCCTGCTGACCGCTCGGTCCACCCGGCGAACCTCCAGGCGCCGACGTCTTCCCGGTCGGTCCGACCCACTTCAACTGCTGAGCCGCATCCAGGATCTGCCGGCCGATCGACTCGTACGACGTGTTCTGCGTCGTCAGCAGCCCACCCGTCGCCTGGACGCCGGGCAACGCCGCCTTGACTGCCGCCGCCTCCTCAGCCGCGGCGGACACGTACTCCAGATGCCCTTCGACCGTCCCGATCTTCTGTCCGTTCGGGTACTGATCGAGGAACTCCTGCCAGGCCGCGTGGACGGCCTCGACGCTCTTGCGGGCGCTGTCCGTGGTCGTCGTCATGTAGCGGACCAGGTCGGTGCACATCATCTCGATGGTGCCGCGGCCCTGCCCGGGTCCGCCCGCCTCGACGCCGTCGATCGCGCCGGCCGAACTGACCATCGCACTCTGAGTGGCATCGCTGGCGCTCTCGAACTTCACCGACTCGCGCTTGCTGGTCCAGCCCTGCATGAGCTCACCGGCCGCGCTCTTGAAAGAGTCCGCCATCGTGTGAACGCCCTGGCCGGTCGCACTCCACAACGGACCCTCTTGGGTCAGGGTCTTGCCGGTGGTGTCCAGTTCGGCCTGGGCCACGTTGGCCATCGCCACCGCGGCCTCGCGCAGTACGGCGAACGTCGTCGCCATCGTCGCCTTCTGGATGGAATCTGCTGGTTCGTTCGCCATCAGTGGCCTCCGTCCTTGGATGACCGCACGGTCTCGACGGCTTTCATCAGTCCGGTCGTCGCGGACCCGAACTTCGTGTGCTCGGCACCGACGGCGGTCATCACGGTCTCGTAGCCCTGCAGGCCGGTGTTGGTCGCGTCGATGTACTCCGCCCGGAGCTGGCCGGCCTGGTCCAGCTGCCCGATCAGGCCCGGGCTTCCACTCAACGGCCCTGGGGTCCCGGGTTCGGCCGACCGCGCCTGGCCGGTGGTGCCCCGGAACGCACTGCCGTTGTTCTCGATGGTCGAGGCGAAGCGGGTGAAGATCGCCGGTGAGGTGATGCCGATGTCGGGCTGGTCACCGGCCTGGTTGGGAGTGCCCATCGTGAGCATCCTTTCTGGTTGTCTGACGACATCCGATGGCTCATTCGTCCACCGGGGCTTGGGTGAGCTGGATCAGCCGGCTGCTGCCCTGGCGGGCGATCAGCCAGCCACGGCCGGGCGGAAGTGGCTGTGGCCGTAGGCCCCCGAGCAGCGGGCCTTCCTCGCGGCCGCCGGACATCATCAGTCCGGGCGAGCCGACATCGCGGAGACGGGCGAGCACCGGCTCGAAGAAGCCGCGGCCGGCGCCGCCGATCCGCCGGGTCACGATCACCCGAAGGCCGATGTCGGAGGCCTGGGCGATGTACGGCATCAGCGGCATCAGCGGATGGCCTTCGGCCGCGGCGACCAGGTCGTAGTCGTCGACCAGCAGGAAGAGATCGGGTCCGCGCCACCACGACCGGTCCCGCAGCTGTTGCGGCGTCACCTCAGGACCGGGCAGCCGCGCCTCGAGTGCGTGGCAGGCATCGGAGATGAGCTGCGCGCTGTTCTGGTGGTTGGTGCCGTAGCCGATCAGGTGGTCGCCTTCGACGCCGCCGATCAGGCTGCGCCGGTGGTCGATCACGAGCAGCCGAGCCTGATCCGGTGCGTAGGTTTGCTGCACCCGCCGGGCCACACCGCGCAGGAAGCTGCTCTTCCCGACGCCCGTGTCACCGAGCACGATGAAGCACGGATGGGCATCCGGATCGAGCCGGACGGGGGACAGATCGCTCTCCGCGATACCGATCGCGAGGCCGCGCTCGGTGTCGCTCTGACCGTCGAGCTCCTCGAACGGCAGGCTGCCCGGGAGAAGCCGGACCACCGGTGCCGGCGCTGCGCTCCAGGCCGACCGGATCCGTTCCACCAGGGCCGCCATCCCGGTCGCCCGGTCGCTCGAAGCGGCGTCCATCCGCGGCTGGGCCATCAGGAAGTGATGTTTGCTGCTCGTCACCCCACGACCGGGTGTGTTGGCCGGTACGAGCGTCGCCGTCCGCCGATCCACCATCGAGTCGGTCGGATCGCCGAGATGCAGTTCGAGCCGGGTCCCACACAGGTCGCGCACGTTGGTCCGCAGGTCGAACCACCGGGCCGCGCCGATCATCAGGTGAACGCCGTACGCGAGTCCGCGGGTGGCGATGTCGGCCAGCACCGGTTCGAGATCGTCGAATTCGTTGCGGATCGTCAGCCAGCCGTCCACGACGAGGAACACGTCGCCGTACGGCGAATCGGCGTACGCACCGTTCCTCCGCAGGTGCCGGTACGCCGCCATCCCGTCGATCCCCGACTGCGAGAACTCACGCTCGCGGGCCGCGATGATGCCGATCACCTCGGCGATGGTCCGGCGTACGGCGTTGACGTCCTGACGGCCCGCCACCCCGCCGACGTGCGGTAGCCCGCGGAGGCCGCCGAGCACGCCACCACCGAAGTCCAGGCAGTAGAACTGGACTTCGCGGGGAGTGTGGGTCAGGGCGAGGCCGGTGATCACGGACGCGAGCGCGGTGCTCTTGCCGCTCTGCGGACCGCCGACAACGGCGACGTGGCCACCGCTCGCGGACAGGTCGAGCGTGAGCGGATCGCGGCGTTGCTCGAGCGGCCGGTCGACGATCCCGGCGATCGTGGTCAGGCTGCCCGCGAGCTCGGCGGGACCCGCCATCAGGCCACGGTCGGAGGTGATCGTCGGTGCGCCGAGTACCTCGTCCAGGCCGGGCGACTTGTCCAGCGGCGGCAGCCAGATCTGGTGGGCCATCGTTCCTTGCCCAGCCAGTCGATCAACGAGGATGTCCATCAGCGATTCGCCGATGGCGTCGTCGAACGCGTCGTCAACGGTAGGCTGCTCGGCGTCCTCGTCCTCGACCTCGGCGGCGACGTACGAACTGGTGTAGTCGTGCAGGATCAGCGAGTTGTCCGCAGCAACAGGCAAAGCACCGGCCACCGGCCGACGATGTACGCCGGACACGTAGGCGGCGCGGAACCTGTCGAGCTCCTCGGTCCCGACCCGGAGGAAGCCGTGACCAGGTGCCCTCGGCAACCTGAACGCGTCACCGATGCCGAGCACCGTCCGGCTGTCCATGTCGGAGAACGTGCGCAGCCCGATCCGGTACGAGAGGTGCGCCTCGAGCCCGCGCAGCCGGCCCTCGTCCAGCCGCTGGCTGGCGAGCAGCAGGTGGACGCCGAGCGATCGGCCGACCCGGCCGATCTGGACGAACATCTCGATGAAGTCCGGCCGGATCGTCAGCAGCTCGCTGAACTCGTCACAGATCACAAACAACGTCGGGACCTCCGGCAGCGGCGCGCCGGCAGCACGTGCCTTCTCGTAGTCGCGCAACGACGAGAAGTTGCCTGCGGCCCGTAACAGCTCCTGCCGGCGGATCAGCTCGCCGTTGATCGCATCCGTCATCCGGTCGACCAGGTGCAACTCCTCGGCCAGGTTGGTGATCACCGCGCTGGTGTGCGGCAACTTGTCCAGCCGGGTGAAGGTCGCGCCACCCTTGAAGTCGATCAGGGCGAAGTTCAGCGACCGGGGCGGATGAGTGATCGCGAGAGCGAGGACGAGGGTGCGCAGCAGCTCGCTCTTGCCCGAGCCGGTCGCACCGATCAGCAGGCCGTGCGGGCCCATCCCTTCCTGGGCGGACTCCTTCAGGTCCAGCTCGATCGCCTGACCGTCCGGGCGAATCCCGAACTTGACCCGGAGCCGGTCCCGGTTGGGCCGCTGGATCCAGGTGTCCGTCGGGTCGAAGTCGTAGGGATCGCCGAGGTCGAGCAACTCCGCGAGCCCGAGGTCCGCGGTCAGGGACTGTTCACCGATCGAACCCACGGTCAGCCGCAGCGGCGCCAGTTGCCGGGCCAAGCCTTCCGCGCTGACCAGATCCAGCTCGTCCGCGACTCCCAGCCGTGCGTCGCCGTCCATGGTCTCGCTGGTCAGCGCACCGTCGGCGTCGACATCCAGGATGATCGCGCCGCTGTCGGTCGCTCGGGGCGGTACCGAGCTGAGGTCGATGACGGTGACCCCTTCGAGGCCCGGACCGACCAGGAGGTGATCGGATCCGTCGGCGATCCCCCCGTCGATGACCACGATCAGGTGCGGCCCCGGAAGCCGTGTATCGGATTGCGGATCGAAGCGGGGCCGGTTCGCCAGTACGTCGTCCAGCATCGCCTCGATCGCGGTGATCGAGCCGGCCAGTAGTCGCAGTGGTCCGAGTGCGTCGGAGCGGTCCGGATGGAGTGCATGCGGCAACCACTTGACCCAGTCCCACTCCGACCGTACGTCGTCGCCTGCGCAGACCGCGACGCGCAGGTTGTCGGGTGCCTGCAGAGTGACGAGTTGGGCCAGCATCGCCCGTACCAGCGCCGCCGAACGGGTCCGGTCACCCAGCAGGTAGATCCGGGCGAACCCGGTCACGGCCATCGCGATCGGCAACCCGGGGACGGTCGCGTACGTGGACACGAAACGCCGCAACGCCAACGCAGACAGGGGTTCCAGCCGCTCGAGCGGTTGGGTGTCCGGCGATACGATGGTGACCGCCGGACCCTGTGGACCGACACCGATCCGGGCGATCCCGAAGTCGGCGTCGTCGCGGCGTCGCTCCCACAACCGATAGCTACCGGCCAACGCCCACAGGCTGCTGGGCTCGGGATGCACGTAGAACAAGGTGGTTCGCTGCTGGTCGATCGAGCGGCTGAGCCGGGTCCGGTGCTGGGCCAGCTGGCGAAGATAGGTCCGGCGGGCGGTCCCCATCTCGGCCTTTCCGCCGCCGGACCTGGCCAGCACGCCGACCAGGATCATCCCGACCATGGCCAGCCCGAACAGGCCGAAGATGACGTAACGCAGGCCGCCCGCGATGCTGCCGGAGAACATCAGCATCATCGCGCCCATCATCGCGACCATGGGCACGACCATCATCGCCTGCATCCACTGCCGGCCACCGGGCTCGGGCACCTCGGGTGGTGCCGAGAGCAACAATTCGCCGGTGGGCAGCTCGGGAGCCGGGCGTCGCTCGGGCCGTCGGACCACCATCGTCGCCATGCCGAACCTCGTTTCTCGCCGGGATCTGTCCCGATCATCACGGCGCGCGGCCCGGGTTTCGGCGTACTGGCAGGAACGTGCCGTAGGCACCGTCGGCGGTCCACCGGTTCCTACCGTCGAAGACGGTCCTATCCATCCATGAAAGGAATCGACCGATGGCCCACTCCTTCATCCATGTCTTCTCCGGAGACGTGAGCAGACTCGGCACGCACGCCGATCACACCGCCGACCAGCACCAGGCGCACGTCGGGCGGTACGTGTCCGAGACCGACATGCTGGGTTCGTCGTTCCAGTGCACCGCGGCCGACATCAACCAGCAGGGCGTCATGAACGCCTCCGACCGCACCAAGCTGCACTCGATCGAGCGCGGTCGCAACGAGGCCTCCGGGCTGTACCAGTCGGCGAACCTGGTCGACGGCGCGATCGGGCACACCACCCAGCTGATGATGCAGCAGCTGAACCTCTGATCATCCGTCCCTGACGAAAGGATCACTCATGCAGAGCGACTTCATGATGCAGAAATTCGAGGGTGTCTTCGCAGCCGGTACCGGCTACAAGGGCATCGGCCAGGCCCAGGGCGAGACCGCTGGCGACCACATGTCGACAATCAACGCGGCCGGTGCGAACTGGACCAGCCCCGAGTTCCTCGAGCTGCACGGCAACATGCTGGCGATGACGAACGACGGCCTCGACGAGAGCCAGCGGACCATCAGCCGTGGTGACGCGACGATCGGTTGTGGTGAACTCGGCCAGGCGTGCTCGAGCCAGGTCTCGGGCATCCTCAGCGCCCTGTAAGGCCGTACAACCAGTGAGCCTCGGCCGAGCAGTCGGCCGAGGCTCACAGCTCTGTGGGGTGGCTCAGTCGCGATCGCCCGCGAACAGGTACTCCGGTGGAAGATCGTCCGGGCGACCGGACGCGCCGGCCCGCACGATCGGGGTACGCGCTGCCGCCCAGCGCCGACGGCGGCCGGCGAGCAGGATGCTGCTGAGCAGAGCCACCACCAGAGCGGCTCCCGTTGCGAGCAACGTCAGCTCGCGGGCGCGATCACCGGCCGATCGCCACCACCCCAGGACAGCCAGCTTCTGCTGGTCGGGTGGCGGTATCGTCATCCCCGGGATCTTCTTCGCCGGTGCGACGATCAGCCCCTCGGTCACAGCCCGGTAAGGGTCGACGATGCCGGCGCCGTACTCCACACTGTCGCGACCGCCGCGCGCTGGTGTCGCGGTCGCCTTCAGTCGCTGGATCACCTGTGCTGCCGTGAGTTTCGGCCACGCGGACCGGACGAGTGCGGCGGTCGCCGCGACGAAGGGCGTGGCGAAGCTGGTCCCGGACACGTAGGCATGCCCGGTCCGGCGGGTGGCCGCGAGTACGCCGTCACCGGGCGCCATCAGGTCGACGTACGGACCGATCTGGGAGTCCTCGGAGCGCGCGCCGGCCATGTCGACCGAGCCGACTCCCAGTACGCCGGAATAGGCGGCCGGGTACGACGGCAACGATCCGGCGCTGTTGCGTTGATCGTTGCCCACGGCAGCGACCACGACGACGTCTTTGCGGACGGCGTACGCGACGGCCTTGCGGACCGGGGCTTGATCCTGGTCGCCGGCCATTGACAGGTTGATCACCTTCGCGCCGGCGTTGACGGCGTACACGATGCCTCTGGCAAGGACATTCGGATCGACGTAGCGGACGCCGCCGGTGTCCACAGTCTCCCGATCGGTCACCCGGACCGGCAGGATGCGCGCGCCGGGGGCGACGCCGCGGAACCCGACCCCGGCGGTGGCATCGGCGACGATGATGCTCGCGACACCGGTGCCGTGTGAGACACAGTCGAAGTTCCCGGGCAGGTTGCCGACCAAGAAGAAGTCGCGGCCGGGCAATACCTTGCCGGGTCGGTGCAGCTGCGGATGGTCGGCGTCGACGCCGGAGTCCACCACGGCCACAGTCACTCCGGTGCCGGTCGTGTAGGGCCAGGCACGTTGGGGCATCAGCGCGTCCTGGGCCCACGGCAACAATCGGACCGCTTTGCGTCCCGGTTCCGGATTGGAGCACGCGCCCTTGGGTGGCGCGGCTGCAGCGGTCGCGGGCAGGAGGGCAGGGACCAGCAGTCCGCCGGCCAGCAGACCTGATGCCAGTGATCGGATCCGTGTGATGGTCACCCGAGCATCGTCGGGGCCGCGCGTCTGACCTCAGCCGCGATGGCCTGAACCGGTCACCGGCGCCGGAGCGGCCGGATCGACAGGCACCGTGAGTTCGACTGCTCGGGAACGGGAGGCGTGATGAACGACGATCACAGGATCCGTGGCGGCTGGCTGGACGACCTGGAACAGATGGAGAAGCAGACCCGCAACGCCCAGCGACTGATGGAGACAGCCACCGGTACGGCGGAGGCCGCCGACGGACTGATCGAGGCGAGCGTCACCGCGCGCGGTGAGCTGACCGAACTCATCCTGGATCCGCGGGTCTACCGGGAGCTGGATTCGGAAGCGCTGGCGGCGGAGATCCGTACTGCCGTCAACGATGCCCACACCCGGGCGCAGGAGGAGGTCCTGCTGGCCTTCGCCGCGCAGCTGCCACCGGCGGATCGGCCCGCCGACGACGATCCCGCCTTCGGTCCGTTTCTTGCGGAACTGGCCAAGCTGCAAGGGAAGTCGCCGCGATGAGCCCGCAGCCGGTCAACTTCGGCGGCATTGGCGATATCGACATGTACCCGGATGACACCTTCCGCGCCTCCCAGCAGATCTATCAGGCTGGCGGACTGTTCGGGTCGAAATGGCCGGGGTTGCTGAAGGCAATCGATGACGACGAGCAGGTCGTGTCGACCGGGTTCGACGAGCTCAGCGTTGCTTATCGCGCTGCGTACAACGCGTACAAAGAGGTGGTCCCGAAGCAGGCCGCCGAGGTCGCGCCGAAGCTCTACAAGACAGCCGACGCCGGCCGGCGCGGTGTGGTCGAGTACCTCCAGCTGAGTGAGCAGGATCAACCTGCCTACATGCGTGCACTCGAGTGATTCCCGAACCGACGACGGTGCTGTGGCTGTGGCTCCGTCAACAGATCGACGGGTTCTTCCCGGTCTGGGTCAACGAGGACGCCGCCAACCGGATGGGGGACAACTGGGCGGCCGCGGCCCAGGCGCTGACCGCGACCAAGGACGCGGCCACGGTGGGGATGAACGCGCTGCCCGCGGCCTGGGCCGACGCGAACGGGATCCTGTACCACGCCAAGGTCGACCAGACGATCAACGGGATCGCCGGTAGCGGTGGGTTCGACGAGCTCATCAAGATGATGAACGACATGGCGGTGATGTCGCACGACTACGCCCGCCAGATCGCCAACATCAAGGACTCCATCTACGCCGAGCTGATCGCGAACGGGGTGGCGTTCGCGGCCAGCTTCGCGTTGCCTTTGCCGCTGGGGCAGTGGATCCGCGGCCGGATCGTGTCGGGGATCGCGATGCGGATCGCGGCCATCGTTCGGGCTGCCGCGGCGACGATGAGGCTGTCGGAGGGTGCGGCCGGGCTGCTGGCCAAGGCCGCGAAGGAGGTCGGCAAGGAGGTCTTCGAGGAAGCCGGGGTCGAGGTCGGTGGCGAGGGGATCGACATGCTCCGTGGGTATCGGGACCACCTCGATCCGAAGCAGATCGCGGTCGCGGCCGGGGCGGGCGGTGGTGGGGCTCTACTGGCCCCTGTCTTCACGCCGGCTGGTTGGTTGGTGTCGAAGCCGGCCGGAGCGCTGATCCGTGCGGTGCCGGCGCCGCAGCGTTTCCGCCCTGCCGTGAACGGCATCGGCAACTCGATCGAGCGACAGTCCCAGGCCTTCGTCGTCAACGGTGTCTCGTCGCCCATCACGTCAGTCACGGCGCAGGCGATCGCCGACGGAAAGCTCGGCGACCTCAAACGAGAAGACTTCGAGAAGGCGATCGGCCAGCAATTCCTGGGCTCAGGTGCCTTAGCCGGCGGCCGAGTAGCAGCCCACGACACCGGCCACGCCGCAGGCCACTACGCAGCCACGAAACTCAACCCACCGGCCACAGCCTCTAATCCCGGCGGCGGCGACCCACCCCACACCCCACCCCCCGGCAACCCCACAACCCCCAACCCAAATTCCCCCACCCCAGACCCCACCCAAACCCAGCCCCCGACCTCCCAGGACGCGGGCTCTCAATCCACCAACTCCCAAAACACCACCTCTCAAGACACCAGCTCCCAAAACACGAGCGCTCAAGACACCAGCTCCCAAAACACGAGCTCTCAGGACTCCGGCGCTCAGAGCACGAACTCAACCTCAGACGCCAACTCCACAACCAACCACCAAAGCCCCGCCCATTCGACCGGAGACCAACCCTCAACCAACAACCAATCCACCACCAATACCCACGACCCAGGCGCCACCACCCGCCCACCCACAGCCACCCTCAACCCAGCCCCCCACGCCCCCACCACCACCTCAACCCCAGAACTCCACACCCAACACCCCACCCCCACCCAAGCAACCCAACAACCCGCCCCCACCCAACCAACAACCGCCCAACCGGCATCCACCCAACCCGCAGCCACCCAACAACCAGCGACCACCCAGTCCGCCGCCACCCAACAACCAACAACCACCCAACCCGCCGCCACCCAACAGCAACCCCCAGCCACGCAGCAATCGCCAACCACACAACAGTCCTCAGCCACCCAGCAGTCCTCAGCCACCCAGCAGTCCTCGTCCACCCAACAACCCACCACCAACCAGCAGCCCACCAGCCCCCAGTCCCAGACCTCCTCCCAACCCCAGACCTCCTCCCAAGCTCAGACCGCCAACACCCAACCCCCAGCCCAGTCCCAAAACACCCAAGCCACTCAGAACACCAACCCAGCCCAGACCCCCAACCCCGCCCAGGGATCCACCACCGCAAGGCCATCTCAAGCCGACTCCACCACCACACCCCGCACCAAGAACCCCGCCAACGCCACAGACCCCATCACCCCACCCAACGACGACCCGCCACCCCCCAACACCCCCACCGAGGACCTCGACACCAACCTCACCCCCAACCCCACAGCCCCAGACCCCACGAGCCCTGGCCCAGCAACCCCCGGCCCCGCAGCTCCAGGAACCATGGCCCCCGACCTCACCGCGCCCGGCCCCCTCACCTCAGCCCCCGGCGCACCAGGAGCCCTCGCGGTTGCGCCCGGGACCGTGCAGCCCACGACCGAGAAGCAGGACCCGCGGACCGAGCTAACCCACGCCTCACGCCCATTACCCACGCACTCCCACGCCGGCCCAGCCACCCCCGCAGAGAACGCCGACCCGGCCGGCCCCGCCATACCGCACGCACCGGCCGATCTCACCGCACCACCTGAACCCGGTGCACCGGCCGATCTCACCGCACCACCTGAACTCGGTGCATCGACCGATCCCGCCGCATCGACCGATCCCGCCGCATCGGCCGATCCCGCCGTACCGGCCGATCCCGCCGTACCGGCCGATCCCGCCGTACCGGCCGATCCCGCCGTACCGGCCGATCCCGCCGTACCGGCCGATCCCGCCGTATCGGCCGGTCCCGTCGTACCGGGTGGGTCGCGGACATCGCATTCGCCCGCGCCGCAGCGGACCAACCGGGGGGTGTTTGAGAGTGGTGAAGGTTTACCTCGTACTGCGGAGACCGTGGCTGAGGTGGCTGCGGCTGCTGGTGTGGACTTGAGTGATGTTGACGTTGTGATTGTCGACGATCTTGCGGAGATTGACCTGCTCGACAGCGAACCGGCGTACGCCACCACCCCGCACGAATACGGCGGCGACCAGATCCGCCTCGGCCCGGCGAGCTTTGCTGACCGCGAGACGCTGGCCGCGACCCTCGCGCACGAGCGCACCCACGTCGACCAACTCCGGGCCGGCATCGATCCGACGACGGACAACATCGAGGACCTCGAGGCCGAGGCGGTCTCGAGTGAAGCTCCAGCACTCGAAAGGATGCATGACCATGACGGAGATCGAGTTCACGGTCGAGACGACGTTCGACCTCCCGAGCCGGGGCGGGATCCTGGTACCCGGGCAGCTGAAGACCGGCGTGATCCGGCGCGGAACGACGCTCCGGACGGACACCGACCGGACGGTGCGCGTACTGGGCGTCGAGTTCCATTCTTCCGTCCCATCAACCCCGGGGACTCGACGAGTGACCCTGCTGATCGAGAGGGCGGACGCGACGGCGATCCAAACGGGAACAGTGCTGACGAACCAAACCTGACCCCGCCCGCCGACCGGATGCTCGAGGTCGAACCCGGGACCGCAGGGTCGTTCGAGCAGGCGGCGTACGACGCCTTCGTAGCAGCCCTGAACGAGGTCGACGCCAACGGCGAACTCACCCCAGCCGCCCAACAACTCCGCGAGTACTACTACCAGAAGCCCGACATCGCGAAGGCGACCGGCAAGCCCACCACCGTGGTCAAGCGCTTCGGCCGTGGGAAGCCGGCCAGCGACATGACGTTCCCGGCGAGCGAGCCGGGCGGACCGGTGCGGCACATCCCGGTCCCGGTCCTCCGCTACCTGCAGAACGGTCGGTTCGCGCCGATCGAGGTGGTGCCCGGATGGCCGATCGGACGTACGGTCGTCAACTTCGACGATCCCGTACTCCGGTTGACCCAGGACGAGCGCATCCACCTGCAGCGCTGGACCGACCGCTGGATGAAGAGCATGGGCAAGCTCAAGCGAGTCGTCCGGCGCCCGACCCAGGCGGAGAAGGAGGCCCGGCGCGGTCTGACGAAGGAGGAGGTACGCCGCCTGCTCGCCGAGGAGGCCGCACGTCAGCCCGGTAGGCCGCAGGCGGCCGGCGAGAACATGGGCGAGTCGTACGCCATGGCCATGCTGCGCTGGCTCGAAGCGCAGTTCCCGGGCGAGGAGATTCTCCGCGTTCCCGGTACGTCGATGGGTGGGTCAGGCCGGTTCGACCAGATCTACGTACGCATGGACGCGGCCAGCGGGAAGATCCTGGGCTTCGCCGTGATCGAGGCGAAGAGCGCCGGCGGCACATTGGGCACCCGCCGCGGTGCCGACGGAAAGTCCTACGAACAAGGGCATCGCGAGTACGTTCGCAGCATCCTGGCCGCGATGAACCGCCGCAACGGCCCCGACAACGAACGCGGCGTAGCAGCCGCAATGGAAGCGGCCCTGGACGCCGGCGACCTCCAGTACTTCGTCGTCAAAGCCCGCGTAGAACTCCTCCCCAGCCGAGCCCGCGCCAAGGGCATAGCTATCACCGAATACGACCTAACCCCCGATCCGGGAACCGATCACACCACCGACTCGCCACCCACCCACCTGCCGACCGACAGCACGTCTCCCACCAACGACGAGCCCCACGACCCACCCGAGGAGAGTCGTGGCCGTCCGGAGAATCTGCCGGGACGGCATCGGTTGCGTGATCTGAGCAACGAGAACGGCCGTCATCACGCGGTGGAGGACGGGCCGCGGGTCGAGGACGGGCCGCGGGTCGAGGTCGGGCCGCCGGGTGAGCCGGGTGAGTTGGCGCGGGTGTTGAACCCGTATGTGGTCGGTGCGCGGGTGAATGCCGCGGACGGGCCGGTGTCGGGGGAGGTGATGTCGAACCAGTCGGCCAATCGGGCGACCTGGAGCTTCGGTACGGCGGGGCAACCGGACGAGGTCGTGCTTGAACTACACGAGATTCTTCCGCCGGAAGGACTTCCGGTACCTGGGACGGGTCGGGTGGAGGCGCTACCGCGGATCGCCCTCGACTGGGCCTTCGCGCGAGACCGTGCGCGGGGATTGATCCCGCCGGGTGTCTCGGTTTCGGACGAGTCGTTCGCCGAGCTGGAGCAGCAGGTACGCCGATTGCTCGAAGCCGGTCAGGTTGTCACCCTCAGACTTCAAGCGATCCCAGGACCCGAGGGCCGACCGCACATCGCAGTCACCACAGACGTCACCGACCCCCAAACCAACCGCACCACGGTCTACCGCGCCCGCCCCCTGACCACCGCAATCGATGCCCTGGACAACCACCACCTACACCCAACCGAACAACACCACCAGCAGCCGCCCGAGCCCACCCAACCCCAGCACACACAAGCCGAACACCCGCAACCTGAGCACACGCAGGCCGACCAGGCGGAGGGCGAAAGCGCTCCGGTGGGCGAGGTGCGGACTGGGGAGGTGGAGAGCGGGCAGGTGGAGGGCGAACAGGCTCCGGTGGGCGAGGTGCGGCCCGGGGAGGTGGAGAGCGGGCAGGTGGAGGGCGAACAGGCTCCGGTGGGCGAGGTGCGGACTGGGGAGGTGGAGTTGGTTGGTGAGGTTGGGGTGGCGGTTGGGTATGGGGTGGGGGTTGTTGCGCCGGATGCGATTCCCTTGCAGGACGGGAGTGTTCGGATCGCTGGTGTCGGGGGACAGCCGACGGTCATCTCCCGGCAGACTCTCGAGCAGATCGCAACCGAGCTGGGTCAACACCAAGGTGCCACTCAGGCAGAGCTCAACGCAGAAGCCGTACGCCGTCTCACCGAGCACCTCGGCACCCCGGTGGAGCAGCCGATCGCCCAGTCTCCCCAGGACCTCCTCCGCGCCGCAGCCCGTCGCCTGGCAGCCGAGCAAATAGCCCGCCAAGCCCACGAACTAACCGGCGCCCCCACCACAACCCAACCCTCCACCACAACCCAACCCTCGAACGCAGCCCAACCCTCGAACGCAGCCCAACCCTCCAACGCAGCCCAACCCTCCAACGCAGCCCAACCCTCCAACGACACCTCAACACCAGCGGCCCAGGCAACCGATGACAGCTCGGTGAGTAGCTCACACTCCAGCGACCGTGGGTCAGCGGAGACATCTCGGGACTCCGCTGGTGAAGGGCAGATGGGTGGGGTGAACGACGGCCGTGGGGCGCGAGGGGATGTTACGCATGCACCTCGTGTCAAGGGGACGCGGTTTGTGGGGGATGGGCGTGGGGTGGACGACTCGCCGCTGACTGTTGATGTGGTGCTTGCGGCGGTTGGCGGCGTACTGGGGTCTGATTTTGGTGGGGTTGTCAGTGGGGACCCGGTGGTGGTTGGGCGGGTTGTGGTGGTTAGGGCGGAGGGGTTCGGGGAGGCTCAGCACTTCCGGGTTGAGGTGGGGCGGGTAGGGCGGCGGAAGCTCGCGGCTACTCAGGCTCATGCTGGGACGGCCGCCGATCCGCACGTTGTCACGATCTCGCCGGGGGTTGCGAATGATCAGCTGGCTCGGCTGTGGGTACACGAGATCAGTCACACGCTGCAGGAACTGAAGGCGCCGGCCGGTGGTCCGCTGAGGGCGATCTGGAATCGCCTCATCGGTGGTGGGCGAAACCATTGTGTCGATGCCCAGTTCAACGAATTCCGCTATCTCCGCCGGAAGTGGGCGACCGCGGCGGACAGCGTCGAGGAACAGCTGCTCCGGCGAGACATCGAAGGGCTCGTCGAGGCGATCCGGAAGCGCGGGTTCGCCCCGCCGATGCTTCCGTGGCAGGCGCCGTTCGTTGGTCCAGTGGCGGAGCTCAAGGCTTCCATCACACGCGAAGTGCGAGCCCTCGACGGAACCATCGCTACCCTTCAAGCGCTGATCGAGAGCAAACGGAACGCGGCCGAGGCTGCGACAACCGCTGCGCAGGAGGCGAACGAGAAGGCCGCCAAGGCAGCGAACGCCAAGGACAACGGCGCCCTCGCTCGCAGGCGGGCCGCGGAAGCCGAGGCGAAGAAGCAGTCCGACCTGGCCGACTGGCACCACCGAGTAGCCGCCCGCTACGACCAAGCTCTAACCCGAGCCACCAACGCCCACAACGGCTACACCCAACTCCTAACAGACCTCAACGCCAGTACGACGCAACACGCAAGCGCTGACACGACGCAACACGCAAGCGCTGACACGACGCAACACGCAAGCGCTGACACGACGCAACACGCAAGCGCTGACACGACGCAACACGCAAGCGCTGA